>JAEUVR010000337.1 GCA_016786785.1 Chitinophagaceae bacterium
ATCGACAAACCTTTTCAGCGCCACCGCAACTCTCGCAGAAGTGGCTAAATCGGATTCTTTTAATTTTTCCGATATAGGATCTGATACGGGATCGGGCGTATCGAAGAAATCAAGAATATTGTCTTGTAGCGAATGCACATCCCCATTAGTCGCTTTCTTATATTGCGCAACGATCTCATGCGCTTCACACTGAATAATATGCGCCCCAAAATGAGCTGTGATCATGGTGGCATCCGTATGCATATCAAGCATAGCTTCTATAGGATGACCGATATGACCGATCCTCGCCGTTTTAAGATCGTGTAACACCCTGGCGATTCTACAGTAGCTTTCTATTTCCATATCTGCTCCCGGGTCGTTATACAATGTTCCAATGATCATATCCGGGATCGTTTTGCCCATTCTTACGGCTACCCCGGCAAATTCAGGCAGCGCGCAGATATCATCATTGTACAACTGCTGGTAAGTAGAAGCGTTCTTGTAGTCGAGCGCGCTGTTGGGTTGTAAGGCGACCAATACTATGGGAACGTTTATACTCTTAATGATAACGCCAAATGTGCTGGAGGTGGCATAGGTAAGCATATCGCAAAAGATGAGATCGAGATTAGCCGCCATTAGCCGGGGAACAAGTTCATAAGCGCTTTGAACATTATCTATCAATCCAAAGTCGACCGTTTCTACTTTCACATTGCCCTTTCCTAACTTTTCAATGAAAACGGATTGCTTCTCTTTCATTCCGTCCAGCAGTCCTTCAAATTGGCTCCAGTATTTAAAATACCCCACTCCGAAAACCCCGATCCTGGGAATAGTTTCTTTTTTGTGTTGAGTCTGACCTTTCACTTGTTTTCTAGTTTAAACCGTTATTATTAACCCCGTCAAATTTTATTAGCGGCTATTGGAAAATTGATCATTCGTATTTTAGGGATAAAAAGGATTAGGATCATAAAGGCCGCGGGATACATAAACCCCACTGTAACCCATATCGGCGTGTAGGAGTAAGCCTGGACGATATACCCGATCAGCGGGTTGATCAGCAACCCTGCGATAGCGCCCGCAGTGCCTGAAAGCCCCACTACGGTTGCCGTTCCGTTTGCCCCGAAAATATCCGAGATAGCCGTTATGTAATTAGTGATCCAAAATCCATGGGCGATCATCGCCAGTGTCATTAAGGCTACGGCCATTTCTGCCGATGAAACCCAGGCAATAAATGAAGCGGAGATCGTAACCAATGCGGCTGCTCCCATAACGGTTTTACGGGCCGTGTTAATGGACGCTCCTCTTTTCAAAAGCTTGTCGGAACACCATCCGCCTATAATATTGGATATTCCAAGGCCTAAAAAAGGAATCCAAAACAGGTTTCCGATTCCTTCAAATGGAATACCGCGCTGTTCATTCAGATACTTAGGCGCCCAGAACATGATGAAGTACACTACCGGATCCAGCAGAAACCTTATCAGTATAAAAACGCGCGCTTCTTTATTTTTTAAAATTGTCAGAAAAGGTATTGGCCTGAAACCGGGTTCAGATGGAAGCTTTCTACGCTTAAAACTCCGCTCGCCCCATGGGATGCAAAGCCAAAGCGCTACCCAGATTATACCTACGGCTCCCGCAATGATGAAGCTTGATCTCCAGCCAAAATGGGTAGAAGCAAGGATTACCAAGGGAGGAGCGGCAACCGCGCCAATGGCTGAACCGCCAATGGCGATCCCATTGGCCATGGCTCTCCTTTTTTCATCGAACCATTCATAGACTATTTTAGCCGCGCCTGGAAAGCAGCCTCCTTCTCCGGCGCCCAGCAAAAACCTGAAGACCACTAACTGGTAGAACCCGGTTATCGCGCCATGCAGGCCGCAGGCTACCGACCAAAGCGCTACGGAAAGCGCCATCCCTATTTTTCCGCCAATGGAATCCATCAGCCTGCCTCCAATGGTAAACATCAATGCATAGCTTATCAGGAAACCAGCGTTCGCGATGCCGTATTGAACATCCGAAAGACCAAATTCCTGCTGGATCTTGATAATGGTCATAGAGAGCGCCTGCCTGTCTAAAAAACTTAACCCGGTGGCGACAAACAGGAATATCAGAATGATCCAGTTAATATGCTTTTTCATTAGCGCTGCGCCTAAATAATTTGATTTTCAATTTGTTATGCAAAATAGTCCCTTTGATATCCCGATCGATCCGGTTGCGGGCTTATCAGGGGCTTTCAACGAACTGTCTATGATTTCTACGAGTCATTAACGTTCTAAGGATTTAATATTTTTAACATATTAACGCTAAACCTTAATTCAACTTAACGCACTAAGTAAGTTAAAACAAACTTAAAGTAAAAAACCAGGTTCTCCAAAAAATATTATTTCTTTCCTAAAAGGCATTTACAATGCCTTTTTCGCGCATTAATTTTTATTTCCCGGCATTCCTGTATAGCTTTACAGGGTTCATTAAGAGCATTTTCTGAAGCAGTTTTCATTCAAGAATATGCCTGGGAGATGCTCCTGTAAGTCGCTTGATCAAGCGCCAGCGGCTGAATAATAAAAATTTAAAATGAAGGCAAAATTTATTGAATTAAGCGAACGTATTATTGAGAATATAAAATCAGGCGAATTATTACCGGGAGATAAAGTGCCATCCGAGAACGAGCTGATTAAAAAGTATAAAATAAGCAATACCACTGCAAGAAAAGTGTTATCGCAAATAGAATTGGAGGGCTGGGGAAGAAGAATAAAAGGCAAGGGCACTTTTGTATTGAATCGCACTCCGGAACACCAGTTGTTGCGTACGCTTGGGTCTTTGGATGCGAGCCGCAGAGGATTTCATGATTACCTGACGGCAGAAGGATTTAATCCTAAAGATATTATCCTGGAAAAAACAATTTTAAAAGGCGGCGTTTCAACAGAAGTAAGCAATAAACATTTTATTATAGAGGGGCCCGTATTAAAGATCCACCAGCTCAGGTATGCCGATGACGAACTGATCAAGGATGAAATAAAATATATTTCGCTTGAATTATGCCCCAAAATAGATCATTTATCTACGGAGATCTCTTACTTTAAAACGTATGAGGAAACTTACCAGTTGAAAATTACAGATGTAAAACAAACGTTGAGCGTGGATATATTGTCGCCGGAAGCGCAAAACAATAAATTTGGCATCGCATCTCCCATTCCCGTCTTTATCCTGGACAGCGTTATTTTATGCAAAACCAACCAGGTGATCGAGATTGAAAAATCCTTCTATCGCGGCGACAGGTACAAGTTTTCCATTATTGTGAATCCTATATACAACGGCCGCGCCAATAAGCACAAGAAAGCAAAATGAGCCGGGCGGCGGCATTTTTGTTCATTCGCCTTGAAAGCAAGCTTCAATACTCATTCACAAAAAAGCCTTCCGGCTTCGCCGAAAGGCTTGTGATCCGGATTGGATTCGAACCAATGACCTACTGCTTAGAAGGCAGTTGCTCTATCCAACTGAGCTACCGGACCAATGCTGTTTTAGCGCTGCAAAAGTAGTTAAAAGTTTTTATTGACCGTTATGGCGCCCCCGCCTTTTCATTTAATATCTTTGTCTGCCTTATGCGAAAATACGAAGATACCTACCGCCACAAAGGACTGAGAAAACAACTGGTGGATATATTAAAACAAAAGGGTATTTCAAATGAATCTGTCCTGGATGCGATCAATGCCGTTCCCAGGCATTTTTTTCTTGACTCTGCCTTCGACAAAGCGGCTTATGAAGACAGGGCCCTGCCTATCGGGGAAGGACAAACCATCTCGCAGCCTTACACCGTCGCCTACCAGTCGCAGTTGCTTGAGTTAAAACCCTATGAAAAAGTACTGGAAATTGGCACGGGCAGCGGATATCAGGCTATCGTTCTTGCTGAAATAGGCGCCCAGGTGTTTACCATTGAAAGACAGAAAAAATTATTTGACGAACACCGCAAATTCATCCTGCGCGGTAAATACCTGAATATTAAATATTTTTATGGCGATGGATACGAAGGCTTGCCGACTTTTGCGCCTTTTGATAAGATCATTGTTACCGCCGCCGCGCCTTTTATTCCTCCAAAGCTGACAGCGCAATTAAAAACTGGCGGGAAAATGGTTATCCCGGTGGGAGAAGGAGGAGTTCAGCAAATGTTGCGTATTACGAAAAACGCAGACGGCTCGCTTAGCGAGGAAGTTTTTGATAATTTTTCTTTCGTTCCGATGATCGAAGGACGAAATAATTAAGCGCCAATACAAACATGATAATGCATAATCCGAAAAACTCCCTTGTATCTTCGATCCAGGGAGCCTCCGCTTTCATAGAGGCGGCAATATCTTCTGCCTGGTGTTCAACTATCCAATCTTTTACTCCATCGTCGGTAAAAAACAAGTACAGGGCATAGAAGCAGAATACGCTTATCGCGGCTAAATAAATACGCGGGAAATACCTGTTTCGGGCTGCGAACCAGCACATAACAGCGCCAAAGAGGTAGATGGGCATCCAGATATAGGGGTCTGGGTCGTTGTACTGCAAGAACGCGCAAACGATGAACAATACAAAGAATAAGTAATTGAATATCTTGAACATGCTACTGATAGTTCATTAACCTGCCGCTTGTATCGGCCCCCGCGTCATCTACAATGCTTCGGTCCTGCGAAGGAGCTGGATGAGCTCAGGGCTATGTGTCTCCCATCATCTACAACGCTTCCGGACCTGCCTGTACGCTATCTCAGGAAGGTTTTTTCTTCGAAGTTTTGGGAGCAAAGATGATCAGCATCCTTTTCCCTTCCATTTTAGGCAGGGATTCGGGCTGGCCTACCTCTGCAAGGCGTTCTGCGAATTTAAGCAGCAGCAGTTCGCCTCTTTCCTTGAACATGATGGCTCTTCCCTTGAACTGGACATAAGCTTTAACCTTGTTGCCTTCTTTCAGGAAGCTTTCAGCGTGTTTGGATTTAAAATCGAAATCATGGTCGTCAGTGCCCGGAGTAAAACGGATTTCTTTTACTTCAGCCGATTTACTCTTGGCCTTCATCTCCTTTTCCTTCTTCTTCTTCTCGTAAAGGAATTTGTTATAGTCGATGATCTTGCAAACAGGGGGATCAGCCTGAGGCGAAATTTCCACCAGGTCAAGCTGCTGTTCCTGAGCCATCCTCAATGCCTCCTGGGTAGGATAAACGCCTACCTCGACATTGTCGCCTACCAACCTCACGTTCGGTACGCGAATCATGTGGTTTGTTCTATGTTCCTGCTGTTGTTCTTTTCTGAAACGCGGGTTGAAATTACCGCGCGGTTGTCTGGGTGGAAATGCCATAATTTATGCGGTTTCCTATCCCTTGGGAAACCTTTGCTGTTTTGTTTTAAAATGATTCCTTTGGGAAAGGAATTATAACCTGTTTTTTATTTCATCTTTTAAGGAGGC
>JAEUVR010000351.1 GCA_016786785.1 Chitinophagaceae bacterium
CTGCTGTTGAAAACAACCGCATTCCTATGAAAAATTGACAGTCAATTACCCGCTAAATTGGTAAATTGTAGCAGTTGGCTGAGATAAATTAAAAACATAAATGGAAGAATTTTTTCTGATCCTTGGATTGATCCTTTTAAACGGTCTGTTCTCAATGGCTGAAATTGCGCTGGTTTCTTCGCGCAGGGCGCGGCTCGAAGCCCAGGCAAACAGAGGCGATAAACAAGCCAGGGAGGCGTTAAAACTGGCCAATCATCCCGATACCTTTTTATCAACCGTACAAATAGGCATTACCCTGATCGGCATCCTGACCGGTATCTTGTCTGGCGAGAAAATAAAGGCTGATTTTGTTGTTTTTCTTAATCGGTTCGAACTGCTCCAACCTTATAGCAGCGGTCTTGCTACAGCCATTATCGTGATCGTGATCACCTATTTTTCGATGATCCTGGGCGAACTGGTGCCCAAAAGGATCGGCCTCGCGCATCCCGAACGCATTGCCAAGTTCATGGCCCGCCCCATGCGCCTTATCAGTATCGCCACGCATCCCTTTATCTGGCTGTTGACAAAATCCACTTTTTTGATCGTAAAGCTGCTGAATATCCAGACAAAGGACAACCAGGTCACGGAAGAAGAGATCAAAGCCATCATCAGCGAAGGGACCGAACAGGGGGCTATCGAAGAAGCGGAGCAGGAGATCATCGAAAGGGTCTTTCACCTGGGCGACCGCACCATTACCTCCCTGATGACGCACAGAAGCGATATGATCTGGTTCGACGTAAATGACGACGACACGACCGTCAGGCAAAAGATCACGGCGGAACCGCATTCTGTCTATCCCGTCTGCGACGGGCAGATCGACAATATAAAAGGAGTGGTTTCCATCAAAGACCTGTTCGTTGCAAAGGACCTGATGAAATTCAACGAGCTGATGCAGCCGCCCCTATACGTCCCGGAAAACAATACGCCTTACCAGGTGTTGGAGAAATACAAACAATCCAAGGTCCACTCCTGCTTTATCATCGACGAATACGGAAGCCTTCTGGGTATGATCACCCTCAATGATATCCTTGAAGCGATCGTAGGCGATCTCCCTGAACAGAATATTGACGATTACCAGATATTGGAACGGGAAGACGGCAGTTTTCTTGTCGACGCCCAGATCCCTTTTTATGATTTTCTCAGCCGCTTCGAAAAGACTGAATGGATGAACGAGGGCGAACAGGAATTCGATACCCTCGCCGGCTTTATCCTCCACCAGTTGAAACGCATTCCCAAAACCGGCGATAGCCTGGAATGGGGCGGATTCCATATTGAGATCATCGACATGGACGCCCAGCGGATCGATAAAGTACTGGTGCATATCTCCGAAGAGATCAAGGAAAACATGGAGTAAATCCTGGCGGCTGATGCAAACGCATAGCGTCTCTTCTGCAGAGTAGGAATTTAAAAAAATTAGTACATCATTCCAAAATGCCAGAGTGGAATAGTGTTCATATAGCCGATTTCAATATCGTCTTTAAGAACGAAAGCATTCTTAACCCCTTGAATCTGTTTTTTTGTTTTGCTCTTTCCGCCAATTTCAAAACTCAGGTCATTGATCTGAAAATCAGAAATTGACGATACAATCACCTCATGAGAAATACGCGCTTGATTTTTGCACTTATATAGTGCAGAAAAATACTAAAACCGCACTCAATAAGTGCAATTTATATTAGTTTGATGCATCCCGGAAGACGCCCACCCCCCTTTCGCGCCTGCCGGGATTGGGTTAGCGTCAAAGCCCACAATTTGCCTGCGACCTTTGTGAACAGGCTAAAAATCGAACTGCAAACGATCGGCGGGATAAGCCAGCTTCGCGCTTTTCCTTTTGCCATCCACCATAACATGCACCAGGTGTATCTGCTGATCAAACGAATCATACAATATACTATTGACGATCTCTATCTTGCCCGGCTCGGGCGCCGGCTCGGTCTCCAGGTAACTCCAGATCGCTTCCCGCTCCTGCTCAAAGCCCAGGAACTTTAAAGATACCGGCTTATCATTGATACGGATCCCGAGGCGCGACATAATATATTCGGCCAGCCGCCGCGAAGCCCGCTCCCTGTCTTTCAAAGACAGCAGATCCGTAGGCGTTTGAAACTTTTTTTTCAGAGCGGTCTCCAGGTCGTCGGTAAAAGCTTTAAATGCGATCTCAAGACTCCGGCTCGCTTTATTGTAATTGATCTCGGTAACGCTGACATAAAACGGATGGACCATTTTTTGGATCCTTATGGCGGCTTCCGCGGAAGAAAATACCGGCGTTTGTCCTTCTCCATCCCTGACAGGTACAAAAACCGCCAAAACAATAATCGACCATTTATATAAGATTGCCGCCATGAATACCGCGAAATTTTTATATTACAAAGGTCTTATTTATTTCTGAGCCCATCCTAATCATTTACCGAGGATTTCAGGCGGAAATAAACATTGTAACGGGCGTATACATCCACTCCGGTTAAGCTCCGGATCGGGTTTACGCTCCATCATAAAAACTTTCATCAATTGAAGAGTTCGATTCTACAATACGAGATCGCGTTTACCTTTCATTATATAAAACTTTAATCGCTGCGCATGACGGATTTCTGGCTGTTTTTTGAACTGGGAAAAGATCATATTGCAGACCTTAACGGGTATGATCATATCCTGTTTATTATCGCCTTATGCATCAGGTATACGTATAAAGACTGGAAAAAGGTATTGGTCTTGGTAACGGCTTTCACCATCGGGCATTCCATCACGCTGGCTTTAAGCGTGCTCGAGCATATCCGCTTCTCTGCCGCCTGGATAGAATTCATGATACCCGTTTCCATACTGGCCACGGCTATTGCCAACGTGTTTGAAAAAGATTTCACCTTCCGCGCCCGCATGCCGATGATCTATTTCCTGGCCGTTTTTTTTGGATTGATCCACGGACTGGGGTTTTCCAATTACCTGAAAAGCCTTATGGGCAAGGATGCCAATATCGTTTCGCAGCTGCTGGCCTTTAACCTCGGGCTCGAAGCGGGCCAGTTGCTTATCGTGCTGTCAGTTATGATTGTTTCTGTAATTTGCATCCGGCTGTTAAACTTTCCGCGCCGCGAATATTTATTATTCGTATCCGGCGCCGTTTCCGGGATTGCGCTGATCATGGCCCTGGAACGTATCCCTTTCTAAACTAATTTGTAAAAGTAAAACACAGCATGACAAAGTTTATCACACAGGAAAAATGCGAAGCATTTCTGAACGACGAAAAAACATTGGAGATGCCGGGCAATGCATATGCATCGGTCCATCGTGCCGCCGGCGAAGCCTTTGGCGACGCATGACCCCTTATTGAACGCTTGATATTCGCTGAAGCCTATAAAAAACAAGTATGTACAAAGCACAAACAAAACATATCCGAATGAAACAATGGTTCTGTTTTTTTATCGCCGCCTTTATCTTTACGAATACAGAGGCGCAGGATATCCGCAATAACCCGAACAGCAACCACGGCAATAAATTCGAGCAACTGGGAACCATACTGCCTTCCCCCAATGAATACCGTACGGCCAGCGGTGCGCCGGGCCCTAAGTACTGGCAGCAAAGGGCCGACTATACCATTGCCTGCGAGCTGGATGAAGAAAACCTTCGCCTCTCCGGCAGCGAAACCGTTACCTATTATAATAACTCGCCGGATATCCTCTCCTATCTCTGGTTTCAGCTGGACGAGAACGAACACAATAACCTGCGAAACGCCAATTATCAAACCGGCGGCTCCCTTCCTCCCCAGGTCGGCGACGCGCAGATCAATTCCCTTGAGCAGCAAAAAACCGATAACGGATATGGCGTCAATATCCGGAAGCTTACCGACGCAGCCGGTAAAGCGCTGCCCTATACCATCAACAAAACCATGATGCGCGTTGATCTCCCCGCGCCTTTAAAACCCGGGCAAAAATATATATTGAAAATAAACTGGGACTATAAGATATCCGACAGGATGGCACAGGGCGGAAGAGGCGGTTTTGAATTTTTCCCCGGCGACGGCAATTACCTGTTTACCATGTCGCAGTGGTACCCCCGCCTTTGCGTGTACAGCGATTACCGGGGATGGCAGAATCATCAGTTTACCGGCCGCGGCGAATTCGCGCTTACTTTCGGCAACTTTAACGTACAGCTTACCGTTCCCGCCGACCATGTGGTGGGATCGACAGGAGAATGCCAGAACTACCCGCAAACGCTTAGCCCGACGCAGATGAGCCGCTGGCAGAAGGCGCAGTCTGCCAAAGCCCCCCTCGAAATAGTAACCCTGGCAGAAGCAAAATCCGCAGAACAAAAGAAAAGCAGCCAAAAGAAAACCTGGATATTTAAAGCGGATAATGTGCGCGATTTTGCCTGGACCTCTTCCAGGAAATTTGTATGGGACGCCATGCCTGTTTATATAGAAGGCAAAAAGATCATGTGCATGAGCTTTTATGGCAAGGAAGCTTACGGACTGTATAGCCGTTATTCTACCAAGGCGGTAGCCCATACTCTCCGGTCGTATTCCCGGTTCTCCATCCCCTACCCTTACCCTGTGGCCCAGAGCGTAGAGGCTGCTAACGGAATGGAATACCCGATGATCTGTTTTAACTACGGTCGCACCGAACCCGACGGAACCTATAGCGAAGCGACAAAATACGGCATGATCGGCGTCGTCATCCATGAAGTGGGCCACAACTTCTTCCCGATGATCGTCAACAGCGACGAACGCCAGTGGACATGGATGGACGAGGGACTAAACACTTTCCTGGAATATCTTACAGAGGAACTATGGGACAATAAGTTTCCCACCCGCCGGGGACCGGCATTTGCCATCGTCGATTACATGAAGCTGCCAAAGGACCAGTTAGAACCCATTATGACCAATTCCGAAAACATCATCGGCCTGGGGCCCAATGCCTATGCAAAGCCGGCTACCGCCCTGAATATCCTGCGCGAGACCATCCTGGGCAGGGAACTGTTCGATTTTGCCTTTAAAGAATATGCCAGGAGATGGGCTTTTAAACATCCCACGCCCGCCGATTTTTTCCGCACCATCGAAGACGCCACCGCGGAAGACCTGGACTGGTTCTGGAGAGGCTGGTTCTATAGTATCGACGCCTGCGATATGGCTATCGATTCCGTAAAATACTTTATTGCCGATCCTGACGCCGAGATCCGGGAAGGACTAACAGAAACCACTATACGCGCATTGGCGCCGGCGCCAATACTGCCTAAGTTTGACGATATCTCCAAGATCCGCAACCGGGAAGACAAAAACATCGTTTTTGAAACCGATAAAGATTCCACGCTTCGCGACTTCTACTGGAAATATGCCAGGGGATTGGTCGCGGTCGACCGCAAACCCGTGAATTATACCGCGCCCGCTTACCTGGAGCCGCTGTCTGCCGAAACCCGGCGCCGCATTGCCGACAAACATTTTTACGAAGTGAGCTTCAGCAATAAAGGCGGACTGGTAATGCCGCTGATCATTGAATGGACCTATGCGGATGGAACCAAAGAAACAGATCGCATCCCTGCGCAGGTTTGGCGTTATAATGAAAACAACCTGACAAAGGTATTTATGAAAGATAAAAAAGCGGTTGCCATCCGGCTGGACCCCATGCGGGAAACGGCTGATATTGACGAATCGAACAATAGCTGGGGAAAGATCGACGAGCCCTCGAGGTTTACGCTCTATAAAATGAAACAACAATCCCGGGGACAATCAACCGGCCTGAACCCCATGCAGGCGGAGGAGAAATAATAAGGATCTCCCGAAAAATGTTATCCTATCTGCGTTCGCTTTTTTTAATAAGACAGACCGGCCGCGATCAACCGGATGACAAGGCAATGGCGCACAGAGGCTCCGCAGGCGCCATTTCTGTTTGCATAGGCGCGGGGGACGCACACTTACCGTTTCCGCAAGGCTTCAGCGCAATCGCGCCAATTGACGACCTGCGAGACCCATCAATAGGCGCTGCCGTCCTGGTACCTGATCTTTTTCTTGCCGGCATTTTTCTTTTCAAACTCCTGCACTTCCCGGGGTTTCTCTACTACCTTTTTCTCAGGTTCGGCGGCTATTGCGGCAGAACGGTCAGACTGCAATTTGCCCAACACATAATTCTCTGTTTTCATGACCATCCCGGTGACGGCGTCGTAATATTTCCATTCGCCATGTTTCAGTGAAGCGCCCTCGTTCTTTACCACTACCTCGCGGTAAACATTTAGTTTATCGACGTCCTCCACCATGAGGGTATCATAGGGCTTATCCGGGTTCAATGCCTTCCAGTTCTGCTCTAAGCGCAGATTTCCGTCGGTAGTAAAATACTGGGAAAGACCGTCCTTGAATCCCCAACGATAATGTTCGATGCCGATCAGGTCGCCCATCAGGCTGAACAATCTCCATTCTCCTTCTTTACGGTCGTCTACAAATACGCCCTCTTCTTCATATCCGCGTTCGCCCCGCACATTATCGTAATGGACCACCCATTCTCCCTGTTTTTTATCCTGCCTGTCGATCCGGTTCAGCGTATCGCCTTTCTCCGTGAGCTTATAATTTTTCCACTGCGAAAACCCCTGCAGGGAACAGAGCAACAAAAGAAAAATAAGGATGCGCATAAGATCAATATTTTAAGGATCAACCATTCTTTGTCAATTACCCAGGAATATTAGTCGGCGTTCCCGGGTTGCGATACTTCTCTTGTTATGGCGTTTCAAGGTATTATGGTTATTGAGTCGCCGGCCCCCCGTTATGATGCTTCTCTTAAGATAACGTTTCCTGCGTTCTGTATTGCGCTTGTCAGAATATTTCCCACGTTACAATATTTTTATCCAGGCATTTCTTCCAGCGTACGCCTGCCTCATCGTATACGCTGACTGCCGCCACATTATATCCTGATCTCTATTTCATCGTATAAGCCTATTTCACGGCACAGCGAACGCGCATAAACCTCTTACATAACGAATACCAGCGTTATAAAATTACGCACATAATTTGCCTTATATTTGGATTTAACAGAATAGAAAAGGCATCTATTATCAATCGTTCTCCTGCATGAATCGTACCATCCTGGTTATCAATCCTATTCTTTTTACTTTCCGGCACCACGGAGCAACATGGCGCTTGCTGTCCAGCTTGTTTTCCTCCCTCGCGTTGGTTAACCCAGGCGGTCTGCACTTCAGGCGTCGGCCTCGTCTGTTTTTCCTACCCGCGTTGATTAGCGCAATCTTAGGATATTTGCTGATCTACTTGCTTATCCGGCGCGCGCCGGATAAGGCACGCCGTTCAATCCCCGGGCGCCTGCTCTCCTGCCTGCTGCTTTTTTCCCTGGCGGGAGCCGCACAGCAAAAAACAAACGCGCCGGCGCAACAAAGCGTCTCACAGATCAAGGCGGCATTGGAAAAATCAGATAATCCTCCTTTATATGTCAAAGACATCCTGAAAAAGAAATTCCGGTTAGACACGGTGACCGTCCTGAGCCGCAGCCAGTTTGCGGGAATAGAAGACAGTATCGCTTATCATGGAAAGATAAAAAAGGTCTATGGCCCTTTTAAAGGAAAAATATTGTTACAACCGTTAGCGGCGATCCCAACCAATTTTAATCATATCCAGCAGATATTCCTCGACACTTCTGTATTCCTTCAACGATTTGCCGACTCGCTGGCAAACGATATCATTAACCGGATCAACAGCGGCAAAGCCAGTTTTGAGGACATGGCCCAATCCTATTCCATGGGCGGAGAAGCGGCAACCAGCGGCGACCTGGGCTGGCTCGCAGAAGGAGTGATGATACCCCAGATGGAAAAGGAATTGTCTAAAAGAAAAAAAGATGAGCTCTTTAAAGTATGGACCCCGAGAGGCCTGCATATTCTTCGAAAGATCGATCAGCCGGTCAGAGGAAACGGGCATGCGCTGATACTGCGGATATTTTTATAAAAAAAGCTGAAGAGACTTATTCCTTCAACTTCCCGGTCAGACCATCTTCGGTCGCTCCCGGGGCTTGATTGCTTAATATATGCCGCATTCATCCACAATTTCTCAAACAGTAGCAGGATGGTCGATCTCCTTTTGGCATAAGCAAGTGAACAGCTTTGTAAAAAACGCTATGTAGACGCAAAATGATCGATCTCTTTCGGTATGGGCCGATGGACGGCCGGACCGCTTTCCGAACTGCTAATGCATTTTCTTTATCCAACCCAAACGCGCAGCTATGCCTCAACCGGCTCATATCTTATGCGAACAGAAATACCATGCTAATCAGCGTTGAGAAAGAAAACTACTGCAAGCTCATATCCTCTGAGTCCAAGCCCGGCGATGGTTCCCTTGCATTTTGCCGAGACATGCGATATCCGACGGAATTCTTCCCGCGCATGTACATTGCTGATATGCACTTCGATGACCGGCGTACGGATCGCGGCAATGGCGTCGCCGATCGCTACGGAGGTATGCGTATAAGCTGCAGGGTTAAGGACAATGCCATCATGGTCGAACCCTACGCGCTGCAACTCGCCGACAAGCTCGCCTTCAATATTGCTTTGAAAATAAGAGAAGTTGACGTTCGGATACTGTCGCTCCAGCGAAACCAGATACTGTTCGAAGGTCTGGCTACCATACAGGTCGGGCTCTCTTGTTCCCAGGAGATTCAGGTTAGGGCCATTGATGATAGCAATTTTCATATCCTGTTTTAGCGGCAAAATAAATCTTTTATTCGAACCCCTATGCATGTTTGCGGATCAGCTCGATAAAATCATCGAACAGGTAACGGCTGTCATGCGGGCCCGGCGTACTTTCGGGATGATATTGAACGGAAAAAGCAGGTTTGTCTTTTAAACGTATCCCTTCAATAGAATGATCATTCAGATTGACATGGGTAACTTCTACGTTAGCCGATTTTTTTACGGCTTCGGGGTCCACGCCAAACCCATGGTTCTGGGTGGTTATCTCGCATCTTCCGGTGATAAGGTTTTTTACAGGATGGTTTAACCCCCTGTGGCCATGGTGCATTTTAAAAGTAGGAATGCCGTTTGCGAGGGCCAGCAGCTGGTGCCCCAGGCAGATCCCAAATAGCGGCTTATTTTCCGCCAGTATCTCTTTAAGCGTATCCACGGCATATTCCATCGCCGCGGGATCGCCGGGGCCGTTGGAAATAAAGTATCCGTGGGGATTAAAAGCTTTTATTTCCGCCAGGCTTGTTTTAGCGGGAAACACTTTCACAAAAGCGCCCCTGGCAGACATGCACTCTACAATATTTTTCTTGATGCCGTAATCGATCACCGCGATGCGGATATCGGCATTTTCATCTCCGCTGGTATAGGGCGTTTTCGCGCTGACCACGCTGGCCAGTTCCAATCCTGCCATGGGAGGCGCTTTGGCCAGCTCTTTTTTTAAGGCTTCCAGGTCCTGTATCTCAGAAGAGATGATGCAGTTCATCGCCCCCTTTTCGCGCACATGCGCTACCAGCGACCGGGTATCCACGCCCTCGATACAGACAATATTATTAGCAATCAGGTAATCTTCCAATGAGCCATCCGCCATCTTGCGGCTGTATAATTCTTCCAGGTTTCTCGCTATTAAACCGCGGATCTTTACATTGTCCGATTCAACATCTTCTTTTTTAACGCCATAATTACCCACATGCACGGTATTCATGATCACCACCTGCCCATAATAGCTGGGGTCGGTAAATACTTCCTGGTAACCGGTCATCCCGGTATTAAAACATATCTCTCCCGAAGTGGAGCCGATGCGGCCAAATGACTTGCCATAATGGACTGTGCCATCTTCCAATAAAAGTATAGCTGGTTTTTGCGGGTGTGCTGAAGTCATTAACGTGAAATTTTGCAAATTAAGTCAATTATTCGCGAACTAAGGGAGATTTGTTACGCACACTTATTAATATTAACAAAAAAAATAATACAATAATTGGATTCTGTACTTATTTCCGAAAAAAACATTTTTGCGCCTTTTAAAACCAAAACCCACTTATAAAGGCTTTTGCTCCTGCATACGGATCAGTTGGTCGTGATGGGTCAGGTCCAGCAGCAACGGCGTAATCGAAACATACCCGTTTTCCACGGCCCAGCGATCAGTGCCTTCATCCGCCGGCTCCAGCGGCTTTACGGTAAACCAATAATGTTTTCTCCCCATGGGATCAACGCCGGGTATAATGGCTCCATCATATAACCTGACCGATTGCCGGGTCCACCTGACGCCAATAGGCCGGGCAGGCAGGTTCACATTGTAAAGCGCAAGCCCCGGCATTTCTATTAACACTCTCAGGACTTTTTCTACATAGGGCTCCAATGCGGTAAAATCCGGGTCCATTTTACCTACCGAGACACTGAAAGCTATTCCCTTCACCCCAAACAAAACCGCCTGCTTGGCGCCGGCAAGCGTCCCTGAATGCCACATGGAATTGCCGAGGTTCGGGCCCATATTGATGCCCGAAAGCGCCAGATCGGTTTTTGCATACAAATGCATGCCGAGGGCTACGCAATCGGCAGGGGTGCCATTCACCTTAAAAGTCTCTACCCCATTAAAATCAAGCCTGGCCCTTTTGATCGACAATGGTCGGGAATGGGTAACCGCATGCCCCATGGACGATTGTTCCACATCCGGCGCCACCGCCGTCGCCTGCCCAAAACGCGAAGCGATGGTCGCCAGCGCCGCTATCCCCGGGCTATAAATGCCATCATCGTTCGTAATCAATATGCGCATACCCATGAAACCTAAATTATCATGCCACTGCATCAGGCCGGATATGCTATTGATATACGCAACTGCGCAAACATCTGATACGCTAACCGGCTATTCGCCAGATTAGATACCATTTAACAGAACGCCTCAAAAACATACAATATCCTCAACCTGCTGTTCGTTCAACGCCTTTTCGCAGCCATCCGTATGACCAATCTTTGACCCCTAAGATTCGGATACCCTCTACAAGAATAACCGCAGGATATCCAATGCCATCAACCTGCCGGGCTGGTATAAGATTTATAGATATTACTTACTGAACGACCCAACATGAAAAAGGTGAACCTGTTGCACAATCCGGAAGCGGGAGACGGCGAGCATTTTACGGAATCGCTTGTTGCCGCCATAACCGGGGAAGGATTTGAATGCAAGTATTCTTCAATTAAAAAAGAAGGATGGAAAACATTCGACGAGGATACCGATCTGCTTGCTATAGCGGGAGGAGACGGCACGGTGAGAAAGGTCGCTAAAGAACTGCTGCACCGGCCGCTGATAGAGAAGATTTATCCTATCGGCCTCCTGCCCTGCGGAACGGCAAACAATATCGCCAAAACGCTGAAGCTGGAGAAACAAACGGCGCAACTCATCAGCTCCTGGAAGAAAGAAAATCTTAAAAGATATGATGTTGGCAGGATCAGCGCCCTGGAGGAAACAGATTTTTTCTTAGAGAGCCTTGGATTCGGCATATTTCCCTACCTGATGAAGGAAATGAAATCTGCGACGATAGACAAAGACGATCCTCAACAGAAAATACAGGCGGCGCTAAAGCGGATGCATAAGATCATCCTTTCCTACGCGCCCAGGTATTGCCGACTGGAAATCGACGGAGTCGATCATTCCGGCAAATTCCTGATGGTAGAGATCATGAATACCCGTTCCATCGGCCCCAATATGACGCTATCGCCCGATAGCGATCCCGGCGACGGACAGTTTGAAGCGACAGTAACGCCCGAAAAAGATAAAGAGCAACTGGCCGAATATATCCGGGGAAAGATCAACGGCGAAGAATCTCCGTATGCCTTTACCTGTATCCCGGCAAAAAAAATAAACATCAGTTGGGAAGGCTCGCATTTACATGTAGACGACGAACTGATCAAAACCTATAAGGGTAAAAATATCCGCATTGACCTCCGGGAAGGGGCATTAAATTTTTTTACAGCCTGATGCCATATAAGGATAGTTGTTATCTTCAACCGCCAATGAATTCCGCTAACAGTTTATCGCGGGGGTCATCAACCTGACAGATAAATATATTTGCGTCTTAGTTTCCGCAAAACGATTGATTATGCAATGGAATATGCATGCGCCTTCTATAGCGATTACAAACAACCATACGCCGTCGGGCATATCCTGCTCCCCTGCGCTTCGGCGAATGATGCTGACCCTCGCCTGTTGCGCCGGCTTACTATACATGCAGCCGCTCCGGGCGCAACAGCAAAATACGCTAACGGCAAAAGGGCTACAGGCGCCGGTGGAAATACTACGCGACCAGTGGGGAGTAAATCATATCTATGCCGCCAACCAACACGACCTGTTTTTTGCGCAGGGGTACGCCGCCGCTAAGGACCGCCTCTTCCAGTTCGAAATATGGCGTCGCCAGGCCTCGGGAACCGTTGCAGAAATATTGGGGCCCTCCGCGCTTACCAGGGATATCGGCTCCCGCCTTTTCCGGTTTCGCGGAAACATGAAAAAAGAATTTTCCCATTATCACCCCGACGGTAAAGAGATCATCAACGCCTTTGTAAGCGGCGTCAACGCTTATATAGAAGAAGCGGCAAAGACCCCCGGATCCCTGCCCCTGGAATTCAGGCTCCTCCATATACTCCCGGAGAAATGGACGCCTGAAATAGTTATCTCCCGCCACCAGGGCATCATACACAATGTAGCGCAGGAACTTCGTATAGGCCAGGCCGTGGCGAAGGCGGGAGACAGCTTGGTGAAAGACCTGATGTGGTTCCATCCCAAAGACCCGCTGTTAAAACTCGACAGCGCCATACGCGGCGATCTATTGTCAAATAAGATCCTGGAACTATATACCGCTTACCGGCAGCCGATAACATTCGACCGGGATATGCCGGGCCTATCGGAGAGCGAACAAAAGATCATGCAGTCCTCTTTATCCCTGGCCGGCGCGCCCTATGAACACGCGCCCGAAATGGAGGGAAGCAATAACTGGGTAGTATCAGGGAGTAGAACCGCGAGCAGACACGCCATGATGGCCAGCGATCCGCATCGTAAAATTGCGGTTCCCTCTTTACGTTATATCGCGCATTTGTCCGCTCCCGGATGGAATGTTATCGGCGGCGGCGAACCCGTGTTACCTGGCATATCCCTGGGTCATAACGAATATGGCGCATGGGGATTGACCATTTATGAAACCGATAGCGAAGACCTGTACATATATGATCTCCACCCTACCGACCTGAAGAAGTACCGGTACAAAGGCAAATGGAAAAGCATGAAGGAGATACAGGAAACCATTCCCGTTAAAGACAACAAAAAGATTGATGTCACCCTGCGCTATACGGTCCATGGCCCGGTTACCTTTATTGATACGGCAAATCGTAAAGCCTATGCCGTTAAATGCGGATGGCTGGAACCCGGGGGCGCGCCTTACCTGGCTTCCCTGCGAATGGACCAGGCAAAATCCTGGGAAACATTCAGAGAAGCGTGCAGCTATAGTCATCTCCCCGGCCTGAATATGGTTTGGGCGGATAAGTCGGGCGATATCGGCTGGCAGACCGTAGGCATCATTCCCATCAGAAAAAATTTCAGCGGCCTTGTTCCCGTGCCCGGAGATGGAAGATATGAATGGGGGAAATATATGCCGATCAGGGAGAGGCCGCATCTCCTGAATCCTGCCAAAGGTTTTTTCGCTACCGCAAACCAGCATGTTACGCCCGACGACTATACGCGTTGGGATGCTATAGGCTTTACCTGGTCGGATGCATTCCGGGGAGACAGGATAAATGAGGTCTTAAGCGCCGACAATAAAATGACCATTGAAAAAATGAGCGCGCTACAGGCCGATTATCTCTCTATTCCCGCCAGGACCCTGACGCCGATGTTGAAAGGACTGGAGTTTTCCGGCCTGGCATTCCAGGCCAGGGAGCAGTTGAAAGACTGGGATTTTACGCTGGACAAGAACAGCATTGCCGCCGGCATTTATGTGATGTGGGAGCGCGAGCTCATCAAAAATATGCAGGAAAGGTTTATACCCGAATCCCTGAAAGGGCTTGTTAACCTGCATCTAACCAAATATATTCAATGGCTCCAATCGCCCGGGGATAAATTCGGAGCCAACCCCATAGCCGAACGGAACGCCTTTCTCAAAGCGAGCTTCGAAGCGGCCGTGCTCAAGCTTGAAAAAAAACTGGGCGGTGATATCGCCAACTGGAAATATGGCCAGGAAAAATACAAACATGTTTACCTAGCGCATGCGCTATCGGCCATTGCGGGCAAAGAAATAAAAAAACAACTGAATATAGGGCCTCTTCCCCGGGGCGGAAACAGCTATACCGTCGGCGTCACCGGAGCGGCCGACAACCAGACCTCCGGAGCCAGCTTAAAGATGGTATTCGATACGGGCGACTGGGATCAGGGGATCATCATCAATACCCCCGGTCAGTCTGCCGACCCGTCAAGCGCTTATTATAAAAATCTTTTTGAAACCTGGGCCAACGATCAATACTTCCCAGCCTACTTTTCAAAAGAAAAGATCAATAGCGTTACAGCAGAACGGTTACTGCTGGAACCGGAGAAATAAATGACAAACCAGACTTATTAAAAAGTATATTTAGCGTCATTAAAGAACAAGAATGAAAAAATATGTTTTAATAGCGGCGCTCTTATTGTCGATTGCCAATGCGTGGTCGCAGGGTTCGGCAAAAGACCGCCCAATATTATATTCATCCTGGCCGACGACCTAAGCTGAGGCGATCTGGGATGTTATGGCCAGAAAAAAATAAAAACGCCTGACATCGACAGGATTGCCTCCGAAGGAATGAGATTCACCCAGGCTTAGGACGAAAAAGGCGCCTCAACTTTTGAGACGCCTTTTTCGTTTATAAGAAACCAGTATGAACCGGCCCGTATTTGATTCAATCGATAACCGCGATATTATTCGGCCGGTTTTTCTTCGGCTTTTTCTTCTACTGCGGGAGCGGCTTCTGCTGTCGCTGCAGGAACGGTTTCCGCTGCCTGCTCTTCGGCGGCGACGGCTTTTTTGGCGGATGTTCTTCCGCGGCGCGTCTTCTTAGCGGGTTCTTTTGCTTCGTCCTTGCTCTTTCCGTATACTTCGTTGAAGTCGACCAGCTCGATCAGCGCTCTTTCCGCATTGTCGCCATGACGGATGCCCAGCTTAATGATGCGGGTATAACCGCCGGGACGGCCGCCTACTTTTTCGGCAATAGGCCCGAATAACTCGGCCACGGCTTCCTTATCCTGAAGATAGCTGAAAATCAGCCTGCGCTGATGCGTGGTATTATCCTTAGCCTTGGTCACCAGCGGCTCAAAATATTTGCGCAGGGCTTTTGCCTTGGCGAGCGTGGTAACGATCCTTTTGTGCGCGATCAGTTCTATAGAGAGATTGCTTAATAAAGCTTTTCTGTGAGCGGCTGTTCTGCCGAGATTGTTGATTTTGTCTCCGTGACGCATGACGTTGATGTTTAAGACTGCACCGTGTCAGGAATTGCAGCCTGTTATAAATATAGATTGTAAAAAAACGCTGCGA
>JAEUVR010000385.1 GCA_016786785.1 Chitinophagaceae bacterium
GATCTCCCTCCGCAGTACGCGCCACCAGTCGGACAGGGTGACTTCCCCTACGGCCATGGCCTGGATGATCAGGGTAGAAGCCTGGGAGCCGCTGTTGCCCCCGCTGGAGATGATCAATGGCACAAACAAAGCCAGCACGACGGCTTTGGCGATCTCGTCCTCAAAATACCCCATGGCGGTCGCTGTTAACATTTCGCCAAGGAATAAAACGATCAGCCAGATCACTCTTTTTTTGAAAAGCTTCATCAGGGGGATCTCGAGATAGGGCTCGTTCAACGCTTCCGTACCTCCCATCTTCTGCATGTCTTCGCTGAACTCTTCATTGGCCACCCATAGCACGTCGTCGATGGTCACAATGCCCAGCAGGATATTTTTATCGTCTACAACGGGGAGGGCTACCCGATTATTCATTTTAAAGATCTGGTTGGCCACTTCCTGGTCGTCGGTTACCCTCAGCGTGATAAAACGATGGTCGATCGCTTCGCCTATCTGTTTATCGGGGGAAGAAAGTAATATTTCACGAATACGGATATCGTCTACAAATTCTCCCTTGTCATTTACTACATAGATGACATCGATGGTTTCGCTGTGCTTCCCTTCTTCGCGGATATGATCCAGCACCTCGTTCATGGTCCAGTCTACCTGTACGGAGATGTAATCCGGCGTCATTAACCGGCCTACGCTGCCTTCAGGATAGCCCAGCAGGGACAGGGTGATCTTTCTCTCTTCCGGATCGAGCAAGCGGATAAGCTCTTTAACGACCTCGCTGGGGAGTTCTTCCAGGAAGGAAGTGCGATCGTCCGCGGGCAGTTCATTGAGCAGCTCGGCTGTTTTATAGGGCGGAAGAGATTGAATAATGCTTTTCTGGGTGGAAAAATCAAGTATCTTAAAAACGCTGGAAGCGCGGTGAATGCTCATATTGCTGATGATCTTCCCTTCGTATTCAGGAAACTCGTCTATCAGCGCGGCAACATCGCTGATGTTCTGCTGGTTGAGGAATTCGCGCGCCGATAGCACATCGTCTTCCTGCAATATGCGAAGGAACTGCTCATTCAGTTCGTCTTGTTCGATTTCCCCTGCCATGGATCAAACGTACATGAAATTTTTCATTCATAAAATATACAAGGGATGAATGAAAAATTTCATGGGAGTTCCTCCTGGCTAAAAAATAATAAATATTCAAGTGAAATTTACTATTTAGCTGCTTGCGGTAAACGCGAATCTACTTTAAAGGGAAAATCAATTAATTAATGGTTATCTTAATTTTTTAGACGCTATAATCTGTGATCAATGTTCATGATAAAGCCATATTTGTATGTTAAGCAGGCGGAAGATATGGGGCTGGGGGTTTTTACCTCGGAAGCAATCGAGGCCAACGTCGTTATTGAGGTTTCCCCCGTATTGGTCATGAGCGGGGAAGAAAGGAAGCTGCTCGACCAGACCGCGCTGCATGATTATATCTTTGAATGGGGAGATTCTCCAAAACAATGCATCGTGGCCTGGGGATATGTTTCCCTGTACAATCACGCCTATGAATCCAACTGCGAGTATGAGATGGATTACCAGGCGGGACTGATCAGCATAAAGACCATGCGGCCTGTTTGCAGCGGCGAACAGTTATTTGTAAACTACAATGGGACCTATAATAATACCGCTTCCCTGTGGTTTGACGCCAGGTAAACATCTGTTTACCCGGCGTTTTCACTGGCCTTCGGCAAAGGGTAGCCTGTTTTATTAATTGCTCGCAAATTGCTGGCGGATAACATTCAGCGCCCCGCCTGCCTTGAACCATTCTATTTGCTGGGCATTATAGGTATGGTTCAGCGCGATCTTGTCTACCGATCCGTCTTTGTGATAAAGGACCATTGTCAATTGATTGCCCGGCGCAAAAGCCTGCAGCCCGGTAATATCGATCACATCATCTTCCTGTACCTTATCATAATCTTCCTTATTGGCGAAAGTAAGCGCCAGCATACCCTGTTTTTTCAGGTTGGTTTCATGTATACGGGCAAAGCTCCTGACGATAATGGCCCTGACGCCCAGGTGGCGGGGTTCCATTGCCGCATGCTCTCTGGAAGAACCCTCTCCGTAGTTTTCGTCGCCTACCACGATTGTTCCGATCCCCGCGGCCTTATAAGCTCTCTGGGTAGCCGGAACGGGTCCGTATTCGCCGGTAAGCTGGTTTTTGACGGTATCGGTCTTTTCGTTGTAAAAATTGATGGCGCCGATCAGCATGTTGTTGGAGATATTGTCCAGATGACCGCGGAATTTCAGCCAGGGGCCGGCCATAGAGATATGATCGGTGGTACATTTTCCCTTGGCTTTGATAAGCAGCCTTAATCCTTTAAGATCGGTTCCTTCCCAGGGGCTGAAGGGCTCCAGTAACTGCAACCGGTTAGAATCCGGTTTGACCTCTATGTTCACGGCGCTTCCATCTGCGGCAGGCGCCTGGTACCCGGCGTCTTCTACGGCAAATCCACGGGGAGGCAGCTCAACGCCGACGGGTTCGTCCAGCATGACCTCTTCTCCTTTTTTGTTCTTTAATTTATCCTTCAGCGGATTAAAAGTAAGATCGCCTGCAATGGCAAAAGCGGTTACGATTTCCGGAGAGGCTACGAACGCATGCGTGGAAGCAAGTCCGTCGTTACGCTTGGCAAAGTTCCTGTTAAAGGAAGTGATAATGGAGTTCTTGCGGTTGGGATCGTCTATATGGCGCGCCCATTGCCCGATACAGGGCCCGCAGGCATTTGCCAGCACCACGCCGCCAATAGCGTCGAAGGTTTTAAGGAACCCGTCTCTTTCAATGGTGTATCGAACCTGTTCGCTTCCCGGGGTGATGGTGAATTCCGCGCGCGTTTCCAGGTCTTTTGTGATCGCCTGGTTGGCTACGGCAGCCGAACGGCTGATATCCTCATAAGAGGAATTGGTGCAGGATCCGATCAGGGCCACTTCCAGCCTGGCCGGCCAGTCGTTGGTTTTAACGGCTTCCGCAAATTTGCTGATAGGCCAGGCGAGATCGGGCGTAAAAGGGCCGTTGACATGCGGTTCCAGTTCGTTAAGGTCTATTTCGATCAGCTGGTCATAATATAAGGCCGGGTTATCGTACACCTCGGGATCGGGGCGGAGATAATCCTTAATGCCATCAGCAAGCGCGGCTACTTCTTCGCGACCGGTAGCCTTGAGGTAATCGGCCATCTTCCTGTCGTAGGCGAACAGGGAGCAGGTAGCGCCAATTTCAGCGCCCATATTACAGATAGTGGCTTTGCCGGTAGCGCTTAAGCTATCGGCGCCTTCGCCGAAATATTCTACAATAGCGCCGGTGCCTCCTTTTACGGTGAGTATGCCCGCTACCTTCAGGATAATATCTTTAGCAGAAGCCCAACCGCTCATTTTGCCGTTGAGCTTGATACCGATCAGCTTGGGCATCTTAAGTTCCCAGGGCAGCCCGGCCATCACGTCGACGGCATCTGCCCCGCCAACGCCGATAGCGATCATGCCCAGCCCGCCGGCATTGGGGGTATGGCTATCCGTTCCGATCATCATTCCCCCGGGGAACGCGTAGTTTTCAAGCACCACCTGGTGAATGATCCCCGCGCCGGGTTTCCAGAATCCTATACCGTATTTATTGGAAATAGAAGATAAAAAACCAAATACTTCGCTGTTGATGTCCAGCGCATTGGCCAGGTCCTGCCTGGAACCGGTTTTGGCCTGTATCAGGTGATCGCAATGAACGGTCGAGGGCACCGCTACGGCGGATCTTCCACAGGTCATGAACTGGAGCAGGGCCATCTGGGCCGTGGCATCCTGCATGGCTACGCGGTCGGGGGCAAAATCAACATAATCCTTTCCTCTCTCATAAGCCGCAACCGGGGGATTGTATAAATGGTTATATAATATTTTCTCTGCTAAGGTGAGCGCCTTGCCCTGTAAGGCCCTGGCTTCCTGGACCCTGGCCGGCATCCGTTCATAAACTTTCCTGATTAAATCCAGATCAAATACCATGTATTATATTTTTTTTAGGTGCGAGATGTATGCTTGGCGCTGCAATCATTAGCGAATAACGCAAACTGCGCTATTAAATTTTTTGCAAATTTACCTAAAATCGGCTGATGTACTATACCCTTTATGCTAATTTTATTAAATTAGTAGCATGAACCGGTTGAGGTATTTTATTGAATGGAAGCTGTTTGGCGTCTGTGCTGCAATAGGAGGGCGGATGGGTATCGCCCCCACCCGAATCAGAACATGGTTTATTTATATCTCTTTTCTTACGATGGGATCGCCGCTGATCGTTTACTTCATCCTGGCTTTCTGGATGAACATCAAACGGTATATACTGGCGGCCAGGAGAAATCCGCTATGGTACCGTTAGGCTAAACTACCGCCTTGCGGATCTTTATCAGCGCGTGCAGCAGCCCTTCCAGCTTATCAAGCTTCAGCATGTTTGCTCCATCGCTCTTGGCCACAGAGGGATCAGGATGCGTTTCAATAAAGAGCCCATCGGCCCCGGTCGCAATGGCCGCTTTGGCGATGACGCCGATCAGCGCTGGATTGCCGCCGGTTACGCCGCCTGGTTGATTGGGTTGTTGCAGGCTATGCGTACAGTCCATTACTACCGGAACGCCTAATTGCTGCATGGCGGGAATATTGCGGTAGTCGACTACCAGGTCCTGGTAACCGAAAGTGGTTCCCCTTTCGGTGAGGATCACTTTTTGATTCCCCGCCTTGTTTATTTTTTCAACGGCAAACTTCATTGACTCCCCGCTGAGGAACTGTCCTTTTTTTACATTGACGATCCTGCCTGTCTCGGCTGCCGCTGCCAGCAGATCGGTTTGCCGGCACAGGAACGCCGGTATCTGGAGGATATCGATATATTTTGCGGCAATGGCCGCTTCCTCATGCGCATGGATATCTGAAGTGGTCGGCGCATGAAACTGCCGGCCGGCCTGATTGACCAGCGCCAGCGCTTTTTCGTCGCCGATGCCGGTAAAAGAAGCGCCGCTGGTGCGGTTGGCCTTTCTATAAGAAGCCTTAAAAATATAGGGGATGCCCAGG
>JAEUVR010000387.1 GCA_016786785.1 Chitinophagaceae bacterium
GTCTTTTTTTGCGACGGGCGATTCGGCTTTATACTCGGGAGCGGCTATCTTTAAAGGTTTGGGCGCTTCAATCTTATCGCCTAACAACTGAAACTCCTGGAGTTCCTTCAGGTCAATGTTTTTGATCGCCACCTGGTAGTACAGGTCAAGCGCGGAAGGTTGTTTATAATAAGCGGTAAGCGCGTCGATATTGTGCTGGTTAAAAGCCGCGCCAAAATGTTCCAGCTTTCTTTGCACGGTATATTTTCCCTCGTCGCCTACCTTACGTTTTTCATCTTTCAGCGCATCTTTGATCTTGCTGCGCGCTTTTGCCGTCACCACCAGGTTCAGCCAGTCTTCCGAAGGTTTCTGTTTCCCGGAGGTAATGATCTCCACCTGGTCGCCGCTGCGCAGCTTATGGCTGATCGGCGCCAGTTTATGGTTGACCTTGGCGCCGATACATTGCGAACCCACCGCGCTATGGATAGCAAAAGCAAAATCCAGCGCGGAAGAATCCACCGGCAGCATTTTTACGTCGCCCTTGGGCGTATATACATAGATCTCGTCCGTTAAGAAGCTGGTCTTAAAATCCTGCAGGAAGTCGATCGAATCGTTGTCCGGACCGCTAAGCGCTTCCCTGATCTGCTGAAACCATTTGTCGAAGCGGCTTTCATCGCTGGCGCCTTCCTTGTATTTCCAGTGAGCGGCCAGCCCTTTCTCCGCGATCTCATTCATTCTTTTGGTGCGGATCTGCACTTCCACCCATTTGCCCTGGGGGCCCATCACAGTGGTATGCAAGGCTTCATACCCGTTCGACTTGGGATTGCTCAGCCAGTCGCGCAGCCGTTCAGGCGCAGGCGTATATTCATCGGTAATAAAGGAATACACTTTCCAGCAATCTTCTTTCTCTTTTTCCGGCGGCGAATTGAGGATCACGCGGATGGCAAAAAGATCATATACTTCTTCAAACTCCACGCCCTTGTTAAGCATCTTGTTCCAGATAGAATGAATGCTCTTGGGGCGGCCATAGATCTCAAAATCAAAGCCCCCTCTTTCCAGCTTTTCCCGGATAGGACGGATAAATTCATTGATATACCTCGATCTTTCCCTTTTGGTTTCGGCCAGTTTACGGGCAATCTCACGGTACCGCTCCGGTTCCAGGTATTTCATGGCCAGGTCTTCCATTTCCGTTTTGATGGTATATAAACCCATCCGGTGCGCTAACGGCGCATATACATATACGGTTTCGGAAGATATTTTCAACTGCGTTTCACGCTTCATGCTATCCAGCGTACGCATATTGTGTAGCCGGTCGGCCAGCTTGATCAGGATAACCCGTGGATCGTCGGTTAAGGTCAGCAATATTTTTTTGAAGTTCTCCGCCTGCTGGGAAGCGCTAACGTCCATTACGTTAGAGATCTTTGTCAACCCGTCGACGATCCTGGCGATCTCGGAGCCAAAGGCTTTTTCAATATCGGCCAGCGTGATATCGGTATCTTCCACCGTATCGTGCAAGAGGCTGCAGATCGTGGAACGCACGCCGAGACCGATCTCTTCCACGCATATTCTTGCCACGGCAAGGGGATGGGTAATATAGGGCTCGCCGCTCTTACGGCGCATGGTTTTATGCGCGTCCGCAGCCATTTCAAAAGCGAGGCGCACCAGTTCCTTGTCGCCGGGTTTTAATTTAGGCTTAAGGGACCGGAGCAAGGCGCGGTATTCCCTGATGATCAGCTTCTTTTCCTGCTCAGCATTGAGCTCATATTTAATGACGCTTTTAAGAGCCTCGCCAACGTTGTCCATACCCTGCAAAATTACGCAATTGCGCGATCTTTGGCGGAGATTGATCCCGTCGAATTCGTCGGGAAAGGAAAACAGGTCGTTACGTACGGGGAAGTCCAAGGCAAGCGTATACCCTCCATGCTTCCCTTTCCAGCAGTTGCTTGACAAGAGCCCGGTCGGATAGGGCAAACATATATCCTTCCTCCTTCCTCGCCGCATACTGCGGCGACCCGGGGTAAAAATTTAAAATGAGCCGCCGCCTGATCTTTATTGGGTCAAAACGTTTACTTTTGCCAACCCAAAACAAGCCTGTTCAGGCCTTGCGGTCCGGTTAGCGATTACGCTGCAACCCAGGGCTGCAGATACGGCGAAACCGGCGCGGGGACTTGAATATTTTAAAGGGTCAAGTTATCGGGTCAAGGGGTTTGCAATGCGGATGTGGCGAAATTGGTAGACGCAATAGACTTAGGATCTATCGCCGCGAGGCATGGGGGTTCGAGTCCCTCCATCCGCACATTAACGGAAAAGGCTGTATCAAGGTCGATACGGCCTTTTTTTATTCGGCTGCCTGATGAAGACAATTTTCGTTTAAGCGATTCTCGGCGCTTTCATTTTACTTTTAAGTCATCCTCTTTTTATCCATACCCTGATGGAGGTGATTTTCATTTACCTTACCTTTAATTACCACCTAAGCCTTTGTACTATGCGCCTTAGATCTATCCTCGTTCCCGCGCCTGTATTTGCTTTCCTGTTACTGGCGTCATTGCATGGCCCTGCGCAGGTAAAAACACGGGCCGCCGGAGCCCCGGCAAAAACATATAAAACGCCTACCGACCTGTACCGGTCGAAGCAGTTCATGCTTAGCGGCAACATTCAAACCCCGTTTGCCAGCAATATAAAAATCAGGAAGGGCGAATTTGTGTATGTAGAAGTCGGCGGTAATGTGAAAGTGGGCAATTTCCTTGGATCGGCGGATGGCGCGGGGCTTTTGTCTCCTTCTATAGTTCTTGAAGGGTACAACAAATACAAGGGCCATAAACACGGAAGCGTAATGGTGATCCTGAACAATACCATAGAAAGCTGCAAACGGATCCTGGACGATATGGGAGGCAAATACAATCTGCCGGGCATTGCGCCGGACTACGGCATTAAGTATGTGCCGGGTTATTATTTTATAGCGGAAAGCGATGGATACCTGAAGTTTGACATCAATGACGCGGAGCCGGAAAATAACCAGGGCAGTTTTTCAATCGGGGTTATCGTGATGAGTTATGAGGATCACCTGGCCAGGAATATATTCAACAAATGCCCCGAAAAAGAACCTGATGATGAAACAGATTGTTTTAGCCACAAGTGGGTTAAAGAGAGCGTAAAATCGTGGTACTATCATGGCATAAACGATTCATACCGCGGCGGCTCCCAGGATGCCGGCTGCCAGTGCGTATATGAGTATATCGGCGACAAGCTGGTTACTACCGGCGAAAACAAAGGGAGTTTCGATATTGGCTACTGGCATTTTAACGGCGATATCACCAAGCCCAGGGCCAATTATTTTCACCTGATCCTCGACGTGATCCCACACGATCTATTCGTCGCCATCGCGGGAGAACCCGATTACAAATACCAAACCGCGGTTCCGTGTAAGTAGGATGAAAATTGAAATATAGGCTTTAAGGCCAACCCGCTATTAGCTGAAAGAGTAAGGTATACTCCCAACTCCTACCCTAATTTATATGGCGGCACTGTTTCATAAATGAAATCTTTGGCGCTTATCGGCCGCTTTCGCTTTACTCCGTGTGGCAGGTCCTTTTTCTCTATTATAAAGGTGATACCAGAATATTTTTTGAAAATAGAGCACATCCTGGCGTCCACATCAATCAATCGAATAGCCGTTTTAATGCCAAAGAGTTTTTTCAGAAGGGGGGTAACCGAATTGTATAACCTGTAAGGCATTCCTTTCCCATTTTTTTTACTGCCTTCTGCAATTACGCGTGGAACGACCAGAAGAGGAGATAACGTCTTCTCGAATTTCACAACATATCCTTCCTGCTTTAAATAATCTAATGTGTCAACATCAAAATAGTTGATATGGCCATGAGGCACATTGTTCTTGATATTGTATTCCACTTCTTCTACGGATTCATGGGGAACTGTGATGACCAGCACGTTTTTAGTTATCCTCAGTAATTGCTTAATCGCCAGCTTGAAATCAGTCACATGTTCAATAGTTTCACTGCATAGCACTAAATCGAATGATTCGTCTGGAAAAGGCATTGCATGAATATCACAAGGAACTGCATCAATTTGAAAGATTTCTTTCGCCCGCCTGCAAGCGCTTTCTGACAGATCAGTAATCTTCACTTTTGCATTAAAAAGTTTTCTAACAAGATGCGCAGTATAACCTTCGGCGCCGCCGATGTCAATAAACGAACTGAATGAATATTGGCTTAAGGCATTGAGTATTGATTTGGTAATTATATGCCGCGAAATATTTGATTCCGCAGAATATTTTGACCGGTACCCATAAATCGGTTGGTGCGAGTAATAGATGCCTTCAACCGTCTCGTCAAACCGCTCTTCCAATACAAGCTTTGTCTGGTCTGTATATCTATCCATAGTTGCTTCAGATACAATAATCCGCGAATAAGGCTAGACATAAAATTAGCAGTAATCATCAAAAGCGACAAATAAAAGTCGTAATCAAAGTGTAACGCGGCCCCACAAATTGCCTCTTACGAAATTGCAATTTATCCTTACCTGAAAAGTAACGTTCGTTCGAATATTACCTTGTTATTGCGAATGTAGCAGAAAAAGAATATCTTAGCATACCCTTAAAACGTAGATTTATGAAATTAATAAACTACTTTATCAGCAGCGGCCTCATTGCTACGATCTTGTTTTCTTCTACTACCATTCCCTTGACCTCTTGTGAAAAAGTCATTCACGATACCACCACTATTACTATCCGCGATACAATTGTATTAACGGACACTGCATGTTCGTTGGAACTTGGATTAGTAGCTTATTATAATTTTAACAACTCGAGTCTAAAGGATCTTAGTGGAAAAGGCAACGATATCGTTTTCAACAATGCAACCCCCACTGTCGGTCGTAACGGCGTGCCAAATAGCGCTTTCCTTTTCAACGGCCAAAGCTCATATATGAAGATTTTAAATAGTCCTTCGCTCAATCCAAATAAAATCACCTTAATGGCGACCATAAAGGTAAATGGCTTTTTTGAAGGCACGTGTCATGCCAATCAGATCGTAGGAAAGGGATACCCCGATCAGATCAATGGCTATTATAGTTTACGTTTTTTGGATGCGAACAGCGATTGTTACGGACCAGTAAACGTTAATACTGAATTTTTCTCAGGAGCCTATGGCGATTACCTAACAGGAAATGTGGCTGGCGCTAACGCAGACACCAGTTTTGTGCAAACTGCAAGATGGTACACCGTCATCTATACCTATGACGGGAACGAATCAAGAATATATGTAGACGGAAACTTAAAGAATGTAGTACAAAAGGCGGCTAGATTTACTCCAAACACACAGGATGTTTTCATCGGACGACACGAAAATCCAGCATTTCCCTATTGGTTTAACGGTGTAATCGACGAAGTAAGAATCTATGACAGAGCGCTCTGCTCCTGCGAAATCAGTAAGCTGAGCTATACAAAGGCTGTTCAATAAAAGTATAGGGTCCCAATAATATACGCTCCTGCAACATCTTCTGAATTCACAAGAGGCTTGCAAGCAACCATTAAAAATATACTGGCATAGATATGTTTATCAATCCTTTCTTTTATCTGGTCACTAATCCCAAACCTACTTACCAAATAGTGACAAAAAAGTGTCTACTAAAGGTAAATAAAGGCACAAAAAAAGCAACTAACACTTCCCTGAAACCCGCATAACTCGCAGAAAATCCGCATAAAACGCGCCCCGTTCATTTCCCAATACAAAATTTACTAAAGATGTACTTCAATTGATCTTCATTGGTTACTGGCTGACGGCAGAGTAATGCCATAAGGTAGGAAAACGCAGGATAAGGTAGGATGGAAGATTTTTTTTAACTTGGTAGGAGGATGGCCCGGATTAAAGACAATCTTTTGGTACAGGGCGCGCAAGGCGCAATCGGCAAAGAATTGGTCTATAAAAAGATCAATGGGAAGACCTACGCGGTGAAATATCCCGATATGAGCCGTATTGAATTTAATACACTCCAGAAAGAATACCAAAACTTATTTGCAGCTGCGATCGCCTATGCCCGCGCCGTATTAAACGATCCTGCTCAGGAAGCGGCCTACAGAAAAAAAGTAAATAATGACAAACGCCTCCGCGGCCTAAGCATATACCACGCAGCCATCAGGGATTTTATGGCCAAACACAGCGCTAAAAAACCAGCAGCCGAAATACAGAAGACCTTACAACGACTCCGGGAAACCTATACGCTGAACGATCGCCAGGAAAAAGCGCTCAAATACCTGATCGCCCAAGGGAAACTGACCAACGCCCTCTACCAACAACTTAACAAAGTGTCTAAGGCCACGGCTACCCGCGACCTCCAGGACCTGGTGCGACAAGCCGCCATCAGCGTACACTCGCGCGGCGCGGGCGCCTGTTACAAATTGGCAGCAGAGGCTTAATATTGGCTCATGAGCAGATAATATCAGAATAAAGCAGATAGCATAAACCGAATACGGAGAGTTAATATTGGCTCATGGGCAGACAATATTGGCTCAATACCTTAAATAATTGGCTCATCGATCCCGGCTACCGCGATTGGCTCATCGCCCTTGATTGCCGCGCAAAACCTACTTATTCGCCAGCTCCTCTAATTTCATGCTTTTGGCGACCGACCGTAAAAATGATTCGTCATTCTCCCCCTCGCTTTTCAGGCTGATGATGAACCGGTCGCCTACAATCAGCGTCAGTTCAGATCTTTTTTCTTTTTTATAAATGGTTTCATAAGCCCCAACGCCTTTTATTCCCATATCCACAGGCCCCTGGCGTTTTTCATCGTCTTCCATCGACATGCCCAGTCCATACATAGCGGTCAGCCCCGCAAAAGCCTGGTGCGCCGCATTATAATCCATAATGGAAGCTTCCACCCGCTTTTCGCCGTTGGTATATTCCTGCTCGCCCTGCGACCAGCTACCCAGCCCGGGCGTATTCATCTGGCTGCCCTTGGGGCCTTGCTCACTGGTATAGCCGCTGATCTCGGGGAGGTAGGCCTGCAGGTCTTTATAGGTCATCGCCAGAGTATCGCCCTTGGCTTTTCGCTCTTCCCAGCGGCTGGTAGACTTTTCCGCCTCTTTCACGATATTTTCTGAAATGTCCTTCAGCTTGCTGAGCGATTCCAGCGTGCCGGGCTCATCGGATTTATTCTTACACGAATAAAATGCAATGGCCATCAAACAACAGAAAGAAAATAAAAAAGATTTCATATATAATCGTTTGGGGTTTAAAAGATCCGAAAGCCAGGACTTTCCCGGGAGAAGCCGGTAAAAACGTTTTTATGCTGAAAGAATGATCAAGCTAAGCTATTTCCCGGAGGAAAACAAGGGTAAATAGACCGGTAGCGACTCGGTTTCAGTCTCAACGCTTTAAAAGACCGGGGATAAAAATTCAAAATGAGTCACTATCAATAGACCGGCCCCGGCTTGTTCAATCGGATCGCCGTCGCTAAAACGGCCGAAAAACAAAGGCAAACAGACTTCATTAGGCCCGTTTTGACGTTACCCCGATAAAAATTAAGGACAGATCGCCCAGAGCCCGGCCCGGGTTGATCATTTTGAATACTGCCCGCTCAGCTGCTGGCCGCGAAAAGGAGACTGATCCTTGTCGACTGATCATTTTTGGATACTGGCTTGCCCGAGAACTGGGTATTTCGCGGAATGCCATGCCCCGGTTAATGCATTTTGAGATATTGGCCCGCTCCGCCCCAGCTTACCGGGCCTCCGGGCCGAAAATTCAAACCGGCCCCAGATCAATCACTGAAAATATGCAGCTATACGCTGAATAGCGCTACCTTTGCCCCCCAAAATAATGAAAGCGTTTCAAAACAACACCTTTTATGGCAACAGTAACAAGAGAAAATATCGGCGTATTAAATGATAAGATAACCGTAAAAATAGGAAAGGAAGACTACCTCTCCTCTTTTGAAAAATCGCTGAAAAATTATAGTAAACAGGCTTCCATTCCCGGGTTCCGGAAAGGAATGGTGCCGGTAGGCATCATCAAAAAAATGCACGGCCAGTCGGTATTTACCGATGAAGTGCTCAGGACCGTTGAAAAGGAACTAAGCGGCTACCTGGTCGCAGAGAAACTGGAGGTCTTCGGCCAGCCGCTACCCCTCCCCGAAAATGACGCTTCTCAGATCAATGTCAACCAGCCCAACGACTATAGCTTTTCATTCGAGGTTGGTATCAAGCCGGAATTCACCGTCGCGGATATTGCCAATGAAAAAGTAGCGCAGTATAAAGTGGAAGCAACCGACGAAATGGTTAACCAGGAACTGGAAAGATTGCAGATGCGCCATGGTAAAATGACCGATCCCGAATCCGTGAGCTCCGACGACAATGTATTAAATGTGACTTTTATAGAGACCGACGCAGAAGGCAATGAGATAGAAGGCGGCATAAAAAAAGACAACTCGCTGCTGGTAAAATATTTTGCCCCTGGTTTTAGAAATGAGCTGACCGGCAAAAAGAAAGACGAATCCCTGGCTATCCAGGTCGACAAAGCTTTTGAGGGCAAGGAAAAAGAGTGGATCCTCAACGATCTCGGCATCTCTGAAGAAGAAGCCGCCGCCAAATATTTTAAACTGCTGATCACAAAAGTTGGCCTTGTAGAAAGAGCTGAACTGAATGAGGATTTTTATAAAGCCGCTTTCCCCGGCAAGGAGATCGCTAATGAAGAGGAGCTCAGAAAAACCATCAAAGAAGATATCCAGGCGCAATGGGACGCGCAAAGCAAGAACCATCGCCAGCATGAAATCTATCACCTGTTATTGGAACATACCCAGATCAGTTTCCCCGAAGATTTTTTAAAACGCTGGATGGAAACCGGCGGCGAGCAGCAGAAAACGCCGGAAGAAGTAGAACAGGAATTCCCCGGCTTCCTGAATCAGCTCAAATGGTCGCTGATCACCGATAAGATCGGGGCAGACCAGAAAATTGAAGTAACGCCGGAAGACATTAAAGGTTTCGCTAAGCAACAGTTGTTCGGCTATATGGGCATGAATACCCCGGACGCGGAACAACAACCCTGGATAGAAGAATATGTCAACCGTATGATGCAGGACAGGAAGTTCATTGACGATTCTTACCACCGCATACGCACGGAAAAAATATTCGAATGGGCGGAAGCAAATGCCGGCAAGGAAGAAAAGCCGATCAGCGTAGAAGATTTCAACCATCTCCTGTCGGAACACCAGCATCACCATCATTGATCCGGGAACGCCGCAGGAAGATTAGCCTGTTATGGTCGGAACGCCAATAGCATCATTGACCGTGAGGCAAGCCCGGAAGCCTGCGATAGAAGAATACCAGGAGATGGGGCGCCGACGAAAACCAGCGATGGAAGAATGTCGGAGATGCGAAGAGGCTGGAAACCGGCAATAGAAGAACCGCTATAAGATGCGATTCGATTCGGGCAAACCACATAGGAGAACGCGATACCTGTGGATCAGGATCTTCCGTTACTAGTCCTTAAAGAACAAGGTTCCTGCTCGCTCTTCGAGGCTTCCGTTACGGCGTTGCGTGGTAATATTTAACGATCGTGCTGCATTCGCCTCAAAAGAGCATAGGTTATTGCGCAAAAAAAATGATAAATATCCGGATAGCAGCGGGCTGTATGAGACGCTTATTGCGCGGATAGAATGACAAATACGCCGCCTAACCCGCAGAAAATAAATACAGAAGGCATATTTATGCTACTCTGTCAGTTTTTTGGCAGTTTAAAAGTTTGGACGGAGATTTGAAAGACAATTCGGAATCATACATTTGAAAAGCAACAATATGGAATTTCATAAAGAATTTAATAAATACGCGGTAAAGCACAGGGGCATATCTTCCAATACGCTGGACGCTTATCAGAAACACCAGGTCACCAATCTCACTCCCAATATTATCGAAGAACGTCCCATGAACATCGCCGTTATGGACGTGTATAGCCGGTTAATGATGGACCGCATCATTTTCCTGGGTTATCCGATCAATGACGAGGTAGCCAATATTGTTACCGCGCAGCTGTTATTCCTGGAAAGCGCCGACAGGACCAGGGATATCCAGATGTACATTAACTCGCCGGGAGGAAGCGTATATTCGGGATTGGGCGTCTACGACACCATGCAATACATTACGCCCGACGTATCCACCATTTGTATCGGAATGGCCGCCTCGATGGGAGCCGTCCTATTAACGGCTGGCACGCATGGTAAACGGACCGCATTAAAACATTCCCGGATAATGATGCACCAGCCGAGCGGCGCGATCGGGGGACAGGCCAGCGATATTGATATTACCGTGGCTGAGATCAGGAAAGTAAAAAAGAACCTTTACGATATCATCGCCGTTCATACCGGCAAAACCTATAAACAGGTTGAAAAAGACTGCGACCGCGACTACTGGCTCACCGCAGAAGAAGCAAAAGAATACGGCCTGGTAGACGAAGTATTGCTGATCAATCCCCGGAAAGAAAAGAAAGGATAGTTTCACTTTATAAATTCGCAATATGCATACTTATTCAAAATATTTACATCAGCCCTTCAGAATGGACGACGACGATGATGAACAACCCAAAAAGGAGGAAAAGAGCCAGGAGATGGGGATGCTGATGAAAAAACTGGAAAAACATTTCTTTGAAACAAGATCGGTCTATCTCTGGGGCATGGTGGACGACAAAAGCGCAAAGGAAGTCACTACCAAGATGATATTGCTCGACGCAGATAAACCGGGCGAAGAGATCAAGTTTTATATCAATAGCCCGGGAGGCGTCGTAACCAGCGGAATGGTGATCTACGATACCATGAAAATGCTGAAAAGCCCTGTCAGCACGATATGCATGGGACTGGCCGCTTCGATGGGCTCGATATTGCTTAGCGGAGGCGTAAAAGGACGCCGGTTTATCTACCCCCATGG
>JAEUVR010000398.1 GCA_016786785.1 Chitinophagaceae bacterium
TTTACTAACAAAATCACTTATCAAACACATTATGTCTGCGCACATTTCTAATGAACGTCCCCTACCCGATAAAGTTTTAACAGATATAGCGGATTATACGCTCGACTATGAAATAAAAAGCGAGCTTGCCTGGAGTACCGCGCACTATTGCCTGCTCGATACATTGGGCTGCGGACTGGAAGCCCTGACCTATCCCGCCTGTACGAAATTATTAGGGCCTATTGTGCATGGCACGGTGGTTCCGAATGGGGCCAAAGTGCCGGGAACGCAGTTTCAGTTAGACCCTGTGCAGGCTGCTTTCAATATAGGAACCATTATTCGCTGGCTTGATTTTAACGATACCTGGCTGGCCGCCGAATGGGGTCATCCATCCGATAACCTGGGCGGCATTTTGGCAACCGCCGACTGGCTGTCCCGCTCCGCTGTTGCAAAGGGAAAACCTGCGCTGCTGATGAAAGATGTGCTGGACGCCATGATACGGGCCCATGAAATACAGGGCGTTCTGGCGCTCGAAAATTCCTTTAATAAGGTTGGGCTGGATCATGTGCTGTTGGTGAAGGTCGCTTCTACGGCGGCGGTTGGCAGGCTGATCGGCCTGACAAGAGAAGAGCTGATCAACGCCGTTTCACTTGCGTTTGTAGACGGACAGTCGCTGAGAACATACCGCCATGCGCCCAATACCGGCAGTCGTAAATCCTGGGCGGCAGGCGACGCCACTTCCAGGGCGGTCCGGCTGGCTTTGATCGCAAAGACCGGCGAAATGGGATACCCTTCCGTACTCACCGCAAAGACCTGGGGCTTTTATGATGTTTCCTTCAAAGGAAATGCCTTTAAGTTTCAGCGACCCTACGGCTCTTATGTAATGGAGCATGTGCTGTTTAAAATCTCTTTCCCGGCCGAGTTTCATTCCCAAACTGCAGTAGAAGCGGCCATGGACTTGCATGCCAAACTTCGCGCCATTGGCAAAACTGCTGAAGATATCAAAAAGATTACCATCCGGACCCACGAAGCGGCTATCCGTATCATTGACAAAAAAGGACCGTTAAACAATCCTGCCGACCGGGATCACTGTATTCAATACATGGTCGCCGTTCCATTGCTTTATGGCCGGCTTACGGCCGCCGACTACGAAGACATTGTCGCGGCTGATCCGCGCATTGACCTGTTGCGCGACAAAATGGAGTGCATTGAAGACAAGCAGTTTACCCGGGATTATCACGACCCGGAAAAAAGATCTATTGCCAATGCGCTGACAGTGGAACTGATTGATGGAACGATCCTTGATGAAGTTGTTGTGGAATATCCTATCGGGCATAAGCGGAGAAGAGAGGAAGGCATCCCGGAACTGTTGAAGAAATTCAGGATCAACCTGGCAAGGAAATTCCCCGAGAAGCAGCAGCAAAACATATTGCATGCCGCGCTGGATGTTAACAGGCTCTCCAATATGCCTGTAGACGAGTTTATCGATTTGATGGTTATATAACAAAAAACAATCGAAGGCGCCGGCGCTTTCATTGAGAACCGTATTGCGAATTTTAAAGAAGCATAATGCTATGAGTTTTGTAAGAGAAAAACTATCATTACCGGAAGGCGGCAAAAAGCTGCTGTTGCATTCCTGTTGCGCTCCCTGTTCGGGAGAGGTAATGGAAGCGATCATCGCTTCGGAGATCGAATTCTCGATCTTTTTTTACAATCCTAATATTCATCCTAAAAAAGAGTATGATCTGCGCAAGGAAGAGAATATCCGCTTTGCAGAGAAGCACAATATCCCGTTTATAGATGCGGATTATGATGTAGACAATTGGTTTACCCGGGCCAAAGGGATGGAATGGGAACCCGAAAGAGGCGTTCGCTGCACCATGTGCTTTGATATGCGTTTCGAACGGACGGCTTTGTATGCTTATGAAAACGGCTTCGATGTGATCTCCAGTTCGCTCGGTATTTCCCGCTGGAAAAATATGGAACAGATCAACGATAGCGGCGTCCGCGCAGCCAATCACTACGAAGGCATTACTTACTGGACCTACAACTGGCGTAAAAAAGGCGGTTCGTCCCGTATGCTTGAGATCAGCAAGCAGGAGCATTTTTACATGCAGGAATATTGCGGTTGCGCTTATTCGTTTCGGGATACCAATAAATGGAGAGTAGAAAGCGGCAGGGAAAAGATCAGGTTGGGAGAAAAGTATTATGGCGACCAATGATATAGCTGCGCATAAACGAAAATTGCCGGCGCTTTCTTTAAGGCCTAAACAGAGAGTTTTCTTTCATTACAGCAATTTCTTCCTGTTAAAGTATATTTTTTATCCTTAATTCATAAAGATTCTTTTTGAAACAATCTTTATCCCTAACTTTGAAAAGGAATTTGTTCTGCTACGAACAATTTTCACGCCAGCTCTTTACTATCAGGATAAATGGTTTCCGGTGAAAACCGGAATTAAAAGGGAATTGTGTGTAAATCGCAAGCTGTCCCGCAACTGTAAGTAACGTATAAAAATTATCGCCACCACTGTTCATTGTCCGCCCAGGCGGATGAGAAGAACGGCGATAGTGTTACAAGCCAGGAGACCTGCCTTTATCGTCATTGACAATGCTTCCGTGGAAAGAGGCGTTTGTTGAAGCAATAACATTTATACCCCCGTATGGTTTATCCGGGAGGTTCCCTATGGGCATACTCTTGCTTAAACATTCTCCATTCCCGAGCATTCCGAAATCAAAGAGCTTGACATTGATTTTATCAATTTAAAGCAATAAACATGCAAACCCACAACCTGGGCTATCCGAGGATTGGTAGCCAACGGGAATTAAAAAAAGCATCCGAGCAATATTGGGCCGGCAAACTGACTGCGCAACAACTGATGCAGGCAGGCGCAGCCATTCGCCGGCAGAACTGGCAATTGCAGAAGGAAAAAGGAATTGAACTCATCCCCTGCAATGATTTTTCTTTTTATGACCAGACCCTGGATACCAGCCTTATGGTAGGGGCTATTCCTTCCAGGTATCACGACCTGATGCAAGACAAGCAGCTGCCTCATATTGACCTGTTATTTGCCATGGCAAGGGGTTATCAAAAGGATGGCTACGATATTACCGCTATGGAGATGACCAAATGGTTCGATACCAACTACCATTATATTGTTCCGGAATTTACCGCTAATCAGCAATTCACTTTTTTCAATCAAAAAGCGGTTAATGAATTTAATGAAGCAAAGCGTCTTGACATTCCTGCCAAACCGGTATTATTGGGCCCTGTATCCTACCTGTTGCTGGGTAAGGAAAAGGAGCCGGGCTTTCACCGGCTCGAATTAATCAATAAACTGCTGCCTGTTTACCTGGAGGCGTTGTCCAGGCTGGAAGAAGCAGGCGCTTATTACGTACAGTTTGACGAACCCTGTCTTTCTCTTAACCTTACGGCGGCGGAACGGCAGGCGTTTACCAAAACTTACCAGGAGATCAGGAGCAAGCATCCCAATATACAGATCATTCTTGCCAGCTATTTCGAGTGTTACGGCGAGAACCTGTCCGCCGTGTTGAACCTCCCCATCCAGGTTCTCCATTTGGATCTGGCGCGTTGTCCCTCGCAGTTAGACGACATCCTGTCGACTAATTTTACAAATACAAAAACCGCGCTTTCGCTGGGCGTTGTGGACGGACGCAATATCTGGAAAAACGACTTCGAGTCCTCCCTGGCGCTTATCCGGAAAGCCGTTGCGAAACTGGGCGCTGAACGGGTGTGGATCGCTCCCTCCTGCTCGCTGCTGCATGTTCCCTGCGATCTCGACCTGGAAACGAACGACGATGTTTTAAAGCCGGAGATCAAACAATGGATGGCTTTTGCGAAACAAAAAATTGATGAAGTCGCAACGCTTAAACAGCTTGCTTCCGGCGCCGCCGACGAGGCTGCTAAAGCAAAGCTGGAGGAAAATACTGCGGCCAATAGCAGCCGGAAAACTTCATCATTGATACATAACCCGGCGGTGAAGAATCGCGCAGCCGCCATCACGGCAAAAGACGCCGACCGCATTAGCGCGTTTGCCGGGAGAAAGGAAAAGCAACGCGAAGCATTGGGGCTTCCGCTGTTCCCGACGACTACTATCGGCTCTTTCCCGCAAACCACGGAAGTGCGAACCTGGCGAGCCAAATTGAAAAAAGGAGAACTTACGCAGGAGCAGTATGATCAATTAATCGCTGAAGAAACAGAAAAAGCGATCCGCTGGCAGGAGGAAATAGGCGTTGATGTGCTGGTACATGGAGAGTTTGAGCGCAACGATATGGTGGAATATTTTGGCGAACAGTTAGATGGATTTGTCTTTTCCAAGAATGGTTGGGTGCAGAGTTATGGCAGCCGTTGCGTGAAGCCGCCGATTATATATGGCGATATTAGCCGTAGCGCTCCCATGACGGTGCGTTGGAGTTCCTATGCGCAGTCGCTTACCGATAAGCCCGTAAAGGGAATGTTGACAGGGCCTGTAACCATTCTGCAATGGAGCTTTGTCCGCAACGACCAGCCCCGCAGCGAAACCTGTACCCAGATTGCCCTGGCTATTCGCGATGAAGTGGTAGACCTGGAGAAAGCCGGCATTAATATTATACAGATTGACGAGCCTGCTATCCGCGAGGGGCTTCCCCTACGCAAAGAAAACTGGAGGGAGTACCTCGATTGGGCTGTTCGCGCTTTCCGGATCTCCGCCAGCGGCGTAAAGGACGCTACGCAAATCCACACGCATATGTGCTATTCGGAATTCAATGATATCATCGATAGTATTGCCGGTATGGATGCAGATGTTATTACCATTGAATGCAGTCGTTCACAAATGGAGCTGCTGGATATATTTGCAGAATTTAAATACCCGAATGAGATCGGGCCCGGCGTGTATGATATTCATTCGCCCCGCGTGCCATCCCGGGATGAAATGATCCGTTTAATGGAGAAGGCAAGGGCCGTGATACCAGCCGAGCAGTTATGGGTTAATCCGGATTGCGGTTTAAAAACCCGGGGATGGGAGGAGACCCGGGCTGCTTTAGAGGCAATGGTAAATGCGGCAAAAGACCTGAGAAAAACAGCGGGCGTTTCCGCATAATAAATATCCGCATAACGAACAGGGCAAGCGTCAAAACTATCATGAAGGAGCTGAGAAAAAATCATCTCCGTTTTTCCTCGCCGCTGATAAACAGGACTCGCGCCCTGCAACAATGGAACGAACCGCCGCTAATTTCTGTTTGTAACTGTATTTGGTTCTTTTCCATAAAAATGCCCCCAAAAAGCGTCTGACTTTTGGGGGCATTTTACTTTCGATGCAGCCTCTTTTTATTTATCTGCTTACAATATTCTATGCAGGATCAGCTCTCACAGCTTTTACAGCTCACCAGGTTCGTTACCATCTCTTTGGAAACGCTTTGGCTGCGTTGGTAGTAAAGCGTTTTGACGCCCAGCTTCCATGCTTCGATCAACAGCCGGTTGACATCCTTTACCGGCAGATCCGCCGGTATGTTCAGATTAAGGCTCTGGGACTGGTCTACATATTGCTGACGTATAGACGCCTGCTGGATGATCTCCAGCTGACTTATTTCTTTGAAGGTCTTAAACACTTCTTTTTCCTCGGCGGTCAGCTCCTTGAGATGCTGAACGCTGCCGTGATTCAGCATAATATTCCGCCAGGTGTCCTCGTTGTCGATGCCTTTCCGGATCAGCAATTCCTTCAGGTATTTATTTTTCCGCATAAAGTTTCCTTTCGATAGCCCCGCTTTAAAATAATTGCTGCTGAAAGGTTCTATGCCGGGAGAGGTTTGGCCCAGGATGGCTGAGGAGGAAGTGGTAGGGGCGATCGCCAGCAAGGTAGTGTTCCTGCGGCCGTATCCCTTGAGCAGTTCCGGCTCTCCGTAAATCCAGGCCAGGTCCTTACTGGCTTTTATTGCTTTTTCCTGAATATCCTTAAATATGGATGCCGTGAGCTGTTTGGCCTGCAGTCCTTCAAACGGGATCATATTTTTTTGAAGATAAGAATGCCATCCCAATACCCCAAGGCCAAGCGCCCTGTGCCGTTTGGCAAAACGGTTGGCCGCTACCAGGTAATGGTTGCCTTCTGTTTTCACAATGAACTCTTGTAACACGGCGTCCAGGAAAAATATGGCGAGCTTTACTGCATTGGTATCCTTCCATTCATCATATAATTCCAGGTTCATAGAGGATAAGCAGCAGATAAACGACTCGTCTTCCGAGGAGGGCAGCATAATCTCGGAGCAAAGATTGCTGGCATTTATAGCCATGTTGGCATCTTTATATACCTGCGGTTTATTGCGATTAACGTTATCAGTGAAGAAAATGTAGGGCAATCCTTTTTGCTGCCGGCTTTCCAGCACTTTTGCCCATATCTGTCTTTTCTTCATATCGCCGTCAACCATATCCTGCATCCAGTAGTCCGGTACGCAAACCCCATAAAATAAATTCTGGATCGGATGCCCGATATCTTTTATAGAAAGAAATTCTTCTATATCTCCGTGATCGATGTCCATATAGGCGGCAAATGCGCCCCGGCGTACGCCGCCCTGCGAAATGGTATCCATTGCCGTATCAAACAGCCGCATAAAACTAACCGCGCCGCTGCTTTTGCCGTTATCGGTTACTGCGCTGCCTCTTTCTCTTAAAGCCCCAAAATAGGCGGATGTGCCGCCGCCCAGCTTGGTTTGCATGATCACTTCTCCCAGCTTGTGGGTAATGCCTTCGATATGATCCGGCACATGTACATTAAAACAGGAAATAGGCAATCCCCTTTCTGTTCCCATATTGGCCCAGATAGGAGAGCTGAGGCTTATCCAGCCCCGCTCTATCATTTCTTTAAATGCTTCTTTTAATTCCGGCTTGTATAACCGTTGGGCGGCGGCAGTGCAAATGCGGTCAATAGCGCCTTCCACCGTTTCTCCTTTTAGTAAATAGCCGCGGTTCAGGATCTGTTCGCTTTCTTCGTTTTTCCACCAGAGCTTCTCCTGTTCATAGGCGCCCAGCATTTCTGTCATCTGACCAGTTGAGGAAGATGGAATGGATTCAAATAAGGTAGTCATAATATATAAGGATTTAAAATAAGCTGTTTAGTTAAAAAAGATCGTGGGCCGAGATGCTTTTATCAAATTTAGTGTATTCAACCGGCCGCTTGGCGAAAAAGTCGTCCAGGCTATTGGAAAATACTTCTTCTTCAAACCAGAGCATCGGGGCTATTTGCTGCGAGGTAATATTAAACAAGGGGGATACGCCGATCTGTTGCAGGCTGTCATCTGCTCTTTTTTTCATAAAGTTGATCAGGTCTTGTTTGCGCACGATATCGAGTTCGCCCAAAGAAAATATCCAATCGAGTATCCGGGACTCTGTCGAAATAGATTGTTCCACGCTGCTGCGAATGCCTTCGATCAGGCTTTCTGTAAATATTTCCGGGTATTCTTCTTTCAATTTATTAATGAGGAAAATACCGGCGTTTGCATGTATCTGTTCGTCCACCGAGGTCCAGGCAATGATATTGCTGACATTTTTCATCAATCCCTTAAAACGGGTAAAGGACAGGATGATGGCAAACTGGCTGAACAAGCTTACATTTTCAATCAAGAGACTAAATAAAATAAGCGAAGAAATATATTCTTTTCTGTCGCCGGATCGCGCATATTGCAGCGCAGCGGAAAGGTATTCGATGCGCTCTTTTATGACGGGAACCTCGATCAGTTGTTCAAATTGATTGTTATAACCCAGCACTTCCAGCAGACGGGAGTAGGCTTCGGAGTGCCGGAATTCGCACTCCGCGAAGGTGGACCCCAGGCCATTGAGTTCCGGCTTGGGAAAATGCTGGTACAGATTGCCCCAGAATGATTTAACGGCCACTTCGATCTGCGCAATGGATAAAAGGCTGTTTTTAATGGCCTGTTGCTCGGCTTCGGTCAGATGAGCATGAAAATCCTGGATATCAGCGGTAAAATCGACCTCGGAATGAACCCAGAACGATTTATTAATAGCTGAGGTGAATTGCAATACTTCGGGGTACTCAAACGGCTTGTACTGTACCCTCTTATCAAATAATCCCATGTTTAAATAGGTTTAGACAAAAAACTTTACAGCTATAATTGGCTATAGTAGTAAGGTCCAATTGGCGAATGAAGAAAAAAACCTGCACATGCAGGTTTATAAAATTCATGAATAAATATTTCCCGGCGAAAGAAAGTAATTAACAGGTGTGTATAATGCTTGTTATAATTTTTACAAAGGAATGATGTCTTTTCTGTAAGCGGTTGCATCAAAAAACACCCATTGTAAAATGGCCTGTTGAAGCGGGACTGCGCGAATGGATCCCCTAACATGCCTATATTGAGCAAGTTGTCGCCATATTTCCTGCATTTTTGAAAATTCCTTTATTTTGGGTAGGTTAAAACCTTGGAACGATATCTGCCATATGAGGAAAGGGACCTGTTGCGCCAGGTAGCCGAAGGTAATGAAATTGCTTTCCGGCGATTGTATGACTATTACAAAGATCCGGTCTACTCCTTTGCTCTCGGTATTACCCGTTCTGTTCCGATTGCCAAAGAAATTGTACAGGAAAGTTTTATTAAGCTTTGGCTGCACCGCGACACATTGCAGCATATTCAACAATTTGAGAGTTGGTTTTTCGTCATTTGCCGCAACCTTTGTTATGATGCGCTGCGTAAGCTGGCGCTGGATTACAAGATCCGCCTGGCCCATGAAAAAGAGGCGGAACAGCATGTTGTTACAGCCGATGAAATAGCCATTAACCGCGAGAACCGGGAGCTTATTCATGCCGCCATCAACCAATTGCCGGAACAACAGCGCCGGGTGTATATGCTTAGCCGGGAGGCCGGTCTTACTTATGAAGAAATTGCCGTCGAACTGCATATTTCCCGAAACACGGTAAAAGAGCATTTGCGTAGAGCGGTTGCCGCTATCAAGACTTACCTGGAGATGCGCCTTATGACGCTTATTGTGCTGATGACTTTTCATTCGCCCTTACCCTGATCCTTCTCTTCCTTCCATAATTGTGAAAAAAAGTAAAAAAAAACAGGTTTCGCTGTCGCCCTGCTTTTTTTCCCATACGTCAATAGTAATGGGCGTCTTGCTCTGCGGTAGATTCGATACTGTAAACAAAACTCATTTATGGCAAACCAGGAAAGGCTGAAATACCTGTTTCAGCGATATGTTGACCGTATTGAAACTTCCGGGGAACTGGAAGAACTGCTGGCGCTGATTGAAACCGGCGAA
>JAEUVR010000427.1 GCA_016786785.1 Chitinophagaceae bacterium
GCTGCCACATGGGAAGTATCAAGACCAATAATCCCAACTCTTTTACCAGATGGGGCCTGGTTATTGTTATGTAAAGAGGTTGTATTACCTGACAATCCAAGCCAGACGCCCCCAAGCGTCGCCGTTTTTACAAAATCACGACGATTTAAATTATGTTTCATCTGTCTGCATATTAAAAATGATTAAAGATCTGACATTGGCTTACAGCCATAGTCCAGCATTATAGAGAGGCTAAGAAAACTTATTGAGGATAACCAGGGTTTTGGGCCCATTTGTTATCCCGGTTCAAATCCAATTGCTGCTGGGGAATCGGCCACAGATTATTATAATCTTGTATGTTGGCGCCTGGCATTAGAGGATTGTCATTATATTTCCGGGTTCTTTCAATAAGCTTACCTGTTCGAAGTAATGTAATCATTCGCATTTCTTCGGCGTACAATTCTCTTACTCTTTCGTCCAGTATATAGTCAAGGTCTACATCTTCCGGCAAAACAGGATGTGCATTCGCCCTGTTCCTCACTACATTAATATCTGCAGCAGCTAAATCATTGTCCCCTAAACCCACATAAGCCTCGGCGCGTAATAGATAGGTTTCTGCTAATCTCATTACATAAAAATCAGTATGCACCTGGCCGCCGCCGCCAGTGGCAGGCAGCGTACCTTTCTTCACTTCTGTTACCGGCTCCCACACTTTCATTACAAAAGGATATATATAGTTTGTAGTATCCTTTAACAAATTCCTTGCTCCCGGAGGATAATCAGCAAGGTCAATTAGCCTTCCATCCCATACCGATTGAGGATTGGAATAATAAAAATGTCGTCTGATATTGTGTTCAGCATTCCGAATATCATTATCCCAATTGCCTTCCCAAACGGTATAGAACACTAAGTTAGTACCCCTGGATCGGGCCACCCCTACCCCCAAGGTATCTTGATATAAGGGGTTATATGCAGGCTTTCCATCGGGCGCATTTCCCAAACGAGAGAGCCTTGGCGAATAAATATTCGACCACGGATGACTATCTCCTCCTGCAACATTCGGCTCAAATTGAACAGCCCAAATCGTTTCAGTATTGTCTGGGGCATTCTGATTCTCATATCTAAAAAGATCATAATACACATCTCCGGTTCCAAATACGTCATATTGCGCGCCAAAACGATTTGTCATAAGCGCATATCCAAGTCTATCAATCACTTCAGAAGAAGTATTTACAGCCAGTTGAAATTTAGATTGAGCGAGATAAACCTCAGTCAATAGATGGAATGCAGCCGCTTTCGTTAACCTTCCCGGGGCTTTTTCCTGCCCCCGGCCTGGTAAGTTTTGAGTTGCAAAAATTAAATCATCTTCAATTTGTTTATAAATCTCAGCTGTAGGCGTCCTTACAAAATCAGTCTTTGCGGATTGAATCACATCAGTTATCAGCGGCACATCGCCCCAAAGCGTTACTGCTATTCTATAGGCCCAGGCTCTGAAGAATCTTGCTTCTGCCAAATACATATTTTTCTGCGCGGCATTTACCCACAAGCTCTCGTCTAATTTATCAATACCGTCAATAAGCGTATTTGCTTGCTGAATTTCAGCAAACAGGTATAACCACCAGGACTGTATTACGCTATAATCCGGAGTAACGCTTGTAAGATAATTGTTAAGGAACCGTTGGCCTCCGGGCGTTTCGCCATCATAGCCAACATCCGTTCCTAATCCAAATAATCCATAAGCCTGCGCCCCTCCATTTCTATACCATTGTTTGCGTACATCAGAATATATGCCGATAACTCCCTGTTCTATTCCACTCACGCTGGAGAAAGCATTTGCAGGGGAAAGGAAATCAAGAGGTTTTTCCTGAAGAAAATCCTTTTCACATGCCGAAACTGAAATCAGAAGAATAAGTAATGGCAATAAATACCTATTATTTTTCATCATTTTAATTTTTAATTTTTAAAATCACTCATCCTGATCTTTACGCTACTAAAGATTTACTTTTAATCCAAAAGCCACGCTTCTCATTAGGGGCAAAGCGCTCCCGCCGACTTCGGGATCGTAACCTTCCCAGTTAGTCCATACATGTAAATTTTTTCCGCTCAGGTATAATTGCAGACCTCCTAGTTTCAAAGCATTAAGCGCGCTTTGTTGAAAGTTATACACCAGCGATAAATCCTGCAATCTGACAAAACTCCTATCCTGGTAATTCCCTGATAAAATCAAAGGCTGGTTATATACGCCCGGAGCGTTAGTAACGCCATTATCAGGCAGCCAATTCGTACGAACTGCCGGCTGGTTCATTCTTTGCGCATAGTTAAAATCGGTGGTCGCTTCAAGAAAATAATTATTTCTTTGAATATAATAACCATTACCGCCCTGTATTGAGTTAAGCAGGAAGGATAAAGTAAAATTTTTAAAAGACAGCGAATTACTTATACTAAAACGATAATTAGGCGTGCCATAACCTACAATAGTTCTATCGGATCCCGCGGTGATCTGCCCGTCGCCGTCAAAATCTGTTAACCTGAACTGACCAGGATAAAAACCTTTGACTATTTGTCCTTTATATAATTCGTCCTCCGTCCATACCCCTCCGGCACGTTGGTAGTCATAAATAGAGCTAATAGGTTTTCCGATAAACCATGAATTGCCAAGATCATCTTTCTTATCCCCATATAGATCAGTGATTTTATCCCTGTTTAATGCAAATACAAACCTGCTTTCCCATCGGAAAGCGCCTTCCAGGTTTATGGTGGATATTTCCAATTCAATACCTTTATTGCTGATCCCTCCAATATTGGTCCACACGTTGGTATATCCCGTTGCTCCGGGAAGCGAGCGCCGTACCAATACGTCGGATGTTTGAGCAGAATATATGTCGATCGTTCCCGAAATCCTTGAATTTAAAATGCTATAGTCAAGTCCAAAGTTTAATGATTTAGTCGATTCCCATCCCAGGCTGCTATTGCCTAAAGTAGTAGGAACAATACCGATGGCAGGCGAAGCGCCAAAAACGTATCCATTTACTCCCATCCTCGATAAGCTGGCATACCTGCCTATTCCCTGATTACCGTTTTCGCCGTAGGAGACTCTGAGTTTTAATTGATTGAGCCAGTCTTTCGTATTTTGCATGAAGGCTTCCTCAGACGCCACCCATGCGACAGATAATGACGGGAATGTGGCATATTTCTTATTAGCCCCAAATCCCGAGAAGCCGTCTTTTCTAATAGTCCCTGTAATCATATACCGGTCTCTGTAGATATAATTCAACCTGGCCATATATGAAACAGAGCTTTCCAGCCAGGCGCTGGATTCAACGCTTGCAAGGCTTCCAAAACCCAGATTATTGTAACCAAGAAGCTCATTCTGAAATTGCTGCGTATTAGCAGACGAATTAAATCCCTTACGTTGTTCGCTGCTATAAAGCGCCGTTGCATTTACCCGATGATCCGCCGCAAACCGTCCCGAGTAACTAAGGATATTATTCATTATCCAACTTGTCGTCTTTGAGTTCGCTACCGTTGCCAGCCCCTTCGTTCCCTGGCCTTCATATATGGTAGATGGCGTAAACGTGTTATTACCGGACGTATTAGTGTTGTTGGAGTAATTAAAGTCATAAACAAGGCCTTTAATTTGGGGGACTTCAATTTTCGCAAAGGCCGTTACAAAAAGATTATTTATAATATTCTTATTGTCAACCAAAGTATTTCTAAGCGGATGTCTCATAAGAAATTCGCCATTGTACCAGACCGGATAGTTGCCGGCGCTATCATATATAGAACCCAATGGAGTTGCATTCCTTGCATACTCCATAGTTACCGGGAGCCCTGATTGATCCCGGTTTGAATAAGCGGTGTTTAATCCTAATGTAAACCAATCAGTCACCTTAGTGTCTACCTTGGTAGTCAACGTAAGTCTTTTAAACTGATCATTTATTAAAATTCCTTTCTGGTTAACATACGAGCCGGATATAAAATAACTTGACCTGTTTGTCGAGCCGGACAAACTCAGATCAAAATTTTGAATCGGCGCCGTTCTTGTGACCACATCCGTCCAATCGACCTCTTTTCCTGCAAGATAATTTTCCACTTCTTCCGTAGAAACCAAATAAGGAGTTACCACATTCGGATCGGAAACATTGGGACGAACGGGCCTTCCTCCCTGATCCGTAGGACTGGTCGGCTTTTTTGCATACCAGGCGTATAAAGCCATTTCATAATCATAGTCGAGCAAACGCGTAGCATATTGCTCGCCATTCATCATTTTAACAGGATTATTTGAAAAATTCTGTAAACCAAAATAGCTGCTAAAATTTATTCTCGTTTTATTTCCAGAACCCTTTTTAGTGGTGATCAGAATCACTCCATTTGCAGATCTTGATCCAAAGACTGCAGCGGCGCTGGCATCCTTCAATATGTCAATTTTATCAATATCTCCAATATTGATGTCATTAATAGACCCTTGAAAAATGATTCCATCAAGCACGACCAAAGGCGCGTCGCTAGCTGACAGAGAGGTTCTTCCTCTAACATCAAAAGCAGGCTCATCCCCCGATAAGCTGCCTCCTCCTGTTACATTTAAACCTGCGGCATACCCGCGTAAGGATTGCATAAGGTTACCGTTGGTTTCCGGCGGCAGGTCGGTCATTTTTATACTTTTAATGGCTCCTGTCAGATCTCTTTTCTGGGCTGTTCCATACCCTACCACCACCACATCGCTTAACCCAAGCGCTTCCAATTCCAATGCCACATTCACTTCGGTCTGTTGGCCTATATTCACTGTTTTGCCCTGATACCCAACTATTGTAAACTCAATTACATCGCCTGCATTGGCCTCAATGCTAAAGCTTCCATTGACGCCAGTAGAGGTTCCTCTGCTAGTTCCTTTCACTGTTACAGATACGTCCGCAAGAGGATTCCCTTGCGCATCTTTGACAACCCCCCTGATAATCATAAGCGGCGTATTGGCAGCCTCAGTCAGAGACAGCGCCGTCATTGCAGACAGCTTCTTCGCTTTTACTACAATGGTCTTATCCAAAATAGTATAAGTCAATGGCCGCTCTTTAAAGCATTGATCCAACGCTTCTTCAACAGAAACATTGCGGACATTTACGCTCACGCTCTCCGCCTGCCTTAACAACCTGTCTTTGTAAAAAAAATGATACTCGCTTTGACGCTCTATTTCTTTAAAAATCTTATCCAAAGAAACATTGGTCAGCGAAATTGTAATTCTTTGAGCGTACCCTGAAGCGCCCACCTGCAGGCAGGCCGCCAACAGAAAAAAAATGGTGAGCTTCACGATCAGAAATGTTTTTTTTAAATGCCTTTTCCTGTAAAAAGGCAAATAGCAGATTAGTTTAAAAAACATACCTTTGCTTGACCTGCCTAACCGGCAGATAGGTTTTTAGGTTAAAAAATAAGCAGTTCACAACTCGCTTTTTTACTGAAGCCCTACGGGGCGGAAATGAACCTAAGATTAGCCGGTAGCGTTCCCGCGCTATCGGTTTTTTATAGTTCATCTTTATTTTTAGTATTGGCTTTTAAGGCGTAATAATAATCTTCCTTCCCTCCATTTTTACATGCACATCGCTCAACTCAAGCATCGTTAAAAAATTTGACAGGGATACATTTCTTGAAACCTTACCGGTAAACCGTTCTGCGAGTATTTTACCTTCAAAGACGACGTCCACATCATACCACCGGGCTACCTGCTTCATGATCGCTTGTATATCCGAGTTGTTAAAAACAAAAAAACCATCCTTCCACGCCATCACCTGCGACAACGCTACATCTTTTCTTTTCGTTATACCCTTACCCTCCAAAGCGGGGCTGTTACTTATATTAGCCTGCTCGCCGGGCGCTATTAAAACGCTCTCGTTTCCCTTACTCACTCTAACAGACCCTTCCAACAAGGTCGTTTTGATATCCCCTTCGTCCGGATAAGCATTCACATTAAAGTGAGTGCCAATAACCTCTATTTCGCCTTTTTCTCCCAACGGGTTATTGAATTCAACCCTGAAAGGCCTGGCGGCATCTTTCGCCACTTCAAAATAGACCTCCCCGGTTATTTCCACCTTCCTTTCGTTACCCTTAAAATAAGAGGGAAAGCGAATAGAAGAAGCCGCATTCAGCCAAACTTTAGAGCCGTCTGCCAATACCACCATGTATTGATTTGCGCGAGCTGTAGCGATGGTGTTGTATACCGGCTCAGCCTGTAAGCCTCCGTTTCCTGTTATGTTATAAACTATTTGCCCGTTTATTTTTTGCGCCTTGATCCCGCCTATCTGAGCCAAAGCGCCGTCAGCCGCGCTGTCCAGCATGATCGTTGTTCCATTATCAAGGGTAAGCATTGCGCTATTAATGCCGGGGGGTATATCCTCTATTTCCTGGGTAGCAGGATTTTGCATTTGAGCAGTAATGCCATCGCTTTCTTGCCGCAGAAAATAAAACGTGGCAACGGATATAAACAGAACAACAGCCGCCGCCGCGCTTATCCTAAACCATAAGCGATGATATAACGGTTGTATATGGGTTTCGGCCGGCTCCGCGTCCGGCGCAATAGAACTCCGTATCTTACTATAAGCAGCGTCCAATAAAGGTTCTAATGATTCAGAAGAAATCGATACAGCATTAATATCTTCCGACTGTTTCCTTATCAATTCTCTCAATAACGCTTCATTTTCACCCGCATCAAAATATTGCAACAATGCCCTTACCTCCCCCGGCGTGCATTTATTATCAAGAAACCGCTGAAATAACTTTTTTATATCTTCGCTTTTCTTCAAAGCCGCTTATTTCCAGCTAATACGCTTAAGCAGCGATTATCATCTGTTCCCTGTTAAATTATTTTTTAGAGGCGGGGAGAATACCGGGAGATCAGAAGGTCAGGAGATCAGGTAAAAATATAAGGCAAAGCTGACTGTGATATGGTAACGCTCAAGATTTTCGCGTATAGACTTGGTGGCTTTCACAATATGATCATTGATCGTGGAGACGGATACATGAAGCATACGGCTTACTTCATCATAAGACCGCCCTTCTATTTTCACCGATTGAAAGATCTGGCGGCGCTTTGAGGGCAAAGCATCTATGGCTTCCCGGAGAAGCCGGCTTCTTTCTTTCATATAAACGCTCTCTTCAATAGGATTATAATCCTTACAGGCGTTACGGATCAATGCTTCCTGCAATTTTTTATCGCGGCTGGCCTTACGAAAAAAATCATAAACGCAGTTTTCGGCAATACGAAATAAATAAGAACGGAAAGATTGCGCTGCATCAATATTTTTACGGTTATTCCACACTTTCACAAATACGTCCTGCAATACCTCGCAGGCAACGTGTTCTGATTTCAATAGTTTAATAAGATAAAGCAATAAACGGCGACTGTATAAATGGTATAACGCCTCAAACGCCGCTTCATTACCATCCGTAAGAAGCTTTACTAAATCTCGTTGATTTGAAGAAGAAGCAGCGAACAAAGCAGTGAGTTTTTGGTATTCGTTAAACGAATATAAATAATTTTTTGTCCCATAAATTATAAACCGTTTATTTTTTTGATTAATGAATACGCGCAAAATTACTCCAACGGCGGCGAAACTGTTGGCCAGGGCAATTGAAAGAGACGAGAAGATCCATGCGTATGGCGGCGAAGCAAGATTTACTGAGACGCATGGTTGTCTGTAGGCGACTTCGGAGGAAAACCGCGACGATTATTTAATATGAAATGATACATGGAATGAGTAGGGTTCGTTCCTTTTGCCGGCGGCATCTTCCATGCGCCAGGCTCGCCTTCGCGGGTATAGAAAGCGCCGGACACTACGCCCAACGCCGCATGACCGGCATTTGCAAACTCTGTAAGCCAGGCATTCCCTCCCGCAGCCGTAACGGCCGCAAATAAATTTCGCGTAACATCCGGGCTTGTGCCGTTCTTTGTATCGTCGCCAGAAGTAAAAAACCACACAGGCGTTTTACTTGCCGCAATATTTTGCGCAGTGAAGCTGCCTGCGCCCGGTCCCATCACAATCATTATTATACTCGCCAATCGCTTAGGCAGATTAGCGTCTTTATCCGCCTCCCTGGCAAATCCAAAGCCGCCCAGGGAATTAGCCACAACATGAATCGCATCGGGATCCGCTCCTGTTTTAATAGCGTAGTCTATTGCATTGTTTATTTCGTTGTGTTGAAATTCGTCGCTGGTTTGAGGCGCAATAATCCTTATTCCAAAATAGTCGACCGCATTGTATAGATTAAGCATTCCGCCCCATTTAGCCAGTTTTTCGAGCGCCGCAACGGAGCCATCGCCGCGCTCTCCTATTCCATGCAGGAAAATAATAACCGCTTTTATTTCAGTCGACGATGGACTTATCACCGCCATACCTGTAGGATTGTCTTTGCCTTCCGGGATATAAGATATCGTATAGGCTTGCGCCCGGATCGTGAAAACAGAAAGTAATAAAAATAATAATCGAGTCATTCTGCGTAAAGCCAGCAAGTTATAAAAACAATCGCGGTCGGCAGCCGCCTCATTGCCCGATCAGCGATATTTGTATCCTCATTAACTTTTTATTTCAACGATATGGCTTTCTCTACCTGTGAAGAAATGAAAATGTCGACTCAAGCTAAAACCGAAGCGCTTGTTTTACTCAACTGTAATGCTTCTCTGAAAGCTATAGCCGCCTTATGCACCTGGACCGTCCAGTCTTCCGCCGCATTGCCGTCGGCGCCATCCGAAATGTATTTGAGGCAAAGAAAGGGAATATTTTCCTTCATGGCCGCCAGAGCCAAAGCATAAGCTTCCATATCCACCACATTATAGAGCGTCGCTGAATGCGCCATTTCAAAATTATCTCCTGTTCCGCAAATAGCTTCGGGCAACCCGTCCATCGGCAATCCATATTCGACGACAGGAGGCAATCCCGATAATGGCGTTTCATATTGCTCATATCCTAAGCCCCTGACATCCATATCCCGTTGTATAAATTTTGTGCAGCAAACCACTTCCCCTTTTTGAAAATGACTGCTCCCGGCAGAGCCTAAGTTCAGGATCAGAGAAGGCCTTTCGTGCTGTATGGCTTTTAAAAGATTATATGTAGCGTTCACTTTGCCAATTCCTGTTATCAAATATTTACATCCATGAAATGCGTCGGCAGCCTCGGATGCTAACGCAAACGTGAACAATACGTTTTCTATTGGAAAGACAGCTTTTTGATTTATCGTTATCATTAGTTCATTTAAAATATTCAATTATCTCCCTGCAAAGGGCCCTGCCCTTATCGGCGTTATACCAGTTCTGCAAGCCTATTTTAATAGTTTCAAAATCTGCGTTATCGGCTTGCATTTTCTTCATTAACTCCTGGGCGCCCGAGGGGCGCGGCCCCCAGCTAAAAATATCATTTCCGCTTTCATTGCGTACGATAAGCTTGGGAATGCTCTTAGCGCCCGCGGTAAGATAACGCTCAATAAGAAATGGCGCGCTGTCCCGCAACTGCAGGTCGTAGGATATATACTCATTCTGCTCTGCCATCCTAATCAAAAAAGGAACGAGATGCGCGGCGTCGCCGCACCAGGGCTCGGTAATGATGATCCAATGTTGGGGAGCGTCGATCTTCTTTAAGCGGGAAACCAGTTCTTCATCCAACGCCAATTGCTTATCCCAACGCTTCATCCGCGACCGGTTCAGCCTGGTATAATCGAGGTACATATCGTTATCATAAGGAGGGGCGGGATTCGTACTTTCCAGTATTGCGTCAAATAGCCGCTTGTATTCTATATAATCCATTTCGCTGAGTAATAACTAATATATGATCTATTCATTTCAATAACAGGCCGCAATTTACATTAGTTCTAACTATTCTTTCATATCCGGGGTCGCAGCGCAAAAAATTGTATTGCACAAACGGAATTGTACTGGGGACCGCTAATGAAGGAATCTGCATTCGGATAAAGCGATCATTTGTTTGCCGCCGCAGTTGGCGGCTGCGCAAATAATATTTTCGCCTGATCTCCCTGATGCGCTGCGATCCCCATTGCCCGGGTTCAAACCTGGAGGCAGGCGCGGTGAAATTCACGCTGGAATACAAGTACGCCTGCTAATGTATGTTCTCTCAAAGCGTAAGCTGCCTTCTGAATTAAAAGCGGGAGAATGGCATTGTATTGGCCCGGTTTTTCTGCCAGTACGCGCCATAATTAGGTTAGCAGTTATGGCTTGTTACCCTTAATTTTACCGTCGCTGTCTTCATAAACGAAAAGACTAATCCATGCTTAACCTGACCACCGAATCCGTCCTGATAATCATTAGCTGCCTGGTCGTACTATCTTATCTTTTTTCTATTATCAGTCAGTATGTCCGGGTCCCATCAGTGCTTTTATTGTTATTTGCGGGAGTGGGCTTCCGGCAATTGGCGGACGCTTATCAAGTGGATATTGCTTTCTCCGATCAACTGGTTGAGTCGCTCGGCGTAGTGGGTTTGATCATGATCGTGCTGGAAGCCGGGTTAGACCTGAAATTGGGCAGGGATAAAATAAAGCTGATCCGCAATTCGTTTTTTTCCGCCTTCTTCATATTCGTCGTTTCGGCTCTATTACTGACGTATATCCTGCATTTCTGGTTAAACGAACCATTACACAATTGCCTGGTCTATGCGATCCCGCTTTCTATTATGAGCAGTTCGATCGTGATCCCCAGCATCAACCCGTTAAGCGATCAGAAAAAGGAATTTTTGGTTTATGAGGCTTCTTTTTCGGATATCCTCGGGATCATTGTTTTCAACTATTTTACGGCAAAGGATATACTGACCGCCCAATCGCTTGGCGCCTTTGGCGGGAGTATCCTTATTTCCGTATTATTATCGATCGTCCTGTCTCTCCTGCTGCTGCTTATCCTTGCCAGGACCAAACTGAACATCAAATTTTTCCTGATCTTTTCTTTGCTGATCTTAATCTATGCTTCGGGAAAGATCTTTCATTTACCTTCCCTGATCATTATCCTGGCGTTTGGCCTGCTGATCAATAATTGGGAGAAACTGACCTGGCGAAGGCTTATTAAATTTTTTCCCTATGAACAGGTGAATGACCTGCGCCATCTGCTTCATTCTGTTACGGCAGAAACATCCTTCCTGATCCGCACCTTCTTTTTTCTTTTGTTTGGGTTCTCCATTTCATTAAAATTCCTGTCGGAGCAGGAGATTATCCTGGTCGGAAGCCTGATCGTGCTGGCCATGTTCCTGGTGCGCATGCTCTATCTACGGTTTTTCCTACGGACCAATTTGTTCCCGGAGGCTTTTTTCATACCAAGAGGACTGATCACCATCGTTTTGTTTTATAAGATCCCCGATGAGCTTAAGCTCAGCAACTTCAATGACGGGATCCTGTTTTTCATCATCCTGACGACCAGCATCATTATGGCAATGGGCATGTTGTTTTATAGGAAAAAACCATCCGAAGTGGTGGAGGAAGGCCAATTTTCGGAACGATCAGATATCTTATAAGACGCGCTGACCGGAAGAACCACAATGCAGCGTCTGCAACACAACCTGCGATCACGCAGCTTCTGTTGCGTTTGCCCCGGGAGAACCGTAATACAACGCCTACAACCGGTACAGCGCCCCGATCTGGAAGATATTGTGATGTTCCTTATAGGATTTGTTCTTTGCGATACTGGTCATGCTCAATGCATATCGCACGCTAAAGCCGAGACCGGATTCCAGCCTGTACTCCGCCCCTAATAA
>JAEUVR010000020.1 GCA_016786785.1 Chitinophagaceae bacterium
TGATTTGACGCCGGAATGAAGAATTTCTTTCAGCGCGTTGTCAATATTCCGGGAAACCGTCTCATAATCCGTATATCCGCGGGCTACCATATGAAATTTTAGCCCCTCCGCCTGGATAAGGGCAGTAGGGAACCCTGTCACTTTTAATTGCTTTACCAGCGCAAATTCATACTGCGCTTTCTGCTCATATTCTTTGCTATGCAGCTTATCATAAAAATCATTTTCAGGGATCTGATATTGATGCAGCAGCAGGCGATAAGCTTCATCATCCGTCAGATCCCTGCCTTCGTAGTTCAGGGCATATTGAAGATCGGCGGCAAAGCTTACCTGGTCGTCGGGATAAAATTCCTTAAAAATGCGGAGCGCTATGGCGGGTTTCAGGGAGTCGGGAAACCAATCGCTTTTATCCGGGTTAAAGATATGCCAGAGAAAATCTTTTCCGAACCTGATGCCTGTCCGTTCTTCAACAATTTTGTATGCTTCCTGTATATAGGGCGCCATGACGCCGATCGGCGCCGGCTGAGGCGAGAGGATCATTCCCCCCGAAAGGACCTCTATGTCGAGCTGATCCTTATAGGCTTCCGCAATTTTTTTTATTATGGGGCTGAATCCGTAACACCACCCGCAATAGGCGTCATAGCAATAAATAAACAAGTGTTTTGCGGGCGCTGTTTGCGCTGGTTCCGTCTTCATCGTTTCTTCATTAAAGTTTATGGATCATGTCATTATTCGTCCGCTTCCGGCCTGGTCTGTAGTTTTTCCCTTCTGGTTGTTATTCATTATATATCTGTGCCGGTATTTCCTGGCTGTTCCCGAAAATATTTGCGCCGGTTAATATTCATTCAGCTTTTTTATGCCGCAGTTTCCGTTGCAGGCTGTGTTTGCTGCGCCTATGCTCAACATTGCTTTATATCCCTGTCAATGCGCTTCCAGCCAGTTCTTTCCCCCGCCGATCTCCGCTTCGACAGGCACGCCATTGGGCAGTACTAATGCATTGCGCATACACTCGAGGATCACGGGCTTAATGATCTCCGCTTCCTCCTTAACTGCGTCAAAGACCAGTTCGTCATGCACCTGTAATACCATTTTAGACCTGAAATTCCTTTCCCTGAAAGCCCTATGGATGTTTATCATGGCCAGTTTTATCATGTCGGCGGCGGTTCCCTGGATCGGCGAGTTGATGGCGTTCCTTTCCGCATATCCGCGTACGGTAAAGTTGGCCGAGTTGATGTCTTTCAACCATCTCTTTCTACCCATCAGCGTTTGTACATAACCGTGGTCGCGGGCAAAATTGATCATATCGTCCATATACTTTTGAATATTGACGAACTGCTTTTTGTAGTTGTCAATGATTTCTTTGGCTTCTGTCCTGCTGATGCCAAGATTGTCGGCCAGTCCGAATGCGCCCTGTCCGTATATGATGCCGAAGTTTACGCTTTTAGCCTTGTACCGCTGTTCCTTGGTAACGGCGGCTTCTTCTATGCCGTATACTTTTGCCGCGGTGGCGTTATGGATATCTTTTTGGCGTTGGAAGGCTTCGCACATGGCCGGGTCGCCGCTAATGGCCGCTACAATACGCAATTCTATTTGCGAATAATCGGCGGATAGCAGGATATGGTCGTCGTCCCTGGGTATAAAAGCCTTGCGGATCTCTCTTCCTCTTTCGGATCGGATAGGGATATTCTGCAGGTTAGGGTTATTGCTGGAGAGCCGTCCTGTAACGGCGACCGCCTGCGCATAGCTGGTATGTACGCGCTGCGTTCTTTTGTTGATCATCAGCGGCAGGGCGTCTACATAGGTCGATTTCAGCTTGGTCAGTTCGCGATAGGCCAGGATATCGTCGACGATCTGGTTGCGGCTGGCCAGTTTCAGCAAAACATCTTCTCCTGTGGCATATTGGCCCGACTTTGTTTTTTTGGCTTTGGGGTCCAGCTGGAGTTTTTCGAACAGTACCTCTCCCAATTGTTTGGGCGATGAGAGGTTGAACCGTACGCCTGCCTGGCGATAAACGTTTTCTTCATTCTTTTTTGCCTCCCGCTCAAGCTCAACCGAATATTCCTTCAGGAAATCGGTATCGACCCTGATCCCTTCAAATTCCATATCGGCCAGCGCTTTCACGAGCGGGTTTTCTACCTCCGTAAAAACCTTTTCTACCTCTTTGGTTTTTAGCAGGGGCAGAAAAGCCTGTTTCAGTTGCAGTGTGATATCGGCGTCTTCGGCGGCATAGTCCTTGATCTTTTCCAGTTCCACATCGCGCATATTGCCCTGGTTCTTTCCTTTTTTGCCGATCAGCTCTTCAATAGGGATGGGCCCGTATCCAAGATATTGCTCGCTGAGCAGGTCCATGCTGCGTTTGCCGTCGGGGTCGATGACATAGTGCGCCAGCATGGTATCAAAGATATTTCCCCTTAGTTCATGATCATACCATTTTAATACGAGCATATCATATTTCAGGTTTTGACCGATCCATACAAGAGAGGGATCGCTAAACAGCGGCTCAAACAATTGCAGCCGGCGTTTTGTTTCTTCCCGGTCGTCGGGGGGAAGAGGAACATAATAGGCTTCGCCTTTTTTATAGGAGAAGCTCATGCCCACCAGTTCACAATCGTTGGCGTCAATACCGGTAGTTTCCGTATCGAAGCAGATCTCGGGTTGCTTTAATAATTCCTCTACTAGTTTTTTGATTGCGTCGTCTCCCTGGATGGCCAGGTATTGATGGGGGGTATTGTGGATATGCTGGCTGGCCTGAATTACCTCGGTGATCTCTTCCTGGGTTTCCTGGGCTGCCGGGGTTTTGGTTTCAACAATATTTCCGAAAAGATCTGTCTGAACGCCTTCGGGAATGATCTTGTCGAGCCCGCCCCTGGCAATGATGGTGGGCGCGCCGATGTCTTCTCCAAAAACCCTTTTGCCCAGCGTTCTGAATTCAAGGTCGAGGAAGACTTCTTTTAAAGCGGCTTTATCACAGTCTTTGATGCGGAAGTTTTCTTCATGGAACTCGACGGGCACATCGGTGATGATGGTAGCCAGCTTTTTACTCATGAGGGCGAGCTCTTTGCCATTTCTTATTTTTTCGCCCAGCGCGCCCTTGATGTTATCGGCATTCTCCAGGACCTTTTCAAGGGTTTCATATTCTGCCAGTAGTTTGGCGGCGGTCTTTTCGCCTACGCCGGGGATGCCGGGAATATTATCCACGGAGTCGCCCATCAGTCCCAGTATATCGATTACCTGGCTCACGTTTTTGATATTCCATTTCTCACAGACTTCTTTGGCGCCCAGTATTTCTGCATCGCCTCCCTGGTATCCCGGTTTATAGATAAGGATGTTTTCTTCTACCAGTTGGCCGTAGTCTTTATCCGGCGTCACCATATATACGGTATAACCGGCCTTGGCCGCCTGTTTGCTCAGTCCCCCGATGATATCGTCCGCTTCATATCCATCCGATTCAATAACGGGGATGCAGAACCCTTCAATGATCTTTTTGATATCGGGGATGGCGGCCAGTATGTCTTCCGGCGTTTCCTGCCGGTTGGCTTTGTAATCGGCGAAACCGATATGTCTTTCCGTTGGCGCATGCGTGTCGAAGCATACGGCCATATGGGTAGGTCGTTGGTTATTGAGCAGGTCGAGCAAGGTATTGGTAAACCCGAATTGAGCATTGGTGTTTTTTCCTTTTGAGGTCAGCCTTGGGTTACGGATCAGCGCATAGTAGGCGCGAAATACCAACGCCATCGCATCCAGCAAAAACAATTTTTTACTCATCCGACGAAGATAAATACAATTTGAACGCTATGGCAGAGATCCTGCTTGCAAGCCCTGGCGTCTGAGCGTTAAATAATGGGGTTATGGCCAAAGAATCAATACGCCGGATACGATGGTCTAAGAGACTATGGACATAGGTATGCGGGATTAGAATGATCGGAGCATGCCGGATTTAATAAGCGTAAACGCTATGGAACGGGATCATGGCCATGCCCTCCCCAGGGATGGCAGCGGCTTATTCTTTTTACGGTAAGCCAGAACCCTTTTAGGGGGCCGTATTTTTTAAAAGCTTCCAGGGCATAGTTTGAGCAGCTGGGCGTAAACCGGCAGGAGGGGCCGAGCAGGGGAGAGATGATCCACTGATATAGTTTTATCAGTAGGATAAACGGTAGACTAAGCAGCCGGAAGAGTAGGTTCATCCATTATTTTTATGATCTTTTTTAAGGTAAGCGCCATTTTTTCCTGCGCCAATGAGGAGTCAGGCAATTCCGACCCGGTATATAGAAAAAACAGGGACAGGCATCGTTGTTTGTTTTTAAGGTTTAGTTCGAGGAGATGTTTCTGCAGGCGATAGGCTTCCCGCATCTGTCTTTTGATGCGATTGCGGTCTACCGCTTTTTTGAACTTACGGGCGCTTACGGTAAAACCGGCTTGCAGAAAAACATCCGATAGCGGGCGCGTTAAATAATAAACGCGAAAAGGAAAAACCGTAAATGTTTTGCCTTCTTTGAACAACTGTTCGATAAGCTTGCGGCTTTTAAGTCGTTCCTTTTTGCCTAGCGTAAAAGAGGTTTTGATGGTTTTTTCCTGTCAATTTACACAAACAAAATTAGCCCCGACGCTGAGGCTAAGTATTTTATATAAACTATCCTGTTCTTCCCGATGAACGGGCTCGGGAGGGGTTATTTCAGCTTGCTTTCGTCAGAAACAGAAAGTTTCTTACGGCCTTTTCTGCGACGGGCTGCCAGAACAGCGCGTCCATTTGCCGTTTCCATGCGCTTACGAAAACCGTGAACGGTCTTGCGGCGACGGTTGTGCGGTTGAAATGTACGTTTCATGATCTATCTTTTTTGTACTAATGTGAAAGGTCGGCAAAGGTATGGCAAATCGGGGTTCATTCCAACAAAATATGCACAGTTTATCCCGGGAATTGTTGAGTATTGGAACAAAACCAACAAAAAGATTTGGGGCTGAGCTGAATAAGGGGTTTTCCTGGCTATTGCCATATAGCCGGTAGTGTACAAATCCATATAATGGCAATGTTTGCAGGATTCAATCGACTGTTAAGATGCAGGTCGGTACGAATCTACCTAGTACAATGGCAATGCGGCGATCCCAGGCATAGCAGTGGCGTTGCGCTGTTACCGGGCGAACGCGTTTAACAGGCATATATTATTGAATAATAATGAATTATGGGATGAATAGTTAAGCGAAGCCAGGATGCGCAGGAATGAGCCCGATCAATTAGAAGGCTAAGGCATTGTGCCGGACCTAAGGCCCGGAAGGGCTGATCATATATAAAGTCCAGGTTAGCGGAACTTTCATTGCGCAGTTAACGAACCCGTAAGGGATCTACAGGTCGGGATGCCGGGGATCTCTAGCGGCCTGATGTTTCAGGCGAGGATTGGTAAGGGATCTTACAGATCAAGATGCAGGGCCTGCACAGGTTGTCCGAAAAACACGCCCCCATGATTATTAAAGTCTTCCGCAGAATCAGTAGTATAAAAAGAAAGCGTACCCTGTTTGGCGCATCTTTTTTCCATTTCGGGATGGTTATTGAGATAAACAGCCAGGCTGTCGGCCACGATCTCTCCCTGCGCAACTATGCGGATGCCGGGGGGACTGTGATCCTGTATTTTATCTAATAGCAGCGGATAATGGGTGCAGGCCAGGAGCAGGGTATCGATATCTTTTCCTTTTTCAAAAATGTTATCCAGGTGTTTTTTGATAAAATAATCGGCGCCAGGGCCCAGGTGTTCGTTGTTTTCTACAAGCGGCGCCCACATGGGGCAGGCTTCCTGGACCAGTTTCAGGCGGGGAAAGAATTTTTTGATCTCTATTTCATATGATCCCGATTGAACGGTTCCGGTGGTAGCCAGGATGCCCACTGTTCCTGTGCGGGTGATGTTTCCAATGATCTCGGTAGTGGGCCGGATAACGCCCAACACCCTGTTGGAAGGGTTGATCTTTGGCAGGTCAATTTGCTGGATATTGCGCAGGGCTTTTGCGGAAGCGGTATTACAGGCAAGGATCACCAGCGGACAACCCCTGTTAAAAAGCCATTTTACGCATTCCAGCGCGTACCGGTATACGGTATCATAAGAGCGGTTTCCATAAGGCGCGCGCGCATTATCGCCCAGGTAAATATAGTCGTATGCGGGAAGTTTTCTAACAATCTCCTTCATGACGGTCAACCCGCCATAACCCGAATCGAAGATGCCAATTGGCCCTGTTAAAGACATGGTCAAACGTACATGAAATTTTCCATTCATAAAATACACAAAAGATGAATGAAAAATTTTATGGGAGTTCCTCTTGGCTAAAAAAACAATAATAAATTTCAAGAGAAATTTACGGAAGACCCGGGATTCCGGGAAGCATCAGGGTTGCGGCGAGGTTTAAATTTTGTTCCGGGCCATCCGTGAGCAGGGGTTGAAAACGAGCTATTATTTGCCCGGAAGTATCGGCGATTCCACGGAAACCCTCGAAGATAATACGGTTAAAAACGAGCTATTATTTGCCCGGAAGTCGTATAAGCAGGCTCTCCTATAGGCATCCGGATAAAAAAAGGCTGTCTCTGGTTTGAGACAGCCTTCTTATAGCAATGAAAATAAAATATTCAGATGGTAATACCGGTATTAAGACCGATGCGGCGTAGGGGTAAGATAAAACCGATACCCGATCGTTATTCAGACCTGTTCATTTATTTCGTAGGCGTCACAGCCGGCGGTTTTTGCGAATTCTGTTGTTGATTAGGAATTTTTATATTTAATTTTTTGGCCACTAATTGCAGCACATCGTCGGCCGGGGGGGCAACCAGCAAAGCTCCCTTTTCAAAAATATAAGCGTACCCGTTTTCTTTGGCTATAGCCTGAATGGCCTCAAAAGCTTTTTTATTGATAGGGCCAATGAGCTCCTGTTGTCTTTGTTGCAGTTGCTGTTGGATCCTTTGATCTTCCTGCTGAAGGTCCTGCAACATCTTCTGCAATTCTCCTCTTTTAACGTCTTTTACGGAGTTGCTCATGGTAGCAGAATCCTTATTGAATTTTGCAATAGCCGTTTCCAGCGCTTCCTGTTTGTCCTGGGCGTTCTGATAAAGAGCCCCTCTGTATTGTTGAAGATTAGAATCGGCTTTATGAGCTTCAGGCATAATGCTGATCAATTCTTCTGTGCTGATGAAACCAATTTTGTTTTGTGCATTTACCTGGCTCGCTGCCATGAGTATGATTGCGAAGAAGGCTACTGAGAAAATTTTTTTCATTTGTTGCTTTTTTGGTTTAGGCGCATGGACTGTCTGATATGCCATGCTTGATTTCAAATAGTATAAGTTGAAAAATAATTCAATTAAGTTGCCTAAAACTTTGTTTTTGGTTTTATTTAACGCCCAGTTCTCTTAAAACATCTTCGCTACGATCCAATTTTGGGTCGGCAAAGATAACTGTTATTCCTTCACTTTTGTCCAAAATAAAATCATATTGACGGTTCGCGGCAATTTTTTGAATGGCTGCGTACACTTTGTCCTGTATTGGTTTCACCAGCTCCTGGCGTTTTTTGAAGAGGTCTCCCTCAAAGCCAAACCGTTTGCGCTGTAGATCCCGAACTTCTTTTTCCCTGACAAACAACTCATCCTCTCTTTTTTTCTTTAATTCATCGCTCAGCATAAGCTGTTCGGCCTCAAAGTTTTGGTACATTTTATTCAGCGCAGCTTGCTTTTGGTCGATCTCTTTTTGCCAGAGTTCGCTGAACTGGTCCAGGGATTTTTGGGCCGTAGCATAATCCGGGATATTATCCAGGATGTACTTGGTATCCACTATAGCATATCGTTGCGCTTGGGAAACCATACCAAAAGACGCTAAGAAACAGGCTAAAACGAATAGTTTTTTCATGTTTTTATAGTTTATTTATAGTCAGACCAGGTTTTTGGGACAAAGTCTGGTATTCCTGGCGATTTAACTAAAATTTTTGGATTTCGACATTTTTCAGACCCGGAAATTATAGTTATTCCGGTTCATAGCCTAACATAAAGGTAAAGCGCGCAGCGTCTTTCATTTTACCTCCCGGTTGGAAACGGTCAAATCCTACGCCATAATCAAATCCAAGCAATCCGAACATGGGAAGGAAGAAACGCATGCCCAGGCCCGCGCTTCGACGGAGGCGGAAAGGGTTATACGATTTATAGTCATACCATCCATTGGCGGCTTCAAACCAGACCATCCCGAAAATAGTGCTGCTGGGATTGGTAGTAAAAGGAAACCGAAGTTCCAGCTGGTACTTGTTAAAAATGGTAAAGAACTGGCTTGCGTTCTGCTGGTCGGGGTTTATTTTGGGATTGGAATTCTCGTAAACCGGGTATCCTCTGTGGGCAATGATATCGTATCCGAGGATATAGTTGCCATTGGCAAGGCCGGCATCGCCCAGCTGGAACCGCTCGAAGGGCGAGAACTCCAGCGCACTGTTATACCTGCCCATGAAACCGTATTTAGCCGCCGCTTTCAACACAAACTGCCTGCTTTTGTCCGCGCCCAAAGGCTTTCCGATCGGCATATACCACTCGCCGTTAAATCGCCATTTATGGAATTCGGGCAGTTTAAAACTGGCCTGGTTATCTATTTTTTTATTAAACAGCGAATAAGGCGGGGTAAACTGTCCGCTTAACAGGAAACTGGATCCCTGCGTGGGGAAGATAGGGTTAGGGCCCGCAGAGTTGCGCCTGAGTTCAAATTTCAGGTTCGCATTATTGGATACGCCATTTCTGAAATTCTGAGAGAACAGCGGGTAATTGATCAGCTTATATTGGGTAAAGTTTAAGGAGTAGACAAGGGTGAAATAATCATCCGGCCATTTCAACTGTTTTCCTAAGGCTATCGTAGCGCCGAAGTTTTTCAGGCGATTGGTATCGCTGAAAAAATATCTTCCGGTGAAATAATCGATGCCGCCGGTTCTGAAAACGCTTTTATACAAGCTTAAGGTCAATGAATTTCTTTTTTTACCGCCTAACCAGGGTTCGGTAAAGGAGAAATTATAAGACTGATAGGCGCGGCCATTTGACTGGATACGCATGCTTAGTTTTTGGCCGTCGCCTGTAGGCAAAGGGTCCCAGGCTTTTTTATTCCAGATATTGTTGATGGAAAAATTATTGAATGAAACGCCGACGGTTCCGGTAAGCCCTATACCGCCTCCCCATCCCGCAGAAAGCTCTAACTGGTCGGAGGATTTTTCTTCCACCGTGTATTGGATATCCACGGTGCCGTCTTCCTGGTTGGGAACGGGGTTGATGCCTATTTTTTCCTGGTTAAAAAAGCCAAGCTGGGAGATTTCGCGTTGTGAGCGGATAAGATCGCTACGACTGAACTTTTCGCCGGGCAGCGTCCTGATCTCTCTCCTGATCACATGTTCTTTGGTTTTTTCATTACCTGAAATGGTAATGTTTTTTATAGTGGCCTGCGGGCCTTCCATAATATTGATATCAAAGTCGATCGTATCATTGTAAACCGCTGTTTCCACGGGGTTGATCTGGAAGAACAGGTAGCCGTCGTCCTGGTATAATCCGCTGATATCTCCGCCTTCCTGCGTAAGTTCCTTGCCCAGTTTTTTATTCAGGGTCTCAATATTATAGATATCTCCTTTTTTGATGCCCAGGATAAGCGACAATATAGAATCCGAATAACGGGTATTGCCTTTCCATGCGATATTGCCGAAATAATAACGGCCGCCCTCGCTCACTTTCAGGTCAACATTGAGGTCTCCCTTCTTATTCAGGTATTGCGTATCTGCTACGATACTGGCGTCGCGGTAGCCGAGGGAGTTAAAATATTGGAGAACCTTATTTTTATCCTCGTTGTATTTGGTATCGTTAAATTTTGCAGAGCTGAATAGTTTGAAGCGGAAATAAGGGTCGAGGTATTCGCGGGTTTTGGTCAGCGACAAAAAACCTACATTGCTCAGGTATTCCTTAAAGCTGGGTTGCGGGTTCTGGCCATAAATGCTTTCCGATGCAGTAGGATAAAGCGTAAGCCTTGATTTTTCTTTGGTCCCCTTCATCTGTTTTTTCAGCTTCAGGTCGGGAACGTTGGCATTGCCGTAAAAGTTAATATCGTTAATCCTGACCTTAGCGCCTTTGTTGATGATAAAAGTGACGTTCACCGAATTCGCCATATTGGGCGCCGGTTGTTCTTCCACGCGAACATCGGCGCTCTGGAACCCTTTCTCGGTATAGTATTTTTCTATTGTTTCTATAGCGCGGCGTTTAACGTTCTCCGTGACTACTCTTCCCGAAACAAGGCCTGTTTTTTTCTCCAGCTCATCTGCGTCGGATTTACGCACGCCTTTGAAAAAATGTTTGGCCAGCCGGGGCCTTTCGGTAACATGTATTTCAAGGAAAACATTTCCCGCTTCGAGCTTGGTGAAATAGATCTGAACGTTGGCAAACAGGTTTTGCTTCCAGAGGTTATGAATGGCCTTGCTGAAGGCGTCCCCGCCGGGGATCATTACTTTATCGCCGACATTTATTCCTGATATGGAAACCAGCAATTGTTCGTCGAGATATTTTGTCCCTGTAATTTTAATGCCGCCGATGGTATATTCCCTGGGTACCTTTGAGGTAGACAGCTCCAGTAAATGAGGGTCTATTGAACCGGGTAGCGTATCATTGGTCTCCTGGGCTTGGAGAGAGGAAACCGTAAAAAAAACAACAACCAGCAATATTACGCTGGGCAAACATTTCCGCTGCATTCCGGGTTTTTTAGTGTTGAGCAAATTAACAGGATTTATTAAAAATTTTTGTTAAACATCCCTTATAATCAGGAAGAAGCGGGAAAAAACTGCCAATAAACATCAATTCCCTGTTAGGTTTATTTCCTGTCCGATCTGTTCGCTGGTTTTGCCGAACCTGCGTTCTCTGGACTGATAATCGAGGATGGCGGCGTATAGGTTTTCCTTTCTGAAATCGGGCCATCTTACTTCTGTGAAATAAAGCTCGGCATAAGCCAGCTGGTATAACAGAAAATTACTTATTCTGTATTCCCCGCTTGTCCTGATCATTAGTTCGGGGTCGGGGAATGTAGCGGTGCATAAATACTGAGCAAAGCTATCCGGCGTAATGGAGCCGGGATCTGTTTTGCCGGCTTTTACTTCTTCGGCTATACGTTTAGCCGCCTGTGCCAGTTCCCATCTGCTGCTATAGCTAAGCGCCATCACCAGGTTAAGGCCCGTGTTCTTTCCGGTCATGGCAATGCTCTCATTTAGCTCATTCACGGCGTCAGCCGGCATCATCTCCAGGTCGCCTATGACATGCAGTTTGATATTGTTCTTGTTCAGCGTTTCCGTTTCCTTGCGAATGGTCTGCACCAGCAATTCCATCAACCCTGCTACCTCCTGCCTCGGGCGGCCCCAGTTCTCTGTAGAGAATGCGTACAAGGTCAGGTAACCGATGCCTAATTCAGCGCATCCTTCTACAATATTCCTGACGCTTTCCACTCCCTGAAAATGACCGTATAGCCTGTCCTGTCCTTTTTCTTTCGCCCAACGTCCATTGCCATCCATGATAATGGCAATATGATTGGGGAGCCGTTTAGTATCTATTTGAGCTTTCAGGCTCTGCATACCTTAATTTTATAGGGGCACGAAGGTACAAAAATTTAGGAGGCGCAAACAGTAAATCTGCGAGCCGACGGCGTCTCCGGTTCAGCGCATTAATTGGCCGTAGGGCATTTGTAGGAAGTAAGGTTAAAACTGAGGGAGAATTCGGCAATTATATAACTGTCTTTCTGTTTAGGCAGGCCCCTTTGCCGGCCTTCTATGCCGATGATCTCGCCGGTTTCATAAGAGCGGTCCTGGAGCAGTTGCGCAATAGAGGGTTCGCCATCCGGAAGGGAGGGGAAATTGTTTACGCCTATATAAGTCTTGCTTACATCGTCCAGGTAATCGGTATTGGTAAACCGGTAGCTTATTTCAAAAGCGGCGCTCATGCGGCTGTTGATGGCATATTTGGCGCCGACGCCCAGGGGTAAGCAGATGCCCATGCTGCCATATGGTTTACGATCGGGATATGCCGGGTTTCCCTGGCCCTCGGTAGCGAGCGGTCTCAGGGCAACCTTTCTGCCCCGGTAAACGGCGAAGGGGTCGTAGCTGAAAACGCCGACGCCCATGGTAACATAGGGCGTAAATCGATGGTAAGGGTCGCCGGGAATGAAGCGGAAGAAATTAAAATCGCCCTGAAGCCCCAGTTCAAAAATATTGGAATTAAAGCTCAGGTTTCTTCTTTTCTGATATTCGTTATAGGTATTGTAAATATCGGAATATCCCAGTTGGGCATAGTGGCCGCTTACCCTTAATCCGATGTAGTTGCCAAATTGTTTGCGGAAGAAGACCCCTACGGCGGGTTTAGGACGGTTGATGCGGCCGCTGGTGTTGAGGTCGCCGAAATAATGCGCGGCGCCCAGCGATATTCCTATTTCTCCTTCCATCACAACGGCTTCATATTGGGCCATGCTTTGATTAAAGCCAGCCGCGCCTGCCAGAAAGCAAAATACCGCAATGAATTTCCTCATGTATGCAAGATAATAATTTACCATAAGCCGGTTAAAAAAAATAGCTCCAACGCTTTATTGCCTATTTTCTTATCAAACAAACGTTAATTTTCAAGGCTTTAACCAGAGGATACCATGGATTGCAGTCATGCCGATGCAAAAGATATGGTAAGAAAGATACCGGCTTTGATCAGCGAATGACCAGGGTTGCCGTGGCGTTGTTGTGCGCAAGCAAGTGTTTGCGCGGGTTTTAGTAAGTGGACGATTGGGATTACCGCAAAGGTTTTCAGTTCCGGGTGTCGAGCCCCCAGGATAATTTCTGTCTCAGCGTTTGAAGGAAATTGTTTTCATTCAGGCGTACAAGGCTGATGGTAAAATTTTCCTTTCTTACGGCTATCTGTATTTTTTTATCGACGATCTCTTTGCGGGAGTCCAGCGCGCAGATAAAATGATCGGTCCGGCCTTCCACCTCAAAAGAAATAACATTATTGTCGGGCACCACGATAGGTCTGACGTTCAGGTTATGCGGCGAGACCGGGGTGATCACGAAGCTTGCCGATTCGGGGAACACTACGGGACCGCTACAGCTAAGCGAGTAGCCGGTAGAGCCTGTGGGCGTCGCTACGATCAGTCCGTCTGCCCAGTAAGTATTAAGGAATTCGCCGTTCAGATAGGTATGGATCTTTATCATCGGCGAGATATCGGTTTTATGGATAGCAAATTCGTTCAGTCCATATGGCGCGCCATGAAACAGGGGCACGCTGGAGTCGAGGTGGATCAGCGATCGCTTATCGATCACATATGTAGTGTTCGCGAGCGCCTGTACGGCGGTATGCAGTTCGTCTCTGCCGATGCCCGCGAGGAATCCGAGCCGCCCGAAATTTATACCCAACGCCGGGATATTCTTATTTTTTAAAAAGGTTACCGTATCCAATAGGGTTCCGTCTCCGCCCAGGCTGATCAGGAAGTCGATGGATTGATCGAGGTCGTCCGGGCTATGGAAAAAAAGAGGGGGGGAAGAAGGATTAAAGAAAGATTGTATGGATTCAAAAAATGGATAATAGATGACTGGCTCAATATTTTTTTGGGCCAGCTCATCAAAAAGCTGCAGGATATCCTTTTGATGGCCGTAATCCATGGTCCTGCTGTAAATGGCAACCTTCATAGAAAATCATTTAGGCTTCGCATATTCCAATAGTTAAAAGCTGTTCATCATCCGTAAAAATAGCCCCTTTTGGTTTAATTGATTAAAGCTATAATCAATATGTAGCACAAAATCATAAAAGCTGACCACATCGATCCCCGCTCCGGCGGTATACAGCATCTTATTGGCTAATGAATTACCGGCGGGCCTCTTTGTGTAAGAAAAGCCGATATCGGAAAAAGCGTTTGCATAGATACGGAAGGGGATCTTGTCGTGGGAAGTAGAATTAAGGAAGGTGGGGATAGTAAACCGGAACAATTCTCTTTTGAAAGTCTGCCGCGACATGGCTCCGAGGACGCCGTCGATCACATATTTTTCAAGTCCCCGTAAAAAAAGATCGCCATAGCCGAATAGCTGGCTGTTATAATAAGGCTGATCAAAGGGAAGACGGATAAGTCCCTGCGTTTGCCAGATAAAAAAGTACTTCTTACTCAGGGGGGTCGACTTACTGTATTTGGCTTCCAACTGCCACATGGAAGTATGCGGATGAATTCCGCGTTTGGAAAGGGACGCTTCGCCCATCCACCCTTTTAAGGGGTATGGGATATAGTCTACATTAAAATGGCTTAGTTTATAAGATATCTCGGGGATATCTACTTTGTTCATTCCGTTTTTAAAATAGCCGGGGTTTATTTTCGATATATTGCTGTCGGTTTCCTGATGGGTGAACCCGAATCGCAGGGCATGGAAGGTTTTTATTCCGGGGCGATAGTCGTATTCAATAAAGCTATACCATTTTTTTATCCCGCCCAGGCTGTCAGTGAACATTTGCCGGTTATCGATAGTGCCATAATTGACCTCTTTATTTGAAGAATAGGCGCTGCCGATCTTATAGCCGTGCTTAAGGGTTTTATCGGCATAGGGTTGTTCGTATTGAAATTGTATTTGTTTGGTATAGCCGGACAGCAGCCATAGCTTCAGGTTATCGTTTCGACCGGAGAAATTGTAGTACATGAATTTAAGTCCGTAGTTTATCCTGTCGAACTCAAAACCATGGGAAGCCCATTCAGAGAGGTTTCTGTCGATAGGTTTCAGGTAGGGCACGGGAAAGATATACCATCTTTCTTTTACGTCGATGGCAATATCCACTTCATATCCGCGAAAGGATTTCAGGGCTACGACCACTTCATTAAAAAGCCGGGTATTGATGAGTTGCTGGCGCGCATTTTCAAATTTCTCCACCAGTTCGGGCAGGTAAACCGAGTCGCCTTTTTTAAAGGAAAGTTCCCGTTCAATAAGATAGGGTTTTGTGCGCTTATTACCGGAAATGACGATCTCGCCGATCACGAAATCGGTTGGCTTCGGCATCTGATCTGGTATCGGCGCCTCGGTTGCAGCGTCCGGACCGGGATCGTTCGTTTGCGCTTCCGACCTGAATGCATAGCTTAACGCAAATAGTGTCAGGAGCACGCTATATTTCTTAAGAGCAGGCATATGGTCAATCGTCTCCCGGGAAGGTTTTACATGATATTGGCATGAGGAGCCGGTCAAATATTCAGGTAATTCATCAGGTGGTCGTAATTGTCTTTTAGTTCATTTTCGTACAATTCTTCGCCAAAATAATATTTCACCTGGTATTCGTATCGTTGAAAGGTAGCAACGATATCGGATATTTCAAACTTATTGACCTTAATGGTTGCCAGAAGCGATTCGGATGCGTTATCCCGGTATGTATTAAGCTGTGTGATCTGGGCGTCATTGGTTTCCACCAGCTTGCTGATCTCGGCAAAGGAGAAATCCTTTTGATCCATTTCAAGTATCATGAGTCCTCCGGGATCGCTGGCGCCGGTGATCTTACCCAATTGCCTGAGCAGGTCAATGGCCAGTATAGCCCCCAGGAAAGCATTGTTTTTCTCCACTACGGGGATAACGTCTAAATGATAATCGTTAGAAGCCTGTACCGCTTCGAGAAAATGCATGGCGGCATGAACGGAAACCCTGGAAAAATGGCTGCTGATGGTTTCCAGTTTAACGTTTTCGTCGATATTCAGCAGGTCCTCCTCAAACACGAGCCCGGCGTATTGGTCTCCATTTGATACCGGAAGGTGTTTTACATAGAATTCCGCCATTAGCGATAGCGCCCGCGATGCAGGATCCTGTAAGGTAAGCAGGGGCAACGATGAGGATATGAGTTCTTTGTTTAACAAATAGTTTAATTTTTTGCCGGACAGCAGGAATGCTTTATTGGTCTAATCTACAAAAAAACTATTGTAACAGATGATATGTATCAGGCAACTGTTGCGGGCTCGCTTAATTTTCTCAAAAATTTATGAAGGATCAGGTTAAATTCTTCAGGGCGTTCCATCATAGGGGCATGTCCGCAATGATCTACAAAGTGAAGTTCGCTGGAAGAGATCAGTTTATGGAACTCCCTGCCTACGAACGGGGGGGTAATGGAATCGTTATTTCCCCAGATCAGTAACGTGGGCTTTTTTATCTGGTTGATCTCTTCTCCCAGGTTATTCCGGATGGCGCTTTTTGCTAAAGCAATGATTTTTATTGCTTTAATACGATTGTTAACGGTAGCGTACACTTCGTCTATCAGTTCTTTGGTAGCAATGGCCGGATCGTAAAAAGTCAGTTCTGTTTTTTGTTTTATGTATTCGTAATCGCCTCTTTTAGGGTAGCTGTCGCCCATCCCGCTTTCAAACAGGCCTGAGCTGCCGGTAAGGATAAGGGACCTGATCTTTTCGGGGTGTTTGAGCACATGTAAGAGGGCCACATGGCCTCCAAGTGAGTTTCCCAGCAGATGAACATTGCGATAATTCTGGCGTTCAATAAACTTGTTAACAAACTTTTCGAGACCGCCAACGGTAGTATGTAATATATCCAGGTCAAATAAGGGTAACATGGGCACTATTACCTTATTATAGCGCTTAAAATAATCAATCAACCCACTGAAGTTGCTCAGCGCGCCAAATAACCCATGCAATAAGAGTAATGGTTCCCCGCTGCCTGTTTCAATGAATTTGAATTTATCTACCTGTTTGATCTCGTAATCCATCAGTGCAATCTTTCTTTCGGGTCAAATAATCGCTAAAATAATTGTTTTAATGCAAAAAACTAAAGCCGGCAACCCTACGAATGTACTGAATGTAAAATTCCTTCTCCCAATATTTTATCCGTTAACGCCCGGTAATCGCTAAAATTATTTTGCTGGAATGCGCTCGGCTACGCCTTCAAAAAATGTTTGTAATTCGGCAAACAGGCCCTTAAAAACAGGAATGACAGCGCCTATTCCGTCTATAACCAGGGGCCCCAGAGGCTTTATTATAGCATAGGCCCGGGAGGAGGCCATTGTTTCTTCGTTGATCAGTTTCAGTTGTTCGGCATAAAAAAGGATAATACTGAAAATGATGGCGTACAGTAAAACGTATAAAATTATTCCTCCTATCCTGTTTGTCCAACCCATCATTCCCAACTCGATGGTTTTTTGAAGAATGCCCGCGCCCAGCCTGACCAACAGCATGACAATGATAAAAACCGCGGCAAAAGACAATACGGGGATCCAGCGCGAAGAGGTATTGAGCGAATGTTCCAGATATCCTGCCGCTACAGCCGATAGCTTTAATGCGGCCGCCAGCCCTATGATCCAGCCCAGCGCCGAGAACAGCGCGACGATCAGCCCCTGGCGCAGCCCCTTAATAATAGCCATTGCCATAGCGATGAGGAAAAGAATATCTATATGCATATTTTTTATTTCAGGGCGCTGTGGAAATCTGCTTTTTCTCAGGCAGAAAGCAGTTCTTTCACGATGGTGCTAATGGTTTTTCCATCGGCTTTTCCTGCCAGTTGTTTATTGGCCAGGCCCATGATCTTGCCCATTTCAGCGGGAGATGAAGCGCCGGTTTCCTTGATGATGCCTGCAATGATCTCCTTAAGCGCATCCTGACTTAGTTGTTCGGGAAGGAATTTTTCTATTACTTCAATTTCTTCCCTTTCTTTAAGGGCAAGGTCTTCCCGGTTCTGTTTCTCGAATATTTCCAGCGAATCCTTTCTTTGTTTTACCAGTTTCTGAAGCAGTTTGATCTCTTCTTCCGCTTTTATTTCTCCTCCGGCGCCTTCGGCGGTTTTGGCTACGATGATGGCCGCTTTGATCGCTCTCAGGGCCCTGATCGATTTTTCATCTTTGGCCAGCATGGCGGTTTTAAGTTCCCCCATTATTTTTTGTTCAAGGCTCATGGTATTTATTTCAGTTTATTTTGCTGTAATTGGGTTTCATGGAATTTTTTGTAAAAGTCCTGCGCAAACTTTTTCATGTCTCCCACCAGTTCTTTTTGCTGGGTTGCCCGATCAAAAGAGTCGGCCATAGACATCATTGTCTGGTAAAAGAAATCGGTCATTTCATCTATCATCATGTCTTTTGTCCACAGGTCAATGCGCAGGGCGGTCTTGTCGGTCCCATCCCAGAAAGATAAGATCATGGCTTTGGCTTTTTTGCCGGCGTCGGCGCTGCTTTCCGTCGCTTTCCAGGTCAGGGCTTCGGGCATTCGCTGTTCATCAAGGGTAACATCAATGGTTATGGTCGATTGCATAGTCAAAACTTATTCGCGAAGGTAATATGTTTATGTTATGCGTCAGGGCTATGCATAAAATACGATAAGGATTATCCGGGGGAAAACACGCATCTTATTGGCTAAAATCAACAATTTGTATTGATTATCAACAACATGCTTATATTGTTTAAGTTGACTTGGACGTTTTGGGTCCACGGTGAGTTTACGATAGCCCGGATTGTCAAAATACCTAACAGCAATGGGTATTTTAGCGGGCTTTAAGACAATTGCTGCGGAAAATACGGCTTATAAATATCAAGTAGTAATCCTTTGCGACTCATTCGTCCAAAGTGTACTTTTGAGTCAGTCCGAAATCCTATTTCTGATAAAATCAGTACCTATGAAACAACGCTACTCCATATTGTCATTGTTGACATTTGTGATGCTGATCTTCTACTTACCTAAACCCATTTATGCCCAGTGTATGTGTTCAAATGGCGTCGAGCCGGAAACGGTTCAGTTCGATTTGGCCACAACCTTCACGAGCAATAAGACTTCCGTATTCAGCATGCCCAAATTCGATCCGGGCCTGGGCACCCTGATCTGCGTAAATGCCAAAGCTTATGTTACCAGCGTACTCCGCTGGACCCTGGAAAATGAGGAGAGCAAGGCGCTTGCTTACAGGGTAAGGTATACGCGCTGGGATACGGTAACCGGGCCGGGTATCAGTCCCGATGTTACGGGCTCGCTGGTTAAATATTACGGGCCCTATCTGCTTGAGGGAACCGATGATGAGTCTGGCAGCGGGCCGGATTTTATGGTTATGGGTCCGGATACTATTTATAAACAAAAACTATTTGAGGGAACCACTGCGGATGTAACGGGTTACCTGGGCTCTGGCACGGTGGATTTTGTGTATAAAACCGGCGCTTTGTGTTATCCCGATCAGGGCGGCGACTATTATCTTTTTGGAAGCTTCCCCCGAAACAAGATTGAGTTTTCCATGACCTACTCTTACTGTAATCCGGATCTGCTTCCGCTAAATATTCAGCAGTTCCAGGTAGTGAAGCAGGAAAATAATTCCATATCTTTAAGCTGGACCGCTTCCAGCGAACTTAAAAACAATACTTATGAAATTGAAGTCAGTCATGACGCTGCACAGTTCAGCAGCATTGGAAAAGTCTCAGCCGGACTTGTTAAAGGCGCTACAACAGAATACCAGTATCAATACCACCCTGATCCGGCTGTTACTGGAAAACTATACTTCAGACTCAAACAGCAGACGGGCAAGGAAGTAACTTATTCTATAATCAAAAGCGTAGAACTGCGGGGCAAGGAATACAATGGATTGCATATTTATCCCAATCCCGTTGTAAAACGCATGCAGATCGAATTTGATTCGCCGCTCAGCGGCTCCTTTGTTATCGACCTGACCAACCAGATGGGGCAAATCGTATTTACCCGGCAATATTGGCTGACCGATAATAAAACGCTGCAGATAGACCTGAATAATCCCCCTCCCCCGGGCGTTTATTACCTGAGGGCCAGGGAACCGCGGGCGAATAAACTATTCTCTGGCAAGTTATTGGTTCAATAAAATAAGGCTATTGAACCTGGACTGCTTGCGGTTAGGGATAAAACGTAAAACCAGGTAGTTGCCTGGGCGGATCGTCGTCAACCGTAATGAATCAGGTCGGATTGATAAAAATGTAACATAAACGCCTGCCTAAAATCGGCAGCGGCTCGTTCAGTCTTAACGCTTTATGGGGTAGCGGATAAAAATTCAACATGATCCGCTACCCCATAAATCTTAAATGCACAAGGTAAAATGCTTTTTATTACTTTTGTCGTATGAGCAATATAGAGGCTATGGAATACAATACAGGAAGGAATTCTTTGATCATGCGCGAATATGGAAGACATATTCAGAAGATGGTTGAATATTTATTAACCCTCGACGAC
>JAEUVR010000021.1 GCA_016786785.1 Chitinophagaceae bacterium
GCGCCGAAAGCGCTGACGGTCGAATACCGGAAAGTGCACCAGTTCAATGCATTTAGCTGCCATACGCCCGTACAGGTCGCCCTGGCGGAATTTTTAAAAGACAGGCAGCCTTATCTTTCGCTGAGCGGTTTTCTGCAAAAGAAAAGAGATCATTTTATTGAACTGGTGAGACAAACCCGGTTTAAGCTGTTTCATTCTTCAGGCAGCTATTTTATCTGCGCTTCCTATGCCGATATCAGCCAGGAGAGCGATAAGGATTTTGTCGTGCGATTGATCAAAGAAGCCGGCGTGGCGGCGATTCCCGTATCTGCATTTTATCAGACTGGGAAGGACGACCGAATCATCCGGTTCTGTTTTGGCAAAAAAGAAAGCACGCTGGAGGATGCTGCTGAGAGACTAATGAAGATGTAAACGAACCGGGAAGAATTGTCGGTCCGGATGAAACGACGATATTTTCACAATGAAATTATTTGAGAAACAACTCCAGTCTTCTATCGTTTAGGTGAAAACGGCAATGTTTTCATAAAATGATCGAGAAGAGAGATAATCAGCTATCCGATAATTTAATTTTGAGACTTTCCGGGGCGGAATTACAGAGAACAATTTTATTAATAAAGAAATTCAAATAAACATTTATTGCATGAAAAATAAATTTGATACCGTGGTGTTTGATCTTGGAGGCGTATTGATGGATTGGAATCCCGATTATGTATATAAGACCATTTTCAATGATGAAAAGCAGATGCGGGCTTTTTATAATGAGATCTGCACGCCTGACTGGAACGAGGAACAGGATGCAGGCAGATCGCTATCTGAGGCGACAGAGATGCTGGTGAGTAAATTTCCTGAGCAGGAATCCAATATTCGGGCTTATTATGGCAGGTGGGAAGAGATGTTGAAAGGTCCCATACCAGGCACGCTGGATATATTCCGGGAATTAAAGGAATCGGGCCGGATGCGTTTGTATGCGCTGACGAACTGGAGCGCAGAAACATTCCCGGTTGCCTTGCAACGATATGATTTCCTTCATTGGTTTGACGGGAGACTGGTGTCGGGCGAAGAAAAAATACGCAAGCCCTTCCCGGAGATATATGAGCTGTTGCTGAGCCGGTATAATATAGATCCTGTAAAAGCAGTGTATATTGACGACCGATTAAGCAATCTCGCTGAGCCGAATCGTTTGGGCATGCATACCATTCATTTCCACTCGCCCGAACAGCTAAGAAAGGAGTTGGAAGCATTGCAGGTGTTATAGAACATTTCGCTATGGTCCTTATCTTATCCGGCGCGATATCCGGCCCTTAAAACGCCACCGGACTCCTCCAAAAAAAGAAATGCTCATTTCATAACAATTTTCGGGGAGACCCAAAGCCCTTTTGCAAAAAAGAAAACAGCGTTCGTTGGTTCGATGAAGTGAAGGATCTTCAGGAAAACTTATTTAAGCGCCTGGTAGGCGATCAGGCTCATCAGGTATGCCAGCCCGGTCATGTAAAACAATTGGATCAGGGGCCATTTCCAGCTTCCGGTCTCTCTTTTTACGATGGCCAGCGTACTCATACACTGCATGGCAAAAACGTAAAACACCATTAGGGAAACGCCGGAAGCAAGCGTATATACCTTGGTTCCGTCCGGGCGAACGGCTTTCTGCATTTTTTCCCGCAGGGCAAGCGATTCTTCGCCGCTGTCTTCCACGCTGTATAAGGTTGCCATCGTTCCGACAAAGACTTCGCGTGCGGCAAAAGAGGTGATCAGCGCAATGCCGATCTTCCAGTCAAACCCCAGCGGCTCTATCACAGGCTCCAGCCCGCTTCCTAAAATGCCGGCATAGGAATTTTGCAGCAGGGCGGTGCCTTTTTCCTTTTCCAATTCATCCTGTAAAGCCTCGTCGCCCTGCGCGTTTGCGGCTAGCTGTTCATAATGATCATGCACCTGCTGCATCTTCTGTTTGGGGCCGTAAGAACTTAGCGCCCATAAGATCAGGCTGATGACCATGATCACCTTGCCGGCTTCAAAAACGAATATTTTTGATTTGCTGATCATGGTAACCAGGATATTCTTCCATCGGGGCGCCCGGTATATGGGCAGCTCAAGGATAAAAAAGCTTTTTTCATTAATATGAATGAACCATTTGGCGATATAGGAA
>JAEUVR010000044.1 GCA_016786785.1 Chitinophagaceae bacterium
CTTGTGCAGTTTTTTTTCTTCGCCCCGTCCCCGTCAGGGTGCGACGTTGATACAGATCCTTCATACCCGGCTATGATCAGCCCGGATATTGCAACAATATCCGCCAGGTAACCCGCCAGCTCATTGTACGCTTGTAATCGATCATCATTTCACAAAAAAGAAAATGAAACAGGAAAAGGAATTTCAGGTCTTAATTGCCGATCATACGCATGAGGGCTTTGCCCAGATCATTTGCGATGAAATGGCTTCCTCCGCCAAGGCAAGGGGAACAGGCATCGCTAAAAGAACGCCCGAATACATCCAGCAGAAGATCCGGGAAGGAAAAGCGGTGATCGCTTTCTCCCCGGATGGCGTATGGGCGGGATTCTGCTATATAGAAACCTGGAGCCATGGCGATTATGTAGCCAACTCAGGGCTGATCGTGGCGCCTGCTTTCAGAAAAGACGGACTGGCGAGAAAGATCAAAAAGAAAATATTCGAGCTCAGCAGGAAAAAATATCCTGAAGCCAAAATATTCGGGCTCACCACCGGCCTCGCGGTCATGAAGATCAATTCCGAGCTGGGCTACGAGCCGGTCACCTATTCGGAGCTTACGCAGGATGAGGCTTTCTGGAGCGGATGCAAAAGCTGCGTCAACTACGATATCCTCATGAGCAAGGAAAGGAAGAACTGCCTTTGCACCGCCATGCTATACGATCCCAAGGATCACCCCGAGCCCGCCGAAACTTCGGCGGATTTTAAACAACACTCCAAACTGTATGAGCGCTTTATGCGTATCAAACAATGGAAGCTGCTGAATCCCTTCCTGAAAAGGAAAGCGGGCGCAAGAAAATCCCTGCTGCAGTATTTCTTTAATTTGTAATACCGTCTTCGTGTCTGAACTTTGCCGCCTGCCGCTCTGTAACGAAACGGCGTTTATCAACCATTAACCTAAACATCCGATAACATTTAATAAGCGAATAAACTATGGCCAATACTAAAAAAGTCGTACTTGGATTCAGCGGGGGACTGGACACCTCCTATTGCGTAAAATATCTTCATGAAGACCTGGGCTACGACGTGCACAGCATTACGGTGAATACCGGGGGCTTCAGCCCGGAGGAGATAAAACAGATCGAAGATCATGCCTATAAGCTTGGCGTTACCTCGCATACGACCGTTAATGCGGTGAAGTCTTATTACGATACGATCATCAAATACCTGGTATATGGCAATGTGCTGAAAAACAATACCTATCCCCTAAGCGTAAGCGCAGAACGCCTGAGCCAGGCGATCCATATCGCCGACCATGTCAAAAAAACGGGCGCCCAGGCCGTAGCCCATGGCAGCACCGGCGCAGGGAACGACCAGGTGCGGTTTGATATGATCTTTAATATCATGATCCCCGGCGTCGATATCTTGACGCCGATAAGAGACCTGAAGCTGAGCCGCGAAGCCGAGATCGCCTACCTCAAAGAAAAAGGCGTGGACATGAATTTCGATAAAGCCATGTACTCCATTAACAAGGGATTATGGGGAACAAGCGTCGGCGGAAAGGAAACCCTTTCTTCCAAAGGCATGCTGCCCGAAGAAGCATGGCCCACGCAACTTACCAAACAGGGAAGCGAAGAGGTTAAGCTGGGTTTTGTAAAAGGAGAACTGAAAACAATAAACGATAAAACCTTCTCCCATCCCAGCGAAGCCATCCAATACCTGCAAACCCTTGCGGGCCCCTATGCGATCGGCCGCGATATCCATGTGGGAGACACCATCATCGGCATCAAGGGCCGCGTAGGATTCGAAGCCGCCGCCCCGATGACGATCTTAAAAGCCCACCACGCGCTCGAAAAGCATACGCTCACCAAATGGCAGCTGTCCTGGAAAGACCAGCTATCGCAATTCTATGGCAACTGGCTGCATGAAGGGCAGATACTGGACCCCGTGATGAGAGATATAGAAGCTTACCTGGAGCGGTCCCAGCAAAATGTTACCGGCGATGTTTTTGTCCAGTTGATGCCCTACCGGTTCGTCGTCGTCGGCATCGAATCGCCCTTCGACCTGATGAGCAGTAAATTTGGCAAATACGGCGAAATGAATAACGGATGGACAGGCGAGGATGTGCGCGGATTCAGTAAGATATTCGGCAACCAGACCATGATCTATCAACAGGTTAAAGAAGCGTCAAATGAGAAAATATAAAATAGGCATTATAGGCGGAGCAGGATATACAGGCGGGGAGCTGCTGCGGATACTGATCAATCATCCCGCCGTGGATATTGCCTTTATTCATAGCAACAGCAATAAGGGCAACCCTGTTTATAAGGCGCATCCCGATCTTGCCGGGGAAACAGAACTCCTGTTTACCGATCAGCTCGACCAGGATATAGATGTGTTGTTTCTTTGCGTGGGACATGGCGACGCCAGGAAGTTCATGACCGAGCATACCATAAACGATAATATCAAGGTCATAGACCTGTCGCAGGATTTCCGGCTGGCCGTCAATAGCGAAACAGGGGGCCGGAAATTCGTATACGGGCTGCCGGAACTGAACAGGGAACAGATCCGCTCTGCAAAAAATATCGCGAACCCCGGGTGTTTTGCCACCGCTCTTCAACTGGGATTGCTGCCGCTGGCCAAGGCAGGCATACTGCCTACCGCATATACCACCGGCATCACCGGCTCTACGGGCGCAGGCCAGAAGCTTTCGGCGTCTTCTCATTTTTCCTGGAGGGTCAATAATATCCAGGCCTATAAAACGCTTACGCATCAACACATCAAAGAGATCGTTCAGTCGATCGAACAATTGCAACCCGGCTTTTCGGCATCGGGCAAACAAATCAACTTTGTGCCCTGGCGCGGCGATTTTGCCCGAGGCATCTTTATCAGCTCCCAGCTTCATTGCGAACTGGATGAAGCGGAAATTGTGCAACTATATACTGCATTCTACGAAGGACATCCTTTTACGCATGTCAGTAGCGAACCTATATTTTTAAAACAGGTAGTCAATACCAATAAATGTCTCATCCAGATAGAAAAAGCGGGCGATAGCCTGGTCGTGCATTCCATCACCGACAACCTGGTCAAGGGCGCGTCGGGGCAGGCGGTGCAGAATATGAACCTGATGCTCGGACTGGAAGAAACCGCAGGGCTCAGGCTGAAGGCAAACGCTTTCTAAGCGCTTATCTATCTGTATAAAATAACAACCAATGAAACTCTTCGACGTTTACCCGATCAATGATATCGCCATAGTAAAAGGCAAAGGCAGCTATATATGGGATGAAAAAGGAGACCAATACCTCGACATGTACGGAGGACACGCCGTGATCTCTATCGGTCATACGCACCCGCACTATGTGCAGCGGATCTCCGAGCAACTGAACAAAGTGGGCTTCTATTCCAATTCCATCAGGATCCCCTTGCAGGAAGAGCTCGCGGATAAGCTGGGCCGGCTCTCCGGCAAGCCCGACTACCAGCTGTTCTTATGCAACTCCGGCGCGGAAGCCAATGAGAACGCGCTGAAGCTGGCTTCTTTTTACAACGGCCGCAAAAAAGTGATCGCTTTTAAAAAATCTTTTCATGGGAGGACCTCGCTGGCGGTAGCCGCCACCGATAACCCGGCTATCGTAGCGCCGGTGAATGCCACTTCCAATATCATCTTCCTGCCATTCAACGATGAAGAGGCGCTGGAGAAAACATTCAAAGAACAGGGCAATGAGATCTCTTCCGTGATCATCGAAGGCATCCAGGGAGTAGGAGGCATCAATATCGCCTCTACGCCCTTTCTCCGGAAGATACGCGCGCTCTGCGACGAATACAATGCCGTATTCATCGCCGACAGCGTGCAATGCGGCTACGGCAGGAGCGGAAAATTCTTTTCGCACGATCATGCAGGCGTGGATGCGGACATCTATACCATGGCCAAGGGAATGGGCAATGGTTTTCCGGTGGCCGGCATCATCATCTCACCCCGCATCCAGCCCAAACATGGCATGCTGGGCACCACCTTCGGCGGCAACCACCTGGCCTGCGCCGCGGCGCTGGCCGTAATTGAGGTAATGGAAAAAGAGAGCCTGATCGCCAACGCCGAAACCATCGGCGCCTATCTCATAGAGGAACTGAAAAAAATTCCCCTGCTGGAAAATGTGAGAGGACGGGGCCTTATGATAGGCTTTGATCTTCCGGAAACGCTGAAGGATCTGAGAAAAAATCTTTTATGGAAGCAGAAAGTGTTTACCGGCGAAGCAAAGCCCCATGTTATCCGTTTGCTGCCTTCGCTGGCCCTGCGCAAAAAAGACGCCGACGAATTCCTGGAGGCCGTAAAAGAAGAAACCCTGGCGCTGGCTTAAGCCGCGCCTGCAAAGAAAAATATCCTGTCGATAAACTTCGGCTACAGGATACTGATATGCCGGCGCCGCGTTTAAAGAACCATACCCTGACAGATAAATCCGATCCGCATTAAGTATGTAAAATAAAGGTAGCAGATGAAAAATTTTATTTCGGTTCATGATGCAGGCAATATCGACAGCCTGGTAAAGCAGGCGCTGGCCTACAAAGCCGATCCCTTAAAGGACAGCCATCTCGGCAAGAATAAAAGGATAGGGCTCCTGTTCCTTAACCCCAGCATGCGCACACGGCTAAGCACGCAGATCGCCGCCCAGCAGCTTGGCATGGAAGCGATCGTTTTTAATGTTACGCAGGACGGATGGACAATGGAATTTGAAGAAGAAGCCATCATGAGCGGAAAGGCCGCGGAGCATGTAAAAGACGCCGCGCCCATCATGGGCAAATATTTTGATATCCTTTGCGTGCGCACCTTCCCCTCTTTGAAAAATAAGGAGGAGGACTATAGCGAGCTGTACATTCATCAGTTTATCAAATATGCCGGCATACCCGTGGTAAGCCTGGAAAGCGCGACGCTTCATCCCCTGCAGAGTCTTACCGATATCATCACCATTACCGAATGTTTACAGGCGGCCGGGCAGGATCCCTTATCGGCCGCGGACGGCGCGGGAGCATTTAAGAAACCGAAGATCGTGCTGACCTGGGCGCCGCATATCAAGCCCCTGCCGCAATGCGTGGCCAACAGCTTTGCCCAGTGGATCAACGCCTGGGGCAAGGCCGATTTTGTGATTACGCATCCCGAAGATTATGAGCTCGACGAGCAATTCACCCGCGGCGCCTATATCACGCAGAACCAGGAGGAAGCCATAAAGGACGCGGATTTTATCTATGTCAAAAACTGGAGCGCCTACCAGGATTACGGCAAGCTCTACAGCAACGACCCGGAATGGATGCTTACCAATGAGAAGCTCGCCGCAACCAACAAAGCGAAAATAATGCATTGCCTGCCCGTAAGAAGAAATGTGGAACTGAGCGATGAGATACTGGACGGCCCCAGCAGCATTGTGACGCAACAGGCTTCCAACAGGATATGGGCTGCGCAAACCGTATTGTCGCAGATACTGAACCGAAATAACCGGATATGAGCAGGCTATTGGTCATAAAGATCGGCGGAAACATCATTGACGATGCGGATAAACTGGCGTCCTTCCTCGAAATGTTTGCCGCCATCCCCGGGAAAAAAATACTCGTGCATGGAGGCGGCAAGCTGGCCACCCGTATGGCCGAACAGATGGGTATCCGGCAACAGATGGTCGACGGCCGGCGCATCACCGACGCCGAAACGCTTAAGATCGTTACGATGGTATACGCCGGTTACATCAATAAAAACATCGTGGCGCAGTTGCAATCGCATCAATGCAACGCTGTTGGCGTCTGCGGCGCGGATGGCAACGCCATACAAGGCCATAAAAGAGCGAAGGGAGATATCGACTACGGATTTGCGGGAGATATCGACCGGGTCGATCCCGCTTTCTTCGACAACCTGCTGGGGCAGGGACTGTCGGTCGTGGTAGCGCCGATCACCCATGATCATAAAGGACAACTGCTGAATACCAATGCCGATACCATCGCCCAGGAGATAGCCGTCGCCCTGAGCGCCGACCATGCAGTCAGCCTGATCTATGGTTTTGAAAAAAACGGGGTGTTGATGAATGCGGACGACGATACCACGGCGATCGCCCGTATCGATCCCGCTTCTTACCGCCGGTTAAAAGCGGATCAGACGATCTTTGCCGGCATGATCCCTAAATTAGACAATGCTTTTGCCGCTTTGGATAAAGGCGTACAAAAAGTGATCATCGGAAAAGCGGAGAACATTCATGCATTAATAACGGGAAACTCCGGCACCCTTATCATTAACCAACCTGCATAGGCGATTGCCAACAGAAACCATTATGTCGACGCCCCTTCATAACGAACTGATAAAAACCCTTCCCCCCGAAGCGATAGCGCTGCTGAAAGCGTTAATCGCCGTCCCTTCCTTCAGTAAGGAAGAAGGCCAGACCGCAGGGCTCATCTGCCGGTTTCTCGGAACAAAGGGCATTGAGCATTTTCGTATAGCCAATAACGTGTTTGCCCGGAACAAATACTTCGACCCGGCCAAACCTTCAGCGCTGCTTAATTCGCATCATGATACGGTGAAGCCCAACCGATCATATACCCTTGACCCTTTCTCCCCGACCGAACAGGACGGAAAGCTGTACGGGCTGGGCAGCAATGACGCGGGCGGATCGCTGGTATCGCTGATCGAAGCGTTTTTATATTATTATGAACGGCAGGACCTGAAATACAATCTTATTTTCGCCGCCTCGGCGGAAGAAGAGATCTCGGGCAGCCAGGGCATTGAACTGCTCCTGAAAGACCTTGGCCCGATCGAGTTCGGCATCGTGGGCGAGCCTACGCAGATGCAAATGGCCATTGCCGAAAAAGGGTTGCTGGTGCTGGATTGCACGGCTCATGGCAAGGCGGGGCACGCCGCGCGCAATGAAGGAGAGAACGCTATTTATAAAGCCCTGAAAGATATTGAATGGTTTGGCGCCTATTCCTTTCCCAGGGTATCGGAATTGCTGGGCCCCGTAAAAATGAGCGTTACGGTGATCGGTTCGGAAAACAAGGCGCACAATGTGGTTCCCTCCCAATGCAGCTTTGTAGCCGATATCCGGGTAAATGAACTTTACCGCTTCGAGGAAATACTGGATACCGTAAGGGCCAATATTGTTTCCGAAGCCGTTCCCAGGAGCCTCCGGATGAAGTCTTCCCTGATCCCCCCGGATCATCCCTTAGTGCGGGCCGGGCTGCAATTGGGAAGAAGCTTCTATGGATCGCCAACGACCTCGGACAAGGCGCTTATGCCCTTCCCGGCTTTAAAAATGGGCCCCGGCGATTCCGCCCGCAGCCATACGGCCGACGAATACATCTATATCCATGAGATACAAGACGGCATAATGCTGTATATTCAGTTGCTGGATAAGGTTTTACTTTAAGGCATCTTATTAATACTTTGACTATGAAACTCTGGAGCAAGGAAAACACCCAAACATCGCAGGCTATTGAAAAGTTTACCGTAGGGAGAGACAACGAATTCGACCTCCTGCTGGCTGCCCATGATGTAACCGGCACCATTGCCCATGTATCCATGCTGCAGGAAACCGGGCTGATGGAAAAAGAAGAAGCGGCGCTGGCCCTGCAGGGCCTGAAAAATATTCTTGAAGAAATACGGAACGGCAGTTTTGTGATTGAAGAAGGAGTGGAAGATATTCATTCGCAGGTAGAGCTGCTGCTCACCCGGAGGATCGGCGATGCAGGTAAAAAGATACATAGCGGCCGCAGCAGGAACGACCAGGTAGCGGTAGACATCAAGCTGTTCCTGCGCGCCGAATTGCTGGGCATCCGCGACGAGGCAAAGAAAATATTCGACCTGCTGATCGAGCAAAGCGAAAAGAACAAAGACAAGCTGATCCCTGGTTATACGCACCTGCAGATCGCCATGCCCTCCTCCGCCGGATTATGGCTGGGCGCTTATGCCGAAAGCCTGGTAGACGATATGGAACTGCTGGCCGCCGCATACGCCATCGCCAATAAGAACCCGCTGGGCAGCGGCGCGGGATATGGTTCTTCTTTCCCGCTCAACAGAACGAGCACCACGCAGGCGCTGGCATTTAATACCCTGAACTTTAATTCGGCATATGCCCAGATGAGCAGGGGCAAAACAGAAAAGATCGTCGCTATGGCGCTGTCGTCTTTGGCCGCCACGCTGAGCAAGCTGGCCATGGATTGCTGTCTCTATCTCAGCCAGAACTTCGGGTTTATCTCCTTCCCCTCTACGCTGACCACCGGCAGCAGCATCATGCCGCACAAAAAAAACCCGGATGTTTTTGAGCTGATCCGGGCAAGATGCAATCGTATCCAGGCTATCCCCAACGAGCTGACCTTATTGCTGAATAATCTTCCGTCGGGATACCATCGCGATCTTCAGCTTACCAAGGAAATCCTGTTTCCCGCCTTTCAAACGCTGAAAGACTGCCTCGATATGACCGGGCTGATGATCTCCAACCTGACGGTGAAAGACCATA
>JAEUVR010000188.1 GCA_016786785.1 Chitinophagaceae bacterium
TACTCCAATATGATTACTATTTAAGAGAGAGTAGCAAACATTAAAAACGCCAATGGGCAAAAATCCGCTGGCGCTGACATCCACGCCATAAGAGGTATTCAGCACATTATATGTGATAGGCCAGAGATCGGCTTGCCTAAACTGTTTCGCGCCCTTAGGCATATGGAACTGACGGCTCATGCCGGTTAATATGCGTTGGTTGTTTGAAGCGTCAACGAGTTGTACCTCGATCTGCAGATACTCGACTACGTCCGAAGAATTTACCAGGGATAAATTCCATAGCTGCTCTTTTAAAACCACCCCGCCGGGGGGCAACTGCAAATTCATTATTACCTGGCTATAGGATCGCGCTCCTATAATTAAAAAGATAAATAAGAAGAGCAAGTTTTTCATGTATTGAATATTTATAGATTCACTTTGTACCAAACACTTTAATAAATTGTATACTGGCGACATCATTCCTGACCAAACTCTTACTAAACCCCGGCAAAAAGCCTCTTTCGTAAAAAACATACAACATATCGTTCTTCCAAATCCTTATGCTTGCATTCATATAGCCTCCTACCTTCACCTGCTGCCTGTTAAAATTGTTGATCTTCGCTCCTATCAGCAGGGTAGACAATTTGCCGATATTCATTTGTATGCTCTCGTCAAATACTTGCGACTGAAATTGCCCGTTACGCGTATCAGAAACAGAAATATTGGCGACAACGCCATTAAGAAAAATGTTTTGCCCCCAGTAAATATTTGAAGCATTGTAATAAACAAAACCGGAATCGCCCGAATGATTATAAAACTTATTCAACATAAGCGTAGACGCGGTTTTTGTTCCTCTTACGGTATAATAATGATAGATATTTGTATTAAGGGACTGGAACCGGTATTCCATTAATTGATCGTCCAGCTTAGTGAATTGCGATATCGGCATGTACCCTATGGACAACACCGGCCATTTTCTTTTCCTGATGGTCGCATTGAAGCTTTTAAAAACAGAACTATTCTTATAATGCTGGATAATGTAGGGATTGGAAAAATCATTGCTTCTGATCGAAGCAGATAGCTTAAGCAGCTTTCTGAACATGTTCTGCTCTCCTTTTATATACCAAGCTTTCTGAGAAGAGTTGGTTTGGAAACTGCTGAACGACTGATAATTTGCTCCGGCATATTTATAAAAAGCTTCGAATCGGGATCTCGTCTTGGGATAATAGGTATAAAACTTAATTGCCGCCGCTTTGTTTGAATGATCAGACAACTTGTATTGCTGAACGTCAACGGTATTGTTATTCCGAAAATCGGGACTAATCGATTGCCCGACCTCTCCGGTCAAATAACTATCTCTGTTGATTCGCCATTTGGCCTCGGCGTTGAATACTTTCAGATCAATGACGGATACGCCGAACGTGTTGGCGCGAGCTGCGAATAATTGTTTACGTCCTCCGAGAGCAGAAAGAATAAAATAATTCTTATCGAGATTACCTATTCCCGCGCGACCCATAACAAGGTATTGGGGCTGACGGTTAGTCCCGATAGCAAAATCCCGAAACCGGAAATCCACTGATCCGGCGGCAAAAGCAACATAATACCATGAGTTGTATTCTACATTGATCCCATTGATGCTGATGTTCTTAACGGTTAGCTCGCTATAGTTAAGCGGCGTTCTACCCAGGCTAAATGACCGTACAGCTAATAGCCGCTTGTAGGCCTTTGGCAGATCCATAACAGCAATATCCTGTTCACTAACCTTCGATCTCCAATCCAAATAAGAGGAATAAGCACTTATATCTTCCCGGGCAAGATGCCGAAGCCTGTTTGCCTGCGATTGCGCTTCCTCATAAATCCTCTTAAGAGAGTCAATCTGTCGCTGAAGAACGGAATATTCCCCTTCTATTTTCTTATACAGCAATATGAATTTTTCAGACTCCCTCTTCATCGAATCTTCCCTGATCATGTTCTCATCGATCGATAAGCCGTTGGCATACGTAATTCCAGGAACCTTCAATATCTCATTGGCCTCTATTAACCGCTGCAACTGAAAATGATTTTTCAGCCAGTCGCCTGTAAGTTTCAGATCCTGGGTTTTCAGGTCCAGCAGTTTCCCTGTAAGAGAGTCTTCCAGATTTCCGGCATATTGATCCAGTTGATTTCTAAATTGGCTCAACATGCCTTTTTTAAATCCGACGGGATCAAGTGAAAGTTGAACATCATGGATATTCCTAAAAATCTCAGAATTGCTGCGTCTGATCAGATAAGTTAATTGTAAAGGCATAAAACCCGCCAATAGAAAATTTACCGCTCCTGAAACGTTATGCTGCAGGATGTTCTTTTCCGCATAAGGCGTATCAATGATTGAACGGTAGTTCATCGCATAGCTGATAGAACCTCCAGATATATGCAGGAATCTCCCGTTTGCCGATAAACTATCCTCCGGCTTGGTAAAGCTAAACGGAACATGAGGCTTGCTTTTTATCAATTGCTTAGAAAAATCCCTTCTTGATGTTAACAACGCATTCGCTTTCTCTTGTATTTGCTGTTTTCTGATTGTATACAGATAAAATGGATCTTCCTTCTCTACTACGCCGGTAGTATCTTCTTTATGTAATGATAACACTTGTCCCAGTCCATGCCTTACCGGAAAAATAAATACGGCAATGAATAAGATCAAATAGCACGATATGTAGGGAGCCGAATGGTCCATACGGGCTTGGGGTTAAGAAATAAATAGAGCGGGTAGGGTATTAGGTATATGTTAAAATGCTTAACATATGTTATTTATTGCCTCATTATAAAAATATATTTTCGTATATGCATAAACTACACCTGTTGTTTATACATAAACTATAAACAAGATTCGGTTGTATCTTACTGTAACCGTTATAATTATAAATGTAATTTTTAATATTTTTGTTCTTTAACCCAACAATTACCAAACGATATAAAAAAATCAGCGCATTAAAATTATTATTCAAATAATTCAATCGAGGTAACGCGCGTTATTTATAAATATGCGCGCATAAATAATTAATCAATAATAGATCTAATCCTAACGCCTTTGAGCATAACAAAACATATTCCTTTTGTATTCTTGTTGGGATGTTTCGCCTCGCTAAAGTCGCAGCAACCTGTTTCCAAACAGCCTGCTACTCTTGGCGTCGACTTCATAATGAACGATTATGGAAGGAATGCTTTAGCAGATAAGGCTAAATATGGCAGGCTGGATAAAATGATCCCAGGCATTGCCGTTCATTATACGCAAGGCTTATCAAATCGTTATTCCTGGAATCTCATGCTGTCCGGATCGTTCTCTGACAGTATGGTTAAAGCTGATTTGCCTGCAGGTAAAAAACTGATGATAGAAGGAGCGCTACAACTTTATCGAAAGTTCCCTGACCATCCTTCCAGATTAGAACCTTTTGTGTCCGGCGGCATAGGAGGAGTTAACTATCAGAATTACTATAGCGTCTTTGTGCCTGTCGGCACAGGTCTACAATGGAATGTGCATAATGGTATTTATGCCCTGTTCAATGCACAATATCGCTTTGCAACAACGCCGCGATTTGCCAACCAACTGTTTTATAGCATCGGAATTGCAGGGGCCGTGGGCCATCAAAATAAAAAGAAGATAAAAAGCGCCGCTCCCGGTCCGCAAAGACCGGCCTTTATTGCAGAAAATCCGGAGCCCCAGCCAGTTGACAGCGATCATGACGGTATTGTAGACATTCATGATGATTGTCCTGATGTTCCCGGATTTGGCCCAATGAGGGGATGTCCCGACAAAGACAGGGACGGCATAAGAGATAAAGATGATCAATGCCCTGACGTTTATGGAATAGCGGAGCTAAATGGATGTCCCGCCGCGGACCCGCCAGGCAAAGAAGCCGATATGGAAGAAAAGGAACCGCTCATTGCTTCAACTGCTAAAGAAGACAATCGACTTGGTATGGAGGATAGTCTGGCAAACAAGCTCAGCTACCTGGCCCGGCATATTTTATTTGAAACAAACAGCTCCAAATTGAAAAGCGCTTCCTTTACCGCACTCGATGAGGCGGCTGCTATCCTGCGAAAGACTCCCCATTCCTCTATACAAATTGAAGGGCACACGGACAATCAGGGATCAGCTTTCTGGAATCAAACGCTAAGCGTTAAAAGAGCTAATGAAGTAAAAGCGTATCTGGTAGCTAAAGGAATCGATAAAAACAAACTCAACGCCGCCGGGTATGGATTTTCCCGACCGATCGACAACAACAACACAGAAGCAGGAAGGTCTCGAAACAGGAGAGTCGAGTTGAAAATCCAGTAGTTTACCTGTCATATTACCATCTAACAACTTTAGCCTTGCCTCTCTGGCATAATTCCAGTAATAAGAAGCGTTCGGCGAACTGTATTGCCCCATATCTTATACAAGACAGGTAGTATTAGTAACGAAAGATAAACGAAGGATTAACGAAGGATAATAAATGGGGCGCTAATGTAGAGATAAAGGAAAACAGATGGGGAAACGGGGGAAAAAGATGAAAAGCCCCTGGGGCTATTTACCAGGGGCCGCTAGCCGATATACCTAAAGCGGCAATATTTTTACAGAAAACAGAAGACGAAACAAGCATACCCTAAGCCGGTATGTTTAAAAAGCGGCTCTCTTCAAATTTTGCCGGAAAAAGCCGACGCGATTATCCTGTGCTTTACCGGTAGTGTAGGCAAAGATCTGGTCGATCACAAAACGATAAAAAATTACAAACTCGTAAGCCGGATTCTGTTTCTAAACTATCATTTATCTGGCCCCGCCATTACTAACGGGATCTATCTGCCTACCCGCCAATCTTCCCGGAGGATCGGGCGAGCAGCCCTCAAAGACTGGCATA
>JAEUVR010000092.1 GCA_016786785.1 Chitinophagaceae bacterium
GACGGCGTGAAAACCATCGAAAAGGAAGAGGGTATTAAGGTGTTGGATATTGCAGAGTTGATCGCCCAATCTATGGAATGATACAGGCTGAGCTAAAGGCGCGAAAAAATAGGATAATACCCGGTCAGGCTAATATTTGGATATGCTGTCGGGCGGGTAGCCGACTCGAGCTGAAGGGAAGCATCAATACAATAAGCGCCCGGTAGCGCGATCCGCAGTAGCGGCTCATAAGATATTAATGCTGAAACTGAATCGCTACCGGGTCTGCGAGAATAGAAATGATCCGGGATATTGTAGTAATTTTGGGTATGAATATAGATTTCCAACAACATATTCCGACAGACCTGAACCCTAAGTCAAGGGTATGGATCTACCAGAGCAGCAGGATGTTTTCCGTTCACGAAGCCCTGCAGATAGAAGACCTGCTGAAGGATTTTATCGAGCGGTGGAATGCGCATGGAAGCGCGGTAAAAGGATATGGCAACTTGTTTTTCGGACAGTTTATCATATTGATCGCCGACGAGTCTTATACCGGCGTCAGCGGCTGCAGCATAGATAGTTCGGTGAGGTTTATTAAAGATATCGAACAGCTTTTCCAGGTGCAAATGTTTGACCGCCAGCTCCTGGCTTTCATCGTCAAGGAAAGGGTTCAACTGATACCTTTATCACAACTGGATTATGCGCTTCAGCATCATTTTATCAATGCCGATACGCTTTATTTCAACAATACAGTACAATACCTGGATCAGTTATTGACAGACTGGCTGATACCTGTAAAAAAGAGTTGGCTGAACGCAAAATTTCCCTTCCCTGCTTCTCAGGCTACGGAACTATGAAGCGCGGCGCGTTTCTTGGATGCTGACTTGCGCGCAATGGCTACCTGGTTGAACCGGGTAGCCGTCCATACATGGTCAAGCGAAACCTCTGTAATGGTCTCATATCCTTCATTCCGGATACAATCCCAACTGCAGGTCTTATAAAGATCGGTGGCTATTTTGGAAGTGACTTTAGGATAAGCTACCCAAAGGATGCCGTTATCCTGTAAGGCGGGAAGCACTTCCAGGAGAATACTTTTTAATTGGTTCTCATTGATGGCAAATACAAGCGCAAAATCTATCCCCCTGCTTTTTAACAACGGGGTAACATTTTTGGCGAATGTGAGTTTTAAAAACTGCTTTTCTATTGAGGAAGGAAGGCCCTGAATAAGGATGTTCTTTTCTTCATTGTATTGAAGTTTTTCTAACAAGTTCTGCACCATGCCTAAAATTTTAATTAGCAAAACAATCGCGGGAATGCAAAATTAAAAAATTACAGGCGGAGCATAAAATTAAAATTGATTAAATAAAAATGCCTGCCAGGATAATACCGGCAGACATTTTAAGTTTAACTTTAATTATTTTGATGTTTGCATTGGTTTATAATACTTTAGGGCTTCTGGCATAAGTTCCTGGAGTTTTTGAATCCGGGTATCTTCGGAAGGGTGGGTGCTTAAAAATTCCGGGGGACTTTGTCCCTGGCTCATTTGTTTCATTCTTTCCCATAAGGGTACGGCTTCCTGCGGATTATATCCGGCTAAAGCAGTGAAAATTAATCCATAGCGGTCAGCTTCCAACTCCTGTTTACGGGAATTCGGCAGCAATACGCCCACCTGGGCTCCGGGGCCGTACACATTATTAAAAATAGCGCTGACCTTGGGATTCCCTGAAGTTAATACGCCGCCGACCGCCCCGAGGCCCTGCGCCAGCATAGCCTGGCTCATTCTTTCATTTCCATGATGGGCAAGCGCATGCGTGATCTCATGGCCTAATACGACAGCAAGAGCAGCCTCATTCTGGGTAACGGGCAGTAGTCCCGAGTACACGACAATTTTTCCTCCCGGCATTGCCCAGGCATTCACTTCCTTGGAATCTACCAGGTTATACTCCCATTTATATCCTTCTAATTCCTTGCCTAGCCCTTTCCCTGAATAATATTCGTTGATGGCGGAGGTCAGCCGCTGCCCTACCCGCCTGACCATTTCCGCATCCTTGCTGGCGCCGGCGCTAACCACCTTGTTCTCGCTGAGAAACTGTTTGTATTCGGCGGCGGCCATGGACTGCAACTCTGTTTCGGACAATAAGGCTAACTGGCTTCTGCCGGTTATGGCATTCTGGCTACAGGCGGCGGCCAGAATAGTGAAAACGGCTATTATCCCTATTTTTTTCATCCGTATATTTTTTGTCTTTTCAATGGTCGGATGGAACTCCGCACATATATTCTCCTTTGTGAAAATCTTTTTTATGCTACGTTTCATGACTTAATATTAAAAACGATGATTAATGCGCTAAGTACCGGTTAATATTGCATGATTCAATAACTAAACCACCGCAATAATAATAAAGAAATCAAAATATAATTCTATGAACGAAATAAATTTAAAAGGTTTAACAGGCTATAGGCAAAGTCCCGCCGCCACCCTTGCCGCCTTATTCCTTGCCCGACAACGGGGCCTGGCAAGCGCCGCTTAAAGCTAAGGCTTCTTTACCATGGAGCGGTATTTCCGGGCCGGTTTTTCCCTGCCGACGCGCCAGACCTGGTTAATCTACTCATCCTGTATTGGGTTAAAGCAAAAGGACAGCCTGAAGAGAGCTAGCGTCCTGCAACAAGCGTTATGCTTAAACGATGACAGGGCAATCGCAAATACGCTTTTTAAGCGCTTTGTATCCCTGATAGCACAAATAAATTAAGGCCTGAAAGGGCGTTATTTCGCATTCCTGCGGCGCTCTTTTCTCCTGTCCCTGTGCTTTAAAATGGGAGCCCTGCTTTCGTTCCCTTTAAGAAGGCGGGTAATATTTTTCTGGTGGGTGAGGATAACCAAAAGCGTAACGGCTATGGCAAATGCCCTGTAGAGCGGTTCCTGCTCATTAAAGATAAAAAGGATAAGCACGGCAAAAGAAATACTGGCTAATATGGAACTCAGCGAAACAAAGCGGGTAAGATAAAGAACCAGCAGGAAAACGCCAATGCAACAGATGGCTACCAGGGGCTGAATAGCGATGATCATACCAAATAAGGTGGCCACGCCCTTGCCTCCCCGGAAATCGGCCCAGATGGGAAATATATGACCCAATACCGCGGCCAGTCCCAGCCCTACCATGAAATTGGTGCGATCCCATTCGCTGGTGAGATAATAAGGGAGCAGCACATACAAGCTGGTTGCGGCTACGCCTTTCAGGATATCAACAACCATTACTACGGTCCCCCATTTAGAACCCAATATCCTGAACGCATTAGTAGCCCCGGCATTGCCGCTGCCGTATTCGCGAATATCAATGCCGAAAAAAAATCTGCTGATCAGAATCGCTGTTGGAATAGAGCCTATACAATAAGCTATTACAATAAGTAATAGTTCTTTCATCGAATAGTTGATTGGTTAGTTCTCAAAAATACAAAAAAACAGGCATCTCTTTACCATGACGGGAATAAAATTAACGACTGATCCTTGTCATATCACTTTCCGTTTTAATATCAAGGCTATCCAGCTATCTTTATATTCGGTATGAACGATCGTTAAATTTGAGGTTGCCGCCCTGTCGGCTATTTCGTTTTCATCTTCCATCAGTAAACCGCTAACAATTAAAATGCCGTCTCCCTTTAAATGTTGTTCCATTGCGGTCATCTCAGCAAGAATAACGTTTTTATTGATATTGGCAAGAATGATATCATACGCGGCGCCTGAGGGAGGAGCGTTGCTCTCCAATACCCGTATGCGATGACAGCGGTTAGCCGCTATATTTTCTTTTGCATTTTCGACGCTCCAATTATCGTTGTCGATAGCCGTTATGGAGCTGGCGCCCAGTTTTTCCGCCAATATGGCTAAAACGCCGGTTCCCGTACCAAAATCAAGCGCGGTCCTGTTTGTGAACGGCAAATTTTTCATTAGCCGGATCATCAGGTAAGTGGTGGCATGGTGGCCCGTGCCAAAGCTCATTTTGGGCGTGATGATGATCTCGTGAGCGACAGCGGATACAGGGGGATGAAAAGAGGCGCGGATGATGCAATAATCATCCACGATAACAGGCGAAAAGCTTCTCTCCCATTCTTCATTCCAGTTTTTCGGCTCGATGATCTTACTAGTATAGTAAAACTGATCGGTTACGATCTCCTGAAAAGAAGATTCGTCGAAGTCCGACAAAGGAATACAGGCAGCCAGCGCTTTACCGCTTTCTTCAAAGCCCGTAAAACCGATGCCGGTTAAAAGAGCGATCAAGATTTCCTTTTGTTCCGGGAGCGTTTGATGAAAACTGACCTGAAAATATCGCTCCATGATAAAGAAGCTTTATTTATTCATCTCCGGCTTAGGCATCAGCGCCTTCCTGCTCAATTTAAATTTGCCGGTCTTAGCGTCTAACCCTATCAGTTTGACCTTTATTTTATCGCCTTCGTTCAATACGCCGTCCATGCTTTCCAGACGTTTCCAGGATACTTCGCTGATATGAAGCAATCCTTGTTTTCCGGGCATGAATTCAACGAACGCGCCATAAGGCATTACTGATTTAACGGTCGATTCGTAAGTCTCTCCCACTTCAGGCATGGCCACGATTCCCTTGATCCAGGATAAGGCTTTTTCAAGTCCTTCTTTAGCGGGCGAGAAGATGCTCACTTCTCCCTGGCTGCCTACTTCTTCAATATTGATCGTTGCGCCGGTTTCTCTTTGGATCTCCTGGATGATCTTTCCGCCAGGTCCTATTACTGCGCCGATAAACTCTTTATCAATAAAGATCTTCACCATCCTGGGCGCATGAGGCTTAACGTCTTCACGCGCGGCAGAGATACAGTTATACATGGCGTCAAGGATATGGAGTCTGCCCTTCCTGGCCTGCTCAAGCGCCTGTCTCATGGTCTCCATGCTCAGTCCGTCTACTTTAATGTCCATCTGAACGCCGCAGATACCTTCGCGGGTTCCTGTCACTTTAAAGTCCATGTCGCCGAGATGATCTTCATCGCCAAGGATATCTGTCAGGATTGCATTCTTATTGTCCGATGGACGGGTGATCAACCCCATGGCTACCCCGCTCACATGTTTGGGAATGGGCACGCCTGCATCCATCAGGGCCAGCGAACCCGCGCATACCGTAGCCATCGAAGACGACCCGTTAGACTCGAGGATATCGCTTACCACTCTTACGGTATAAGGATAATCATTTCCTGGCATCATCTGTTTCAGCGAACGCATGGCTAAGGCGCCATGACCTACTTCCCTGCGGCCGGGGCCCCGCATCATTTTTACTTCGCCAGTAGAAAATGGAGGAAAGTTATAATGTAAAATAAACTTGGTATAATCCGATTTGGCTGCGCTTTCCACCAGCAACTCATCTAAAGGAGTTCCTAAGGTAACAGTGGTAAGTGATTGAGTCTCACCTCTTGTAAATAACGCCGATCCGTGTGGGGTTGGCAGTGGGTCGATTTCCATTGCCAGGGGGCGGACCTGATCCAGCTTGCGGCCGTCCAGGCGAACCTGGTCGTCCAGGATCATATTGCGGACCACTTCCCACTTAAGGTCTTCAAAATACTTTTTGACCAGTTTTTTATCCTCCGGAAGCGCTTCTTCGCCTAAGGAGGCGACCAGCTCTTCCTTCAGGGCGTCATAAGCTGCTGTTCTTTCCGCTTTTGTGCTTCCCGAACGCGATATCTGGTACACTTTATCCTTTGCCGCGTTATTGACCATTTGCTGAAGCTCTTCCTTATGCAAAGGTTTTTTATAGTCTCTTTTTTCTTTTACACCGACCTTATCGCGAAGTTCTTCCTGCGCCTTGATCTGTTTTCTGATGGCTGCATGCGCCATTTCGAGGGCTTCGACCAGTTCTTCCTCGCTGCATTCTTTCGCCTGGCCTTCCACCATCATGAGGTTTTTTTCGGTAGCG
>JAEUVR010000113.1 GCA_016786785.1 Chitinophagaceae bacterium
CTGGTATTCTACAATTACCTGGGCGCCATGTTCATCCTGTTCTTCCGGTCGACCTTAAGGCGACAACAATTGCAGGAGCAGCTCTTGCAGACGCCCCTGCCGGGACTGCTGCTGAATTTGTTTTTCCTGGTCAATGCGGGCGTGTATTGCGCCTTTCTCGCCTTTCATTATGGTTTTTCTTTCGCTAAACATTTCTGGCTTACCGCAGCTTATTGCATTGTGTTTGTGGGGATCATTTACCTGGTCAAATACATTGTATTAAAAATTACGGGTTGGATCTTCGGCATCAGCCATGTTACCGACACCTATATCTTCATCGTCTTTATGGTGAACAAGATACTAGGGATATTCCTGCTGCCGATATTGATCCTTATGGCTTTTCCCAGCCCGGTATTGTTTCCTTCGGCCCTTATTATTTCTTATATAATGATCATTTTATTGTTTATCTATCGTTTTGCGCTTTCCTATAATGCGGTGCGAAATGAAATAAAACTGACAGGGTTACATTTTTTTTTGTACCTTTGCGCCTTTGAAATAGCGCCTCTTTTGTTGATTTACAGGGTGTTGTTGTCTTTTCTGATTAGTAGTTATTAAAATTATTCGTTGCATATGGTTAAAAACGGGTCAAACGCCAATTCTCCATCAACGATTAAGAGAATCTTAATCACCCAACCTCGACCAGAGACAGATAAATCCCCTTATTTTGAGCTGGCAAGAAAGTATGAGGTTGATCTTGAGTTTCATCCATTTATCCGGGTAGAGGGCATCCCCGCCAAAGATTTCAGGAAACAAAAGATTGAAATAGCGCAGTACACCGCTGTTATTTTTACCAGCCGCAATGCGATTGATCATTTTTTCAGGATGTGCGAAGAAATGAAAGTCGTTGTTTCCCAGGATACCAAGTATTTCTGCATTACGGAATCGGTGGCGCTTTATCTCCAGAAGTTTATTTTGTACCGCAAAAGAAAGGTGTTCTATGGGGCCGACGGCACCAACAAGAGTATGTTTGAAGCGGTTAATAAACATAAAGAAAATGAGAAGTTCTTGTATCCCTGTTCTGAAAACCAGCAGGACAATGAGATCGTGAACTGGTTAAAAGCCAATAACTGCGAATTTGCCACGCCCTTTATGTATCGTACCATCAGCAATGATGTAAAGGATATTTTGGTCGGGCAGGACTTTGATATTATCTGCTTTTTTACGCCCAGCGGGGTGAAAAGCCTGTTCGACAATGTCCCTGCATTTTGCCAGAATGGAACCCGTATCGGCGCTTTTGGCAGTAATACCTCAAAAGCTATTGAACAGGCCGGATTAACGCTTGATATCAAGGCGCCCCTTCCCCAGACGCCTTCCATGGTCGCCGCGCTGGAGCAGTACCTGTCTACCGTAAGCAAAACAAAATAGGGCTGGTCGCAACCAGAAGCGGGGTAATGCCAATGATTAAAGCTAAACTGATCAGCTGGCATATCGCTTCGATCGTGACTTGCGCAGAGAACTGGTCCCGCAATTGATCAGGTCGCAACGCACCGTAGTATATGGATCTAACCGGAGGCCGAATTAGACAGGCGAATAATCCAGCTGAACGCTGGCGTCTTTCATGGCATCGGCAAAGGCCAAACTAAACAAGCGGCCGATCGCAACAGGTAAATCTTTCTTTATATGGCCAACAGGCTTATACATGAATCGAGTCCTTATCTGGCCCAGCATGCCCATAACCCGGTCGACTGGTATCCATGGGGGGAGGAAGCATTGGAGAGGGCGTTAAAAGAAGACAAGCCTATACTGGTCAGTATCGGGTATGCCGCCTGCCATTGGTGCCATGTCATGGAAAGAGAGAGCTTTGAAGACGCCGCCGTCGCCGCGGTGATGAATGAAAACTTTATTAATATCAAGATAGACAGGGAAGAACGGCCCGATCTCGATCATATTTATATGGAAGCCGTTCAGGCCATGACCGGAAGCGGAGGCTGGCCGCTGAATGTTTTTCTTACTCCCGATAAAAAACCTTTTTATGGAGGAACCTATTTTCCTCCCTCCCCCGCCTATAACCGGGCTTCCTGGACAGATGTTCTGCTGAGCGTAGCGCAGGCGTTCCGGGAAAAGCGGGCCGAGATCAACAGGCAGGCGGAAGATCTTACGCGCCATATCCTTTCTTCCAACGATTTCGGACAACGGCCGGAAACGGCAAACGAAACCTTTTCCGAAGAAGAGCTGGATGGAGTGTTTGCGCAGATCATGAAAACGGCCGACCGCTCCCGGGGCGGTTTTGGAAGGGCCCCTAAATTTCCGCAGACGTTTACCATCCGCTTTTTATTGCATTATTATTCTTTTACCGGGAACCAGGAAGCGTTCGATCAGGCCTGCCTGAGCCTTGATAAAATGATATATGGCGGGATATATGATCAGTTAGGCGGCGGGTTTGCGCGGTACTCTACCGATGAATACTGGCTGGCGCCGCATTTTGAAAAAATGCTGTACGACAACGCCCTGCTGACGATCACGTTGAGCGAGGCTTGCCAGATCGCTTCAAAACCCCTGTACCGGCAAACGGTCATGCATACCCTGGATTTTGTGGAACGGGAATTGTTATCGCCTGAAAGCGGCTTCTATTCGGCGCTTGATGCGGATAGCGAAGGGGTGGAAGGGAAGTTTTATGTATGGGATAAAAAAGAAATCGACGCGCTGCTCGGCGAGCAGGCAGACCTGTTCAATGAATATTACCAGGTCGAGGCTGAAGGCAACTGGGAACATGTCAACATTCTACACAGGACGCAGAGCGAGGAGGATTTCGCAGCGGCAAAAAATATTGATCCGGCATGGCTGAAGGAGATCCTGCAAAAGGGCAGGGAAACGCTTTTCGCGCGCCGCGGTCAGAGAACGCGGCCCTTACTGGATGATAAGATATTATTGGGTTGGAACAGCCTGATGAACATTGCTTACAGTAAGGCCTATGCGGCAACGGGCATAGAAAAATATAAAACAATTGCCCTTGCCAATATGGATTTCCTGCTGAATCGTTTTAAGGACGGGGAAGAGGGGGCGTTTTTTCATTCCTATAAGGATGGGATCGGCAAATACCCCGCTTTTTTAGAGGATTATGCCCTTTTGATCCAGGCATTG
>JAEUVR010000125.1 GCA_016786785.1 Chitinophagaceae bacterium
CTTGCTGCGCCTTTGCCAATGGGAATTCTTCGCGAGTTACGACGTTCTCTTCAACGCCGCCGAAATTTAATTTTGCCATGATTTGATGGTTTTACTAAGCGTGTTTTTTTTGTTTGTGCTGATGATTGTTTATGATTACTGAAACGTAATACTACATGGTAAAGATCTCGTCGCTCTGATTCAGAAATTCATTGCCCACTACTTCTTCGGTTTTAGGTTCGGCCTGCTCAAATTCTTTCAGTTTGTCGTGGAAGCCCCTGCTGGCCTTGGTGATGGCCACCCTGGCGCTCCGGACAAACTCAATAAGCCCGTATGGTTCAAAAAAACGCACCAGCCTGTCTGTTTCTTCGCGATGCCCTGAAGTTTCAAAGATGGTGTAATCTTTCCTGATCACTACGGCCCTTGCGCCATATTCGCGGAGCAGCCTTTCCACCTTTATCTTTTCTGCAATTTCATCGGTCGACACTTTATACAGCGCCAGTTCCTGCCATACGATTTCTTCATTGGTATTAAAACGCGCCTTTAATACGCCCACTTGTTTTTCTATCTGCCTTACCAGCTTGCTCACTACGTCTTCCGATTCATTGATCACAATGGTGAAGCGGTGTATGCCGGGTATTTCTGAGGGAGAGGTATTGAGGCTTTCGATATTTATCTTTCTCCTGGAAAAAATAATCGCGATACGGTTCAGTAAGCCGATATGGTTTTCCGAATGCACCGTAATGGTAAATTCCTGTTTCATAATAGGAAGTTGTGTTGTCATAATTGTTATCCGTTATTTTAATCTTATCTCCGCTACGCTGCATCCCTGCGGCACCATTGGAAACACGTTGTTTTCTTTTCCTACCATTACTTCCAGCAGGTAAGACCCTTTATGGTTGAGCATAGTTTGCAAGGCGCCTCTCAGCGCTTCCCGCCGGGATACTTTTTCGCCGGCGATGCCGTAGGATTTAGCCAGCATCACAAAATCGGGGCTGGCAATATTCACAAAAGAATAGCGCCTGTCGTTGAACAGTTGCTGCCATTGCCTCACCATTCCGAGGAACTCGTTATTCAAGATCAGCAGTTTCACGTCTATCCCGCTTTGCATGATGGTGCCCAGTTCCTGGATACACATCTGGAAACCTCCATCGCCGATAATGGCCACGACAGTTCTGTCGGGCGCGCCGAACTTCGCGCCTATGGCGGCGGGAAGGGCAAACCCCATGGTGCCTAATCCGCCGGAAGTGATATTGCTCCTGGTTTTAACAAATTTTGCATAGCGGCAGGTCACCATCTGGTGTTGGCCTACATCATTAACAATAATCGACTCTCCATTGGTAAGTTCATTCAATACATTCACTACTTCGCCCATGGTCATGACGCCCTCGGAGGGATGCATCTCGTCGTTGATCACCGCTTCGACTTCCTGCGCCGTATAGTTTTTGAATACATTCAACCATTCGGTATGTTTTTTCTCCTGTACGAGCTTAGTGAGCATAGGCAGGGTTTCCTTACAGTCGCCCCATATCGGCACAGCAGTCTTTACGTTCTTATCGATCTCTGCCGGATCAATATCAAGATGGATCACTTTAGCCTGTTTGGCATATTTATCGAGCCGGCCCGTGACGCGGTCGTCGAAACGCATTCCGATAGCGATGAGCACATCGCATTCATTGGTGAGCACGTTCGGACCATAGTTCCCGTGCATGCCGAGCATGCCCACGTTCAGCGGATGGTCGCTGGGAAGCGCGCTCAATCCAAGTATGGTCCATGCCGCAGGGATGCCCGATTTCTCAATGAATTTTTTAAACTCTTCTTCCGCCCTGCCGAGGATAATACCCTGTCCAAAAAGCACAAAGGGTTTTTGGGCTTCATTGATCAGTTTTGCCGCCTGTTCGATATATTCTTTCCTCACCACCGGCTTAGGACGATAGCTGCGGATATGATAGCATGGTTTATATCCCTCGAAGTCGAATTGTTGGATCTGCGCATTTTTGGTGATATCGATCAACACCGGTCCGGGGCGTCCGCTTTTGGCGATATAAAATGCTTTGGCCAGCACGGAGGGTATTTCCGTGGCGTCGGTTACCTGGTAATTCCATTTGGTAACCGGCGTGGTAATATTGATCACATCGGTTTCCTGGAAAGCGTCGGTGCCCAGCAGGTGAGCAAACACCTGTCCGGTAATGCAGACCAGGGGGGTGCTGTCGATCTGCGCATCGGCCAGTCCGGTTACCAGGTTAGTGGCGCCGGGCCCGCTGGTGGCAAATACCACGCCCACTTTTCCCGACGAACGGGCATATCCCTGCGCAGCATGGATGCCTCCTTGCTCATGGCGCACCAATATATGTTTAATACGTTCCTGGTAATCGTACAATGCATCGTAAATAGGCATGATCGCGCCGCCCGGATAGCCAAATACCGTTTCCACTCCTTCTGCGAGTAAAGATTCCAGAACGGCTTGAGAACCGGTGATCTGGGTAACAGTCTGTGCTTCCTTAGCGGGCGTTGCTTCCGCTTCCTGTAATGTGCTCATGTTATAAAAATTATACTTCAAATATGTTTGTCTCTCTCAGGCCGCATCAAACAAAGGGCCGTCGTCATCTTCGTCTATCCATCCGCGTTCCCGGCGCCATACGGCCCATCTATCAGTCGCCGGATACAATACCAGCCGATAACGCGCGCTCATTCATCGGTTACGCAGCCGTCTGCCGCCGTCTTCACCTGCCGGGCATATTTGTACAATATGCCGTTCGACGCTTTTAAAGGCGGTTGCTTCCATCCTTTTTTTCTTTCGGCTATTTCCGCATCGCTAACGTGAAGGATCATCTGCCGGTTGATAGCGTCGATGGTGATCCTGTCGTTATCCTTCACAAAGGCGATCAATCCGCCATCATATGCTTCGGGCGTGATATGGCCTACCACGAATCCATGGGTGCCGCCGCTGAACCTGCCGTCGGTGATCAGGGCTACGGATTTACCCAGCCCTGCGCCGATGATGGCAGAAGTAGGTTTCAACATTTCGGGCATGCCCGGCGCGCCCTTGGGACCCACCTGGCGTATGACCACTACGTCTCCCGGTTGTACGCGCCCGCTCTGGATACCATTGATCAGTTCAAACTCCCCGTCAAAAACACGGGCGGGCCCTTCAAATTTCTCGCCTTCCTTACCGCTGATCTTGGCTACGCTGCCGCCTTCTGCGAGATTGCCATAAAGGATCTGCAGGTGGCCGGTGTGTTTCACCGGCGATTCCACCGGGAAAATAATTTTCTGGGTCTCAAAATCCAGGTCTTTTGCCGTTGCCAGGTTTTCCGCAAGCGTCTTGCCCGTAACGGTGAGGCAGTCGCCATGAAGAAATCCTTTCTTGAGCAGGTATTTCATC
>JAEUVR010000148.1 GCA_016786785.1 Chitinophagaceae bacterium
TAAAAATCAAGAATAACCAGGATAATGATAATGATCCAAAGAAAGCCCGGATTGCGCATAGTGAAGAGTAAAAATAAATTAGGAGGCGAAAGTTCCGGGTTTTATCCTGTTTAAAAAGTTAAAATTTAATGAACTCGTCCAACTGTTCATCGATCGCCCTGAGGGTTGGCGCATCTCGGATGACAGCCTCGCCGTCCAGCAGCTTATGTACGCCGGAGATAGGGAGCTTATTGGGATGCACCACTACCTTCAGGTAATGCAGTATGCTGGTCAGGTGCTCCATGCCCCTTACATTGCCCGACCTGCCGGAAGAAATGCCCGTCAGCAAAGCCTTTTTACCCCACCAGACATTCTTATAATCCGAAAGGTCCAGCAGGGTTTTTAACACCCCCGGAAAGCTGGCGTTGTACTCCGGGACGATAAAAATGAATTTTGCGGTAGGCAACAGCAGTTTTTTTTCTATCTCCACATAATCCGTATTACGACCGGAGAGATCAAGGTTCTCCAGCGAAAGCAGGTCTGCCCGGATATTCTTTTTTTCCAGCTCCTGCTGATAGATCGAAGCTATTTTAGCGGTATTGCTTTCCTTTCTGTTGGTTCCTGAAATAATCACATAATGCTCTTCCATAATTACACTAACGGCTTAAAAGCTAATAGTAATGTACATTGTCATTTAGGTAGCCATATTTTATACCGAAATCGTAATTTTGCCAACCTGGCAGAAATATGGCCTGAAAATCATCGTTCGGGTCGAAAAGGCGAATAAGTTGGCAAGGCGAATCGGAGAAACTGCTCCCGGCATTCAACTTATCAACCTATATTGCAAAGGCTTCATCAGGGTCAATCGGCAATATTGCCTGACAGATGAAATAACGCCCGATCATTGATCAACAATAAAGTTCCGTTAAAATACGGGATCCTCGGAAAAATATGGCAAGAATAATAGGAGTGGCAAATCAAAAAGGCGGCGTGGGCAAGACCACCTCTGCTATCAACCTCGCGGCGAGCCTGGCTGTTCTTGAATTCAGGACCCTGCTCCTGGATGCAGACCCCCAGGCCAACAGCACCACAGGGGTTGGATTTGACCTGCAAAACATCCAACAGAGTTTGTACGACTGCATGGTCAATAACATTCCGGCAAAAGATGTTATCCTTAAATCGGAGATACCCAATCTTGACGTCATCCCCTCGCATATCGACCTGGTAGGCGCCGAAATTGAAATGATCAACTATCCCAATCGCGAAAGCGTATTAAAGAATATCCTGGAGCCGATCAGGGACGAATATGAGTTTATCATTATTGACTGTTCCCCCTCGTTAGGGTTGATCACCGTAAATGCTTTGACCGCCGCCGACTCGGTGATCGTGCCCGTGCAGACAGAGTTTTTTGCATTGGAAGGATTGGGCAAGCTGCTCAACACGATAAAGATCGTGCAGACCCGGCTGAATCCCAAGCTGGCCATCGAAGGCATCCTGATGACCATGTACGACGGCAGGCTTCGGTTATGCAACCAGGTGGTCAGCGAAGTGAGAAAACATTTCGACGAGATGGTTTTTAACACCATTATTCACCGGAACACCCGCATCAGCGAAGCGCCCAGCGTAGGCAAGCCCGTTATCTTATACGACGCGCAAAGCAAGGGATCGATGAACTACCTGAACCTCGCCAAGGAAGTGCTTCAGAAAAACAATAAAACCAGGATAAGCCAGGAAGAAAGGATACTTGAATAAGCGTTTAAAACTGTAAACATGACCAATCCAAAACAAAATAAAGATGCGTTAGGGAAGGGAATACGTTCTCTTTTGCAAAGCATCGACGCCGATCTGAAAACGGGCTCGGGAGAATTAAAATCGTCCGTAATAGAAGCCGTCGCTAATTTTCAGCGCATACCTGTCGGCGATATCGAACCCAATCCCAGGCAGCCCAGGAAAGACTTTGATGAAACCGCGCTCCAGGAGCTGGCCCATTCCATCAAACTGCACGACCTGGTACAACCGATCACGGTATCGGGGCTGGCGAACGGAAAGTTTATGCTGATATCCGGCGAACGCCGGCTTAGGGCCTCCAAGCTGGCAGGATTAAAAGATATTCCCGCCTATATCCGAAAAACTAACGACCAGCAGTTGCTGGAGCTTGCCCTGCTGGAAAACCTCCAGCGCGAGGACCTTAACGCGATGGAAATCGCGCTAAGCTATAAAAGAATGATGGAAGAGCTGAACCATACCCAGGAAGAAGTAGCCGAACGCATGGGTAAGGAAAGAAGCACCGTGGCCAATTATATCCGTTTGCTTCGCCTGCCTCCCGATATCCAGGCGGCCGTCAGGAAAAACATCATCTCTATGGGACATGCCCGCGCATTGATCAATGTGGACACGGTGGATAAACAACTGTATATCTTCAAGGAGATCACAAAACAGGGGCTGTCTGTCAGGCAAACAGAAGAGCTGGTGCGCAAGCTGTATAAAACCGGCGTTAAAAATTCGGTAAAACAACAGGCTCCGGCGGCGTTCAAAAAAATAGAAGATAATTTAGCTTCTCATTTCAGCGCCAAGGTAAAACTGAATCACTCCAAAAAAGGGAGCGGAACCATCATGATAGAATATTATTCCATCCACGATCTGAATAAGATACTCGAACAGATGGGCGTATCTGCAAACTAAGATGGACATCATGAAAGCGGTCCTATCCTTTTTCCTGATCTTTGCTCCCTGGTTTGCTTTTTCGCAAACGACGGATTCCAGCCCGGAGGATCGTATAGCAGACACAATTCCCGTTTCTCCTTTCGCGGCAGACACGATCCCTGTTTCTTCATCTGACTCCGCGGCGCCAACTGCGGCGGAAGCGCCTGTGCGGGATTCCGTTTCCGTTGATTCTTCAGCGCAGGAAAAGGAGGGCATGGTTAAAGACAGCGTCGTTAAAAAAAACCATTCTCCCCGGCAGGCTACGCTGCGCTCGCTGATCGTACCCGGGTGGGGCCAGGTCTATAATAAAAAATACTGGAAGGTGCCCATTGTATATGGGGCCATCGGCGTGCCTGTTTACCTTTTCTTCGATAACAGACAATGGTATAACAGAACCCGTTATGCTTTGTCCATTGTCGCCAATGGCAGGGCAGGCAATGCCGACAGCATGGCAGCCGTTCACCCCCAGCTCAAAGCGCTGGTGAACCAGGGACTTCAGGGTTCGCTGATCAGCTATCGCAACGAGTTCAGAAAAAGCATGGACTATTCCATCTTATTTACGCTTGCCATGTGGGGCTTAAACGTGGTAGACGCCACGGTAGACGGGCACCTTAAAGCGTTCGACGTCAGCGACGACCTCAGCCTGGAAATAAAGCCGTCTTCTCTCGCAGGGCCAGGGGTTCCCGGATTGGCTTTAGTGATTAATTTTAAGTAATTCATAGGCCAAAACTTTACATTTGCCTTTAAATTTTTTTTGATGAACATTGCATTATTGGGATATGGCAAAATGGGCCAGGCTATCGAAGCGATCGCTGTTCAACGCGGGCATAATATCGTGTGTAAGGTTTCGATAGAAAACCTGGAGGACCGCACCATAACAAATATCAGGAAGGCGGATGTGGTCATTGAATTTACCGGCCCCGACAGCGCTTTCGACAATATCAAACTTTCCATAGACGCAGGCGTACCGGTGGTCAGCGGTTCGACAGGCTGGTTAAATCGTTTCGAAGAGATCAAACAATATGCTGCCGACAAAGAAGGCGCCCTGCTGTATGCCAGCAATTTCAGCGTTGGCGTGAATATCTTTTTCGCCCTGAATGAAAAACTGGCGGAACTGATGGCCGGGCATCCGGAATACGAGGTGGACATGAAAGAGATACATCATACCCAGAAACTCGACGCCCCGAGCGGAACAGCGATCACGCTGGCAGAGCAGATCATCAATAAACTAACTCGTAAGAAGAGATGGGTCAACCAGGCTGCTGACCATAAGGAAGAGCTATCCATTATCAGCGAACGCAGGGACCCTGCGCCGGGCACCCATTCTATCCGGTATCATTCCGCCATCGATGATATTGAGATCATGCATACCGCTCATAACCGCAAGGGATTTGCCACCGGAGCGGTATTGGCGGCGGAGTTCCTTCGCGGCAAAAAAGGGATCTTTACCATGAACGAAGTATTGGGCATATAACCGGGCGAATGCCTTATATTTCCTATATTTATTATAACCGATTGTTTACAGAAATTTAGTTTGATGCTTTCCAAAAAAGCCCAGTATGCCCTTCAGGCGTTGATGTATATGGCGGACAAGTCTTCCAATGAGCCGACATTGATCGCCGAGATCGCTAAAAAACGAAAGATACCGCTGAAGTTTCTTGAAAACATCCTGTTACAACTGAAGAATGAAGGCGTTCTTGAAAGCAAAAAGGGAAAAGGCGGAGGGTATTTTTTCAGGATACCTCCAAAGGATATTCCGCTGGCCCGGATCATCCGGATCATTGACGGTCCCATCTCCATGCTTCCCTGCGTCAGCCTTTATTTTTATGAACGATGTAAAAACTGCGATGAGAAACGTTGCGGCATACACGATATTATGGCCCAGGTGAGGGACTCCACCCTGAAAATACTGGAGAAAAAAACAGTGGCCGATATATCAAACATGTAAATCAAAAAATTACGCCTCAGACATGGAAGGATTTTTGAAAGAGCTTTTTGCCCAACAGCAGTATGATGAGAAAAATTTTTTCCTGATCGCAGGGCCCTGCGTAGTGGAATCGGAAGCGCTGGTCATGGAAGTAGCCGAAAAAGTAGCCGGCCTGTGCCGGAACCTGGGCATCCCCTATATTTTTAAGGCTTCTTATAGAAAGGCCAACCGCACCAGCGGCGCTTCTTTTACCGGCATCGGCGACGAAAAAGCGCTGGCGCTGGTCAATCAGGCCGGCCGGCAGTTTCATGCGCCGACCACTTC
>JAEUVR010000161.1 GCA_016786785.1 Chitinophagaceae bacterium
GCCGTAACGATAGCCGCGCAATGGCTCACGCTTCCCCTTATCCTGTTTTATTTTCGCCAGTTCCCCAACCTTTTCCTGCTTACCAACTTTATTGCCGTGCCGCTCTCCAGCATCATCCTGATCGGGGAATTGTTATTGTGCGCGGTCTCCTGGCTCGACCCGGTCGCAACGGCAACGGGCTGGGCGCTCCATTGGATGATCTGGCTGATGAATGCAAGCATAGAACGCCTCGAAAAGATCCCCTTCTCCACCTGGAACGACCTATCCATTTCCCTCCCGCAGACCATCCTGCTCTATGCCATCATTTTTTACGGGAGTAACCTGATGTCAAAAATAAATACCCACAAATAGGGGATTTGACAGGGGCTGCTTTGCCAGGAGTTCCATTTGAAGTAATTTAGCGCCCTTTCTACGCATAAAGTTCCCATTCCATGACTAAAAAGATTCAATCGGCCCTGATCTCCGTTTTTTACAAAGAGGGGCTGGAAACCATCGTAAAGCAATTGCATCAGCTGGGCGTTCAACTGTATTCCACCGGCGGAACCCAGAAATTTATTGAGCAGCTGGAAATCCCCGTTACGCCCGTCGAAAAACTGACTGGCTACCCGTCCATCCTGGGCGGACGCGTAAAAACCCTCCACCCGGTAATCTTTGGCGGAATACTGGGCAGAAGAGATAATGAGACAGATATTAAGGAGATGGCGGAATACAATATTCCTGAGCTGGACCTGGTGATCGTTGATCTCTACCCCTTTGAAGAAACGCTGAAAACAACAAATAACGAACAGGCCATCATTGAAAAGATAGACATCGGCGGCGTTTCGCTGATCCGCGCCGCCGGCAAAAATTTTAAAGACGTGCTGATCACCGCAAGTCCCGCGCAATATGCCGACCTGGAAAAGGTGATCACGGAACAACGGGGAGAGACAACCATTGAAACAAGAAAAGCTTTCGCAGCCAAGGCTTTTGAAGTTTGCGCGCAGTACGACCTGGCGATCTCCAATTATTTTAACCCTTCCGCCCCCATTGAAACCCTCAACCAGGGCCCTGAAAAAACATTGCGCTATGGCGAAAACCCGCATCAGAAAGCAGTATTTTATGGCGACCTGAGCAAGACCTTCACCCAGCTTCATGGCAAGGAGATCTCCTATAATAACCTGGTGGACATAGATGCAGCCATACAGTTGATCGCCGAGTTCTCTGATACCAGCTTTGCCATCATCAAACATACCAATACCTGCGGAGTAGCGTCGAGGGATACCGTCGAAGCCGCCTGGAAAGCGGCGCTGGCAGGAGATCCTGAATCTGCCTTTGGCGGCGTGCTGGTATGTAACGGCCCTATTAATAAAGAAACCGCACAGTTGATCAATGATATATTTTTCGAAGCGCTGATCGCGCCTTCTTTTGACGGCGAAGCGCTGGAAATATTAACGACAAAGAAAAACCGCATCCTCCTTCAATATCATGCCAATGCCGATCGTCCTTCCCGGATGTTCAAAAGCATACTGGGCGGCACGCTGGCGCAGGATATCGATCAGGGAAATTATAGTTCCTGGGAATCGCATGGCACAAGGGCGGCGAGTGAAACGGAGAAACAGGACCTGGCTTTCGCCAATATTGTATGCAAGCATCTTAAGTCCAACGCCATCAGCCTGGTAAAAAACAGGCAGTTGGTTGGAAAAGGTTGCGGACAAACCAGCAGGATAGATTCGCTCAGGCAGGCCATCGACAAAGCCCGGCAGTTTAACTTTGACCTGGAGGGCGCTGTCCTGGCTTCCGATGCTTTTTTCCCCTTCGACGATTGCGTGAAGATGGCGCACCAGGCGGGGATCACGGCATTTATTCAACCCGGAGGCTCCATCCGCGATAAAGATTCGCTGGAATATTGCAAACAAAATGAATTGGCTATGGCGATCACCGGGCTAAGGCATTTTAAACATTAACGATAAGATTTTTTAAAGCCGGAACCGGTATATAAATGGTCGCCCGGCGCCTATAATGTTCAACGCATCATTAGTAAAAAATTACAGCGAGCGCAAAAAAGCGCTTTTTGCGCTCGCCGTTCTCTGCGTCCTTTGGGGAACCACCTGGGTCGCCGCAAAAGAAGGCGTAAGGCATATGCCCCCCTTACAATTGGTATCCATCAGGCAAACCCTGGCAGGCCTTCTTTTTACCAGTTACTTCATCTTTAAAGGAATGCCCTGGCCAAAAGCAAGGGAATGGCGCCCCATACTGATCCTCGGAACGCTGAATATCCTGATCCCGAACGGACTGACCACCTGGGGCGTAAAATATATTTCTGCAGGACTGGCGGCCATCCTCGCCGCAACCTTTCCCTTATGGATGGTAGTGATCGGCATGTTCAGCTCAAAGGAGAAAACGCCGGGTAGGGCCATACAGGGATTCTTATTGGGCTTCCTGGGCATATGCCTGATCTTCTACGAACACCTGCTCGATTTTTTAAACCCCGATTTTCTTTTTGGCATTGTCATCTCGCTGATCGGCGCCTGGTCATGGGCTTTCGGGACCATCTATACGAAACAAAACGCCAAAGTATTCAACCCTTATTTCAGCCTGGGCTTACAAATGCTTATCTCCGGAATCGTCGTGGGCATTATATCCAAAAGCGCCGGCATGTCGATCCCCCTGTCCGAGATCAAATGGCAGGCCTGGACCGCAATATTGTACCTGGCGCTGATCGGTTCGGTCGTATCATTCATCGCCTACCTGTATGCGCTGCAGCGTCTACCCATAGAGCAGGCTTCCATATATGGTTATATTAATCCTGTCATTACCGTTTTGCTTGGCGCCGCTTTTTTTGGAGAGAAACTGACTGTTTTTATCATGGCCGGAGGTATTGTTACCTTATATGGCGTGTATTCGATCAACCAGGCTTTAAGAAGATCCGCCAAACAAAACAAGAAATCATCTCCTGCCTAATTGCTGTAAGCATCCCAGTAAACGGTCTCCTTCATAAATAATTCAAACATTTCCTTCCATCCTTCCGTACCGGAAGCGGCGCCCAACAGGGTATTATGCCATATGGTGATCATCGTTCCGCTTACCTTCTTTACCTCGTCATAATATTTCATCAGCTCCGAATATGCCTGCATCGGCGTATAATGCTGCTTATAAAAGGCATTGGCATCCATAAAACAAAAAGGATAGACCATCAGCTCCGTAGCCGATTCCCCCTCCAGGTCGTACCAGTAAAAAGGAGAGCATACAGAAGCCCGGAAACCATTGATGCCGCCATACCCCATTGAAAAATCCTTCTGTATGCCGATAGCCATCAGCTGGCGATAGGTGGCCGGCAAATTAAGCCTGATATAATGTTGCCGGCTATTGACGATCCTTTTACCCGTCACGGCTTCCATCCATTCCAATTCTTCCTTCATCAACGCAGGCCTGTCATAACTCTGCCAGGAAGGATGAATGCCGACATCATAAGTAGCCGAATAATACTCAATGATATCCCTGAACGCTTTTGCATTTGTCGGCGTATTCTTATCATATCGCGATCTTTGCTTGGCCGCAAGGAAAAAATAATAAGGTTTTAACCGGCAGTAAAGATGCAGCGCGTCGAGCCATTCATAACAGTCGAAGGGGTCCTTTCTTACTTTTAACAATACCAGCAGCCTTTCCGCCAGCAATTTCCATTGCCCTTTTACGATCGAACGCAGGGCGCCGCCCAGGTTCCTGAGAAACCCCTTATGCAGATAAGAATAAGCCATGTCAATATCATAGCTAAGCATATTGGCAAACGCTTTGTTTTTAAAGGCCATGCCCGGAAACTTACGGCTTAATAGTTTTTTAAACTCCTGTATCCAGATATTGACCAGCGGTTGATGCAGAAAACCTTCTTTATAAGCAAGAGATTGCGCATAGGCATAACGGCCATACTCGTCTTTTTCATTAGGCAGGTATTCCTCATAACGGCTCAGCAAATAAAAAGCGGCGGCAAACAAATCGAAATGAAGATCTCCGGCAGTTTGAAAAAATGCCTTGTGGTAATTGATCTCAAAACAGGAAGTATCCTGAACGCGGATGCCGGTCTCGAAAAGCAGGGGAACCGGCCGGATCATCAGCTCGTCTTCACAGATCTCTTCCTCCGAATAATTCAGTTTGGGAATAACCGCCAGCCGATACTCCTCCTTATTTGTCGTAACCTGTACCGGCGCATCGAAAAGCGCAGCGCTGAAAAAATTAACGATATATTGTAATCGCGGCGTAAGCGTCTGGCAATACAGTAATAACATAAAACAATGTTACTATAAATTGGCCTTTTTTCTATACCCCACAAGGAATTACCCTATTCTGCGTTGTATTTTAATATTTTTGGGTATTGATGAAAAAGATAACCTTATTATTGGCCGGACTGGCTTCCCTGCTTTTGGCCCATGCCCAAACAGGTTATGATATTGCTATCACGCTGAAACCCTATAAAAACAGCTATATCTACCTGGGATATTATTATGGGAAGATAAAAGCCCTGGCCGATTCTACCCTGCTGGATGAACATTCTTCCGGGAGGTTTACCGGCAAAGAACGGCTGCCGGGAGGCATCTATTTTATCGTTTCTCCCAATAAAGAGATCCTTTTTGAAACCCTGCTCGACAAGCAGCAGCATTTTTCCATAACGGCAGATACCGCCGACCTACCCTCGGGTATTGTTTTTTCGCAATCCCGGGACAATGCGCAGTTCCAGGAGTATTCCTCCTTTGCCGCCCAAATGGGAAAAATGATAGAGGAAACCAACCGGCAATATACCAGCGCAAAAAACAAGCAGGATTCAACGGCGCTAGCCGCGCGGGCAAAAAAGCTGACCGACCGCCTGCAGCATTTCCGCGACAGTATCGGCCGCAAATACCCTTCTTCTTTTTTAGCGATGCTGTTCAACGCCATGCGCGAACCTAAAGTGCCGCCGGCTTCCCGGCACCCGGGCGGAAAATACGATTCTAATTTTGCTTACCGCTATTATAAAGATCATTACTGGGAAGGGCTCTCCTTTGCCGATGAACGCCTTGCCCGGACGCCTTTTTTTGAACCCAAACTGGAGAAATATTTAAATGACCTGGTCGTTCCCAATCCCGACTCGCTGATAAAAGAGGTCGACGCCATGTTATTGCAGGCGCGCACCTCCCCGGAAATGTTCAAGTACCTGATGGTGCATTTTGTGCAGAAATACATCACGCCCCAATACATGGGGCAGGATGCGGTGTTTGTCCACCTATTTGAAAAATACGTCAACGCCGGCAAGGCGGAGTTTTTTACGGCCCAATACAAGGAGTTCATGACCAAAAGAGCGTATAGCCTGATGGCCAATCTTATCGGGCAACCCGCGGCTGATATGGTCATGGTGGATACGGCCGGCAAGCCTTCTTCTATCTATAAGCTCCCCGCCGATTTTACCGTGATCTGCTTCTGGGACCCCTCCTGCTCGCATTGTAAAGAAGTGGTGCCTAAGGTAGATTCTATCTTTAAAGCCAAATGGAAAAGTCAGGGCGTACAGATCTATGGCGTTAAAGTGGATGGACCGAAAGAAGATTGGCTGAAATTTATTCATGAACATCATCTCGACGGCTGGACGCATGTATACCAACTGCCTTCTCAGCAGGACGCCGAAATCGCCGCCAACCGGCCCGGGTATAAACAACTCTATGATGTTTACCAGACGCCGGTATTGTACCTGCTCGATAAAGATAAACGGATCATTGCCAAAAAACTGACCTACCTTCAGATCGACGAAGTGATCAACCTGAAGGTTCAACCTCCAAAATCCAGATAATATCATGTTTGTGAAACCCTCTGTTTACGGCATTGCCTTATCTCTTTTTCTTCTCTCTTCTTCGCTCGCGGCGCAAACCTTATTTTCTTATGGCCGCAATAAAGTAAGCAGTAATGAATTTCTAAAAGCATATCATAAAAACAATAACGATACCGTACAGGAAAAAATGTCCTATGCCGATTACCTTGAACTGTACTACCGGTATAAGCTGAAGGTAAGAGCGGCATTGGACGCCAGGATGGATACGCTGGACACACAGAAAATGGAGCTGCAGGCTTTCAGGGAACAACTGGCCGATTTTTATATTAAGGAAGACGCAGGGATGCGGATAATGATCGACGAAGCCTTTGAAAGAAGCCTGAAAGATATTCACCTGCTTTCCATCTTTGTCCCGCTATCGCCAAACCCCGACGTGGAAGAAACAAAGGCCGCCGAAGCAGCTATCCAGGCCGCTTACCAGGAACTGCAAAAGGGAACGCCTTTTGAGACCGTAGCCCGGCAATATAATCCGCAACATGCAGGGCCTGATAATGGCGACCTGGGCTTTGTCTCTGCCTTTACCCTTCCTTACGCGCTGGAAACGCTTGCCTATTCGGTTCCGCCCGGTAAATTTTCCGCCCCCCTCAGGAGTAAAAAAGGATGGCATATCCTGATGAATAAAGAAGAAAGGAAAGCGATGGGAAAACTGCGCATCGCACAGATCCAGCTGGCCTTTCGGCCAGGCGCCACCGAAGAGGGAAAAGCGCTGATCGCTCAAAAAGCGGATTCCGTATACAATGCGCTGCTGGCGGGCGCCGATTTTTCCCAACTGGCGGAACAAGTGAGCGACGATAACCTTACCTATAAAAATGGCGGCGAAATGCCGGCATTCGAGTCGGGCTATTATGATCCTGCATTTGAAGCGGCCGCATTCGGCCTAATGAACGACGGCGATATCAGCAAGCCGGTGGAGACGGCATTCGGGTATCATATCCTGAAGAGACTGCAACGCATACCCGTAATCGAAGATAAAGGCAATAAACAGTGGAGAGAGGTATTAAAGGAACGCATCCAGGCAGGCGACCGCATGCAGGCAGTTCAGCAGGCGCTGGCAAAGAGCATTCAATCCCGGGCAGGATATGCCAAAACTCCTTTCGAAGAAAAAAAGCTGGCCCAGATAGCGGACAGCATAATACAGCAACGCTCCATACCTGAGTTTCCCGACCTGGGGCTCCAAACCGTTCTGCTGACCATTGGCGGAGAGACCAGGACGACGGCAGATTTCCGCGACTACCTCGAAGAAAAACGATCCCTCGGCGAAGCATTGGGCAATAAAACTTACGCGCAATTGTTTGAAGGCTTCGAAGAAAAAATAACGATCGATCATTATCGCGATCACCTGGAAAAATACAACCAGGCTTTTGCAGGCCAGCTTGCTGAGTTTACGGCAGGCAATCTCCTATTCGAGATCATGCAACAGCAGGTATGGGACGCTTCCTTGTCCGATAGCGCTTCCCTGGAAAAATATTATATGGCGCATCAGGACAAGTACTGGTGGGAACAGAGCGCCGATGCGCTGATCTTTATCTGCCCCAATAAAGAAACCGCTGAAAAAACGCGTTCCTCCTTACAAAACGACTATGCCCATTGGCGTTCTCTTATGGACGACAACATACAGGTCGATTCAGGACGGTTTAACCTTGCCCAGATACCGGTACGGGAAAGAACGCGTTTTACCGAGGGACTGATCACCGCCGAGGTCGACCAGCAGCCGGACAACAACTCCGCCTTTGCTTATATCATCAAATTATATCCCGAAAAATCGCCAAAATCGTTTGCTGATGCGCGGGGAGAAGTAATCGTAGACTACCAAAACCACCTGGAAGAACAATGGATAGAAGCGCTAAAAAAGCAATACCCGCTTAAAGTCAATAAAAAACAATTTAAAAAGCTGGGGAAGGATCAATCTGCCCAATCTGCCGCGCTATAACAATTGCCGTACTACATCATAAATTATCCTGGGCTTGCTCAGCGTATAATAATGCAATACGGGAACATTGGCCGCTTTTAACTCCCTGGACTGTTGCAGCAGCCATTCAGCGCCCACCAGCTCTACATCCGCGTCTGTTTTGCATTTCATGATCTCCACGCTAAGCTCGTTGGGGATGTCCACATAAAATGCCCTGGGCAGCACCGATAGCTGCCGCTTACTGGCAATCGGCTTCAACCCGGGAATAATAGGAACATCAATGCCGTTCGCGCGGCATTTCTCCACGTATTCAAAGAATTTCTTATTATCGAAAAACATCTGGGTGATGATATACTCCGCGCCTGCGTCCACCTTTGCTTTGAGATAGGCCAGGTCCGTATTCATATTTGGCGCCTCGAAATGCTTTTCGGGATAACCGGCAATGCCAATCGAAAACTTTGTCCGGAACCCATCGCGGATATCTTCCTCCAGGTAAATGCCATTATTCAGGTTCACCACCTGCTTAAGAAGATCTATCGCATGACGATGCCCGTCGGGCTCAGGCTCAAATACAGATTCGTTCTTAGCCGCGTCCCCGCGCAGCACCAGCACATTGTCCACCCCGATAAAATTCAGGTCTATCAACGCGTCTTCCGTCTCGCGTTTGGTAAATCCTCCGCAGATCAGGTGAGGCACGGCGTCTACATGATAATGGTTCATGATGGCCGCGCAGATCCCCACGGTGCCGGGACGCTTTCTGACCTCTACCTTATCAAAAGTGCCGTCGGCCTTCTTTTTAAACACATGTTCGCTGCGGTGATAGGTAACATTTATAAATGAAGGCTTCAACTCCATTAACGGATCAAGGTGTTCATATATGGAATTAATGGTCTTTCCTTTTAATGGCGGTAAAATTTCAAAAGAAACCAGGGTCTCTTTTGACTGCCGGATATGGTCAATAACTTTCATGCCTGTTTATTAGGCTGCAAACTTAGCACAGGATTCTGGTATCTCAAACACTCGTTAAATTCATCTTCTCCCGGGATTTAATGGATTAGTTACGGTATTTTTGTCCTAAACACAGGAGCTTGATCAGCGAAATACACACCGATAACCTCATCAAATCGTATAGAAGCCGCACGGTCGTCAATAACGTTTCTATAAACGTCAAACAAGGCGAGATCGTAGGGCTGCTTGGTCCGAATGGCGCAGGCAAAACAACCACCTTTTATATGGTTGTCGGTCTTATCAAGGCCGACGATGGCAAGGTATTCCTGGACGACCAGGAGATCACGCGCTTACCGATGTATAAAAGAGCGCAGTTGGGCATTGGCTATCTTCCGCAGGAAGCTTCCGTTTTCCGCAAGCTGAGCGTGGAAGACAATATCCTGGCCGTACTGGAAATGACCAAACTCAGCAGGTCCGAACAAAGACAGAAGCTGGAAGACCTGCTGGATGAATTCCGTCTGCATCATGTCCGGAAAAACAACGGCGATTCGCTGAGCGGCGGCGAACGCAGGAGGACGGAGATCGCCAGGGCCCTGGCAGTGGATCCCAAATTCATATTACTCGACGAACCATTTGCCGGCGTGGACCCCATAGCCGTCGAAGATATACAGGCGGTGGTAGCCAGGCTGAAATACAGGAATATAGGCATACTGATCACCGACCATAACGTAAATGAGACCCTGTCTATCTGCGACAGGGCATACCTGTTGATCGAAGGAAAGATATTCCAGCACGGAACGGCGGAAGAACTGGCGGACGACGAACAGGTGCGCCGGCTTTACCTGGGCAGGAATTTTGAATTAAAAAGGAAAGATTATCTGCATGAGGAAGCGCGCGCAGGCAATGGGTAATCTTATCCCTCTTGATATTTTCGTAATTTGGCGGCTGTGAAATTATTGTCGCCCGCCATATCACAATTAGCCCGCCTGAGATTCTGGCGTATCGACGCCTGGAAGATGCATCCCGAAGATTCGCAAAGGGAAGTGCTCCAGGATATTGTTACCTCCGCTCAATACACTGAATTCGGTAAAAAATATAATTTCTCTAAATTATTTACGGTCAAAGATTTTAAAAAAGCCGTGCCCATCCATAGCTATGAGGATATGAAACCCTATATCCAAAGGATAATGGATGGAGAACAAAATATATTGTGGAATACGCCTGTCAACTGGTTCGCCAAAAGCAGCGGAACCACGAGCGACAAGAGCAAGTATATTCCCATAACCGACGAAAGCCTGCAGGACTGCCACTATAAGGCCGCCAAGGATGTGCTGACCATGTACTATCGTTATCATCCCGACTCCGACCTGCTCACCGGCAAAGGCCTTGTGGTAGGCGGCAGCCATAATGTGCACCAGCTAAACGAGGAAGTCCATTCCGGCGATCTCAGCGCCGTTCTATTACAAAACACTCCTTTCTGGGGAAGTTGGATAAAAACGCCCGAGCTAAGCATAGCGTTGATGGACGAATGGGAAAATAAAATTGAAAAGCTTGCCGCAGCCACCATAAAAGAAAACGTGACCTCTATTTCAGGCGTGCCTACCTGGACCCTTGTGCTGCTGAAACGCATCCTGGAAATTACGGGCAAATCGACCATTGCCGAAGTATGGCCCAGCCTCGAACTATATATACACGGCGGCGTCTCCTTCAAGCCTTATCGCGAACAGTTTCATAAGCTGATCGGCAAAAAGATCAATTACCTCGAAACCTATAATGCCAGCGAAGGATTCCTCGCTGCGCAGGAAAAGCCGGACGATGAGGGCCTATTGCTTTTTGTAGACCATGGCATCTTCATGGAATTCATGCCGGTGAGCGAATACGGTAAGCCTCACCCGAAAACCGTAGGATTGCGGGAAGTAGAAAAGGGGAAAAATTATGCCCTCATCATCAGCACCAATGGCGGACTCTGGCGATACCTGATCGGCGACACCGTTATATTTACTTCTTTAAAACCGTTCAGGATCATTGTCAGCGGCCGCCTCAAGCATTATATCAATGCCTTTGGCGAAGAGCTGATCGTCGACAATACGGACAGGGCCATTGCTATTGCCTGCAGAAAATGCGACGCTATTGTTACCGACTATACCGCCGCCCCCGTATATTTCAGCGACAACAGCAATGGCGCGCATGAATGGCTGGTAGAATTTGACCGCGAGCCGGAAAATATCGAATTGTTTACGATAGAGCTTGACAAAGCCCTGCAGGAGCTGAACAGCGATTATGAAGCCAAACGCCACAAGGACATCGCCCTTCGCCTGCCCATATTAAGGGCGCTTAAAAAAGGGACTTTCAATAAATGGCTTAAGGGGAAAAATAAGCTGGGCGGCCAGCACAAAGTGCCCCGGTTAAGTAATGAACGCGGCTATATTGAGGAGATCCTTGAATATACCGTAGAATGATATTATTTTGGGCTCAACGATCATTGATCTTTTATTTCATTGTAAACCTGTAAAACTAAACGAAACGCCTGATGAAATTACTCGAGAACAAAACAGCTATCATTACCGGCGGCGCGCGCGGGATCGGAGAAGGGATATGCATAAAATTCGCCGAGCATGGCGCAAATATCGCCTTTACCTATGTCAGCGATAGCAGCGCCGAAAAAGCAAAGGCGCTGGAAGACAAA
>JAEUVR010000196.1 GCA_016786785.1 Chitinophagaceae bacterium
TTTGTCTATTCAGTAGCCGCATTTTTCCGGCAGCAAAAGCTGATGAAATTTTTCGCAGTGTTGCAGCCCCTGCATATCCTGTACATCATTATTTCGGGGGGAATGGGAAGATTCGGATCTTATACCTGGAAAAACAGAAAAGTAAAATGAGCCGCCCCACAACGCAACGCAATACCTGGCGCAGGCTGAAGCGCAACACCGGCGCCGTTTTCGGGATGGTCATTATTCTTCTTTCGGCGCTGACAGGGATATTCGCCTATTTTATCAGTCCCGATAAATCGCCCGACGCCAACAGGATGATCCTGGAGATCGGCGGAAAAAAACCGGGGTTTACGCAATTGTTCCTGAAGATCCCGAAGGAAGAAATGAACGCAGAAAAGGACCCGTCTTTTTTTGTTCAGCTGCTATACGGAAAAAAAGACGCGTATCAGTACCTGCCTATTATTGATTACAGGATAGCAAAGGACTCGCTGATCGTTGAGCAATACATCGACGAGGGCGTATCGGAAACTATAGTATTTCGCCTGCCGCAAGCCGCCGCCGCAAAGCCCGGGTCGGTCAACTCTCCGGCTGGTCAAGCGGATACGCGATCGAATAATTCATCAGGCGCCCGGGCTGGCTCCAGGCCAGATACAACAGAATCTTTTTCAGCAGCCTCTCAATCTTCGTCAGTCATCCCGGCAGACTCCCAACCTGCCAACGCTTCAGCCGTCGAGGAAGATTCTACTCCAGGCCGCTCATCATCGCCACCGAAGGCAAACGTTCAGCAATCCGATCCCATAAGCCATACGGCGGCGCTTGCGCCTTTTAAGGTAGAGAAGATAAAATTCATCCTGGGAACGGATAAATATGGGCGGGATATATTAAGTCGGTTACTAATAGGCGTTAGAGTAAGCCTGGCCGTTGGCCTGGTTACTGTTATCCTTTCTATTGTCATCGGCGTTTTTTTTGGCGCTGTAGCCGGGTATTTTGGAGGCAAAGTAGATGATGTTATCGCCTGGCTGATCAATGTGATCTGGAGCATACCCACGTTGTTATTGGTTTTTGCGATAACGCTGATGTTGGGAAAGGGCTTCTGGCAGGTATTTATAGCGATCGGACTAACGACCTGGGTAAACGTAGCGCGCATCATTCGCGGGCAGGTGATGAGTATAAAGGAAATGGAATATATTGAAGCTGCCAGGGCGCTGGGCTTTTCGTCGGCCAGGATCATCGTCCGCCATATTCTTCCCAATGTAATCGGACCGGTGATCGTAGTAGCCGCCTCAAATTTTGCTTCAGCCATTGTGATTGAAGCGGGATTAAGTTTTTTGGGAATAGGCGTACAGCCGCCGCAGCCAAGCTGGGGATTGATGATCAGGGAGAACTACAATCTCATCATCACCAACAATGCTATGCCTGCGCTGGCGCCGGGTTTCGCCATCATGTTACTGGTGCTTGCCTTCAATTTGCTGGGCAACGGGCTCAGAGACGCTTTGCAGGTAAGGGAATAGCACGGTTGATTAGCGATGGCCGTTCGCAACATCGAAAAACCTCACTACACATGAGGGAATACCAAAGCCTGATTAGCGCCGGAATGAACGCCCGCGTTTCAGCTACTAAGCTTTCTTTGGTTTTATTCTTTAGCAATGGGCGCATAAAGGCCTTGTAAATACAAGGTTAATGACTGGGTCAATCATATTCAAAGATGAGGCGCATACACTTCTACATTCCTGGAGAAGCTTTCTTCAAGAGAAATAATGGTTTCGGTGCGCTCAATGCCTTTAATTTTCTGAAGCTCATCATGCAGGACAAAGCGAAGCTGGGTAATATCCTTACAAACGATTTCAGCAAACATGCTATAATTACCGGTGGTATAATTCAACCGGGTGATCTGGGGAATACTGCTCAGTTCGCGGGCAACGGAATCATATAAGGAGCTTTTTTCCAGGTAAATGCCTACAAAAGCAATTACATCATACCCCAACTGTTTGATATCGACTGTTAGCCTGGACCCTTTCACAATGCCGGCTTCCTGAAGTTTCTTAATACGTACGTGGATGGTGCCGCCGGAAACAAATAATTTTTTGCCAAGATCCGCGTAGGATATTTCTGCATCTGCCATCATTTCCTGCAGGATCTGGAGGTCCAGTTTATCAAGATTCAATTTAGCAGCCATTTTATTATAGTATTTTGAATATTATCAACAATACAACGAATATACTTAAATAAAATCTAAATATTTAAAATAATAATTAAATAATGATCAACAAATATGCATTTTCATTAGTTTTGCTATGATTTAGCTCTTTTCATAACCGCTCCGGCCGGACCTTAGAAGAATACCGATTGTGCAATAGCATAAGGCATCTTATACGGTCCGTAACCTTCAAGGAACCTGATTGCGCAATTGTTGTTAACGCGTCTTAGGCAGTCAGGATCTTTAATGGAACAGTCTTTGGAATAAAATCATTCCTGGCTTTCGTAAAAAGCCTGATCCATGAAAGTCTGGAACGCAAGAAAGATCTAAAACTAATAGATTTCTTTTTCACACTGTAGGGTGATGGAATTTTGGCAGACATACCCTCTTGTCTCGGGGGCGAGGATCACGGGATAAACGTAGCATAATGCCGTTCTGAGCAATCAGAGCGACTGGGGTTGACCACCACAAACATTGTACTATAGCTAACCGCCTCGTGGAGGTTCGAGTCCTCCCTCTACAGCTAATCTCTTTTGATTATCGAAAAACCCCGTAAATCGTTGATTTACGGGGTTTTTTAAACCGATTCTACAGGCTGATGGCTACATATTGCCGTCCCTGCCGGAGATCTGCGATACAATTCCCTGATGTATTTGTCTATTGCTTATCCCTATAAATTCTTGCCATCCCCTAAAATATAGGTCGCCCGATTTGCGCGGTAAATTCTAAATAAAAGCGGGCGGCGCCTCATTTACCATAAGTTTTCCAGGTCTTTTTTGGCATAAGTCTGATTCCGTTCGGTAAAGTAACTGGCATGCTGACCGGCTGACTTAAACGTGTTCTTCCTGAACAGCCTGCTCAGGAATGCGATGGGCGCCAGGAAAACAAAAAAGACCACGGAAAGGATCACCCTGTTCATCACATATCCCATAGCATGTGCAAGCTTCATCCATAGCCAATGCAACTTCGCGCTCAGCCAGGGAATAAACAGACCGATACAGCCAAACAATATAGCGGCGTACAAGAAGTAGATATTCTTGTAAATAAGAAAAATAATTACAAGGGCCACTACGAATACCAGGATGGTTTCAAGATGTTTCTCCTTCATCAAAATAAAGTATAAATGAAAGGAGCTATTGCCGATCCGCCGCCGAAAACGATAATCAATCCGAGCAGCAGCAGGATAAAGATCATCGGCGCGAGCCACCATTTATTCCTTGAGGTCATGTAATTCCATAAATCTTTTAAAAAGTCCATATATGGTTGGTATTTAGTCTAAGGCAAATTCAGTTTTCCAATCTTTTTTCTCGACCCATTCGGGCTGCTTCTTTTTATCAAAAAGAAAATTTCCAATAACGAGGTAATCCATGTCCGTACGCATAAAGCACCGGTAAGCGTCTTCAGGCGTATTAACGATAGGCTCGCCGCGCACGTTAAAGCTCGTATTCACAAGAACGGAACAGCCGGTCAGCTTTTTAAAAGCCTGCAGCAACTCCCATAACTTTTTATTGGTATCCCGGTGAACGGTCTGAATGCGCGCCGAATAATCAATATGTGTCACTGCGGGAATATCGCTTCGCAGAAAATATAGCTTGTCGAGCAATTCTTTTTGTTCATAATCGTCTCCATAAGGGATCTGCCGGCCTTTCTTCACAGGCTTTACCAGCAGCATGTAGGGGGACGGAGCATTGTGCTCGAAATATTCCGAAACATCTTCTGAGAGAACGATCGGCGCGAAAGGCCTGAACCCTTCGCGGTATTTGATTTTCAGGTTCAGCTTCTTCTGCATTTCGCTATTCCTTGCATCGGCGATAATGCTCCTGGCGCCAAGAGCGCGCGGTCCGAATTCCATTCTTCCCTGGTGCCACCCGATCACATTGCCGTCGGAGATCAGCAAAGCCGTCTGCTTCAAAAGCGCGTCTTCATTTGTAAACCTCTCGGCCTGTGCATTGTACTTATTGCAAACCGCCTCTACATCCAGAGCCGAATATTCCGGCCCGAGATAGGAGCCTGTTAAGTTATCCATCCTGGCAGGATCCACCTGCCTGGGCTGGTTAAAGTAAATATAATAGGCTGCATAGGCGGCGCCCAGAGCCCCGCCCGCATCGCCGGAAGCAGGGGTTACAAATATCTTGTTGAATATTTTTGCATCATCCAGCTTGCCATTGGCCACGCAGTTCAGCGCCACGCCGCCGGCCATACACAAGGTATCGCATCCCGTCAGCCTCCTGGCCTCCCTGCCTAAGTTCAGTACGATCTCTTCAGCTACTTCCTGGATCGCCATCGCAAGGTCGCAATGATGTTGTTCGAGGTTGTTTTCCGGCAGACGGAGCGGAAAGCCAAACAGTTTTGCCCATTTTGCTTCTTTAACCATGGTCAATCCTACGGCATAGTTAAAATAGTCCTGGTTAAGAAAGATGGAGCCATCTTCTTTTATATCGACAAGATGTTTCCTGATGAGGTCAACATAACCGGCTACACGGGCAGAGCCCTTGTTACCATAAGGAGCCAGCCCCATCAGCTTGTATTCGCCAGAATTGACTTTAAAGCCCAGGAAATAAGTGAACGCCGAATACAACAGGCCCAGTGAATGGGGGAAATCAAGCTGTTTCAGGATGGTGATGCTGTTTCCCGTTCCCTTGCATATCGACGCCGTAGCCCACTCGCCTACTCCGTCAATGGTCAGTATAGCGGAATTTTCAAAAGAGGAGGGGTAAAAAGCGCTGGCAGCGTGCGACAGGTGGTGCTCAGGGAACAACAGCTTTACCTTTTTCCGATCAAGTTTTTCAATTTTCCCGAGGGCCTCGTAAATAACTTTCTTCAGGAATAATTTTTCTTTTATCCAGGAAGGCATAGCCGTTACAAAAGACCTTACTCCTTTTGGAGAAAAATTATAATAGGTCTCCAGGAGACGTTCAAATTTCAGCATGGGCTTTTCATAAAAAACGATCGCGTCAAGATCGTTCAGGGAGCGGCCGGTGCGTTGAAGGCAGAACCGGATCGCATTTTCAGGAAAAGCCGAATCATGCTTGATCCTGGTAAATCGTTCCTCCTGCGCAGCAGCAATAATTTCACCATTGGCGATAATGGCGGCAGCGGAATCGTGATAAAAAGCAGAAATTCCCAGGATAGTCATCGAGATATTACTTATTGGTCATTAGAGTTATCATTACTATTACCCGGACTTGGAAGCGCGGCGGTTCTGGCATGGATTAAGGAGGCCTCTTTAAGACCTGCACGTAAAGATAATAGTTTTACCTGCCCATGCAAATAAAACGATCCTTAAATTTTCTTGGGCGCCGCAGCCCTGAATCCTTATATTTTTTAGCTCGCCGAACGGCCGGGGCCGCGGCTCTGGCAAGAAGCCGATTATATAATATTAAAAAGCTGTTCATGGCAAAAACTGCGCGACTTTTGATTGATTTATTATCTTTACCCGCATTTATATAATATAATCTGATCAATTATCAGCCGCCTTATGGCCAATCCCTCAAAAATTTCCTGGTGGAAAGCGATCAAATACTGGGCGATTACTTTCTGCTTTTTTGCGCTCCTGTTTGAAATGGCATCCAGCTTTATCTATAAACGTAGGTACGCCACAAAAAAGCTTGCTTCCGTATACTTGTTGGAAAAGCTATGGGGAGGAAAGCCTGGCCGGGCTGCAAGCCAGGACATACCTGAAAAGCTGCGACCCGACGCCCCGCCTGCCCTGAACAGGCAAATCGCTGCGGAATCCTGGGAAGCGAATACATTCGCCTACGAACCGTGGCTCCAGTTCAAAGCGGCCGATTTCACGTCGGAATATGTGAACGTTAATGGCTTCGAGAGAAAAAGCTCACCCTCAACATTTGTAAACCCTTCCTCTCCCGATACGCTGGAGGTTCTTTTTCTGGGCGGGTCCACGATGTACGGATATAACATGGCAGACAATGAAACCATTCCCTCCTGTTTCCTGCGCCTCTATGAAAAGAAATACCCGCAGGGGCAAACGCTCAGGGTACGCAATTACGGCATTCCTCATTATTACAGCAAACAGGAGCTGCTATTGCTGTCGAAGGAGGTCTTTGAGGGGAAACGCCCGGACATTGTCGTTTTCCTGGACGGGCTGACGGATTTTTATCCATCAAGGATGTTATATTACGACCGGCCCTATTTTTCTTATGCCATGCAACAGGTCTTTGACGGTAAGATATTCCAGAATGCTAATGCTTCGATTATCGACACCTCTGATCAGCTCTATATCGACCCGCCTTCCGTACCCGCTGAGAAATACTATGACGCGCTACTCGAAAAGTACCTGAACAATATCCGCCAGGCATCCCGGCTGTCGGAAAGGACTGGCATCAGCGCCTATTTCTTTTGTCAGCCTGTTCCTTTTTATAATTACCCGAACCGCGATAAGGACCCTGTTTGCAACAAAGAAAGACACGCCCGCTTCGATCATATATACCCGTTGCTTGAAAAGGAGGCGGATAGTATACCTAACCTTGTTTTCCTGGGAAATATGCTTGAAAGTGAGAATGGACTGCCGTTCATAGACGAGGTTCATTATTCCCCTTCCTTTTCCGAATCGATAGCGGAGAAAATACTTCTAAAGATAGAAAAGGATCATTTTAAAACGAACGAGCATGCAAAAGAGCAGATCCGGCAAAATCATTAAAGCAGGGATACTGCTTATCGTAATTTTTCTTTTTGTCGAAGGGTTCCTCGGCATATTCATTTATCAAAAAACAGGCACGGAGAGGTTCGCTTCCATTGAATTACTGAAGTCGATACGGAAGAAGCTTTTACCCGCGCAGCTTACTCTCGATATCACCAGTCATACGCTCACCCGTCCGGATTCGACAGAAACAGTCAATCGTACGATCGCGGAGGAAACGGTAAAGAGCAACCAGTTCGTATATGAATCCTGGGTGGAATTCAGGAACATTGACTTTGACGGAAAATATCTGCACATGTCGGGGCAGGTGCGTAAAAGCAGCCCGGCAGCGTATTTCAGCCCGGCGTCGGACGACACGCTCGACATCTATTTCCTGGGGGGCTCTACCACCTTCGGCTTTAATGTGACGGATGAAGAGACTATTCCTTCGCAGTTTGTACAGTTATATAAGGAAAAATTCCCCCGCGGGAAATCGATACGGGTCTACAATTACGCGGTACCCACTTATTACAGCTACCAGGAGCTAATGTTACTGTCCGACCTGATCTATAAAAACCATACGCCGGACATTGTCGTATTTCTGGATGGCATCAATGATTTTTGGTTTGTGAAATCTTCCTATTACGGTCAATCTTATTTCTCTTTCATATTCCGGCAGCTATTTGACAGGGGGGTAAGCGCCAAGGGCGATTTCCGTTTTGTAGATACTGCAGACGTTATGTGGAAGGACCCGGTAGGAGTTGCTCCTGCTGTTTATTACAATTCGGTTATCGGCAATTATATCAATAATATGAAGAACAGCCGGATGATGGCAGACATTATCGGGGCCCAGACCTATTTCTTTTGCCAGCCGGCGCCTTTTTATAATTACCCCAACCAGCAGAAAGATCCCATCTGCTTCAAGGACACCAATACGAGATTCGATTATATTTACGCTACCTTGGAGAAAAAAGCGGATAGCCTGCCAAACTTTACATTTCTTGGTAATATGCTTCAAAACGAGACGGGCTACCCGTTCATTGATGGCTTGCACTATTCGCCGGGGTTTACCAGGAAGATCGCAGAGCAAATCCTTTTCCGGATGGAGAAGGAGTTTTGAATCATGAAGCCAATATGATTTATATTCATCGCAAAATATTGCTATGAAGGCAGCGTCCACGCTTGAGTTGATTACCCGTACGCCCTTACTTCATTTAGATAAGCTGAGCGGAACAGGCAAGGGAAAAATATATGGGAAATTGGAATACCTGCAACCGGGAGGCAGCGTAAAGGACAGGGCTGCGCTTCAGATCATCAAAGACGCTTATCAGTCGGGCAGGCTAAGCAAGGGGCAGACGGTGGTAGAGATGACCAGCGGCAATATGGGGGCAGGGCTAGCCCTGGTCTGCCGGCAATTCGGCAACCCGTTCATTGCAGTGATGTCCAAGGGCAATAGCCCCGAAAGACTTAAAATACTACATGCTTTTGGCGCAGAGATCGTTTTAACGGAACAGGTAGACGGCGGTCCGGGAATGGTTACCGGGAAAGATATCGAACAAGCATCCCGGATCGCGCGGGAATTGGCCGAGGAAAAAAACGCATTTTATGTAGACCAGTTTAATAATCCCTCAAGCATTACCGCACATTTTGAAACCACCGGCCCCGAGATCTGGAACGACCTGAACAATATTGATGTGTTCATTGCCTCTATTGGCACTGCGGGGACCTTCACCGGCACGGCTAAATATTTAAAATCAAAAAACAGGAATATTGTCTGTATTGCAGTAGAACCGCAAAATACCGCCATCCTAAAAACAGGCAGGGTCCTCAATCCCCGTCATATTATCCAGGGCACAAGCTATGGGCTTGTTCCTCCGCACTGGAATAGCGCCCTTGCAGACGATATCATCACCGTCGATGACCAGGAAGTAGAACGAGTGACTAAACAGCTTTCGTATGAACAGGGGTTGTATGTAGGCTATTCTTCAGGAGCCAATGTCGCCGCGGCTATAAAATATCTCGAAAAAAATAATGCAGCGATCAATATAGCAACCATTCTTTGCGATACCGGCTATAAGTACACGGATCTGTAACTCTTTGTCGCTGGGCGCTGCGTAAGATTTTAATTCAACTGGGAATAAAAGGTGAAATTTTCTGAAATTTTCCAAATCTTAATGCTTCCAACGCCTTTTTGCCTGCTCGTACACTTCATCGGCGCATTAGCCCAAAACAAAATCATCGGTTTTCGGGATCTCGTCAAATACTTTCTTAACGATCGGCGGAATGGGAGAAGCCAGTTTGCGCAATGCCGTATCGATCCAGGCCCCGTCAACGGTTATTACAGCCATCAGCTTTTTATCGGCTGATAAAAACTCATGCCGTATAGACCAACGGGAACCATCGGGTCTTAGCTTTGCTACCTTGGCGTTTATCGTGACTGTATCCGATAAGCGGATTTCCCTTCTGAACAGGCATTCTTCGCGAAACAGGACTGGCCCCAGCTTCAGCTCTTTCATCAGCTGAAGCGTCAGGCCCAATTCTTCCAATATTTCGACCCGTAATTCTGCTCCAAAATCGTAGTAGACGCTATGACGCAAATGAAAATTAGGGTCAAGGTCGGCCCAGCGAAGGGAAATCTTTTTACTGAATGTAGGCATACAGGGAATTTATCTACAAATCTACGTCAGTATAATGTGTTTTTTGAACCATCAAAACCTGGAGGAGCAGAGAACGGCGTAGACGAACTCATCTCCGCCAGATCCGATAAAAAGCCGCATCAAAAGGGCGATACAGCTTCTTAACAACAACCTGGTTTAGCATACAGGCATCCGATCAATCACTACAAAAGTAAAAGCGCTAACCGCACCCGGCCTTCTCCTTTTTTAGATGTCGGGCATGCGATAGCCCGTGATCATGAGGTCAAAGCTATACCGTTCAAGCAGTTTCAATGCTTCCGCTCTAACATCTAACCCAATAAAAAGTAAAAGCCCCCGTAAAAACGGAGGCCGATACTTACTAACCCATAGTCTGTCCGTCCATATCTTTTGATCTGCTGAAATATCTTATGCGCCTATATCAGGCTTCCTGCAATTCTTTTAGTTTTTCCCTGATCTTGGTTTCGATCTCGCTGGCAAGCGCAGGATTATCGGCCAGTAATTGTTTAACGGTTTCGCGTCCCTGTCCCAGCTTATCGCCATTATAGCTAAACCAGCTTCCGCTTTTCTGAATGATGTTTAATTCAACGCCCATATCAATGATCTCCCCGGTCTTAGAGATGCCTTCGCCAAAAACAATATCAAATTCGGCATTGCGGAAGGGAGGAGCGACCTTATTTTTAACCACTTTTACCTTAACCCTGTTGCCCACGGCCTCATCGCCGTCCTTGATCTGCGCCATGCGCCGAATATCCAGCCTTATAGAAGCATAAAATTTTAAGGCATTGCCGCCTGTAGTTGTTTCAGGATTACCAAACATAACCCCAATTTTTTCCCTCAACTGGTTGATGAAAATACAGATGGTATTCGTTTTGCTGATCGTGCCGGTAAGCTTTCTAAGCGCCTGCGACATCAACCTTGCCTGTAATCCCATTTTGCTGTCGCCCATTTCCCCTTCCAGCTCGCCTTTCGGCACCAGGGCCGCTACTGAATCGATGACTACCACATCCAACGCTCCTGAAAGTATTAACCGGTCCGCTATTTCCAGGGCCTGCTCGCCATAATCAGGCTGCGAGATCAGCAGGTTATCTACATCCACTCCCAGCCTTTTAGCATAAGAGCTGTCAAAAGCGTGTTCCGCATCCACAATAGCGCACATGCCTCCTTTTTTCTGGGCCTCCGCAATTACATGGATCGCAATGGTGGTTTTACCTGAAGATTCAGGGCCATATATCTCAATGATCCTGCCCTTGGGCAATCCTCCTATCCCCAATGCGGTGTCCAGCCCGATAGAGCCGGTGGATACCACTTCCTGCGCCTCCTGCGAGCGCTCATTCATCATCATTACGCTTCCTTTTCCAAAATCCTTGTCGATTTTGTCCATTGTTAATTTCAGGGCCTTCAGTTTTTCAGCGTTTGACATATAAAAGATTTA
>JAEUVR010000202.1 GCA_016786785.1 Chitinophagaceae bacterium
TCAGCCACATGGTCAGGAACAGGCATATATCGCTAAACCGGTAAATAGAAATGGTTTTAAGTCCGTTTTTCACGGGCAGGAACCGGTCGCGGTAAAAGGCAATCAGCAGGAAGGAAGAGATGCCCAGTATTTCCCAGCCTACAAAAAGCGTTTCAAAATTCCCCGAAAAAATGATCAGGTTATACCCGAGGTAGAAAAAAAGCAGGGTATTAAAAAAACGTTTAAAGCCTTCTTCGCGGTGAAGGTAATAACGGCTGAAAATGGTTACCAGGAAAGTAAGAAGGGCGCCGACTATCGCGAAAACCGCGCTGGTTTTGTCAAAAAAGAAGTCAATAAAAATTTCAAAATCCTTTGACCGGAACAGTGTTACATGTTTAATGTCCAGTAGCGGAGACCCTTTCAATAGCCAAAATGCAGAAAAAGCCAAAACGGCCAGTCCATGAAGGCCTACCGTACAGGTAGCTATCCCCGATATGATCCTTTCCCTTTTACGGGGCGCCGCCATACTGAAAAGGAAACCTATTAGCGGTAGAATAATAAAAAGCTGTAGTATTTGAGGCATAGAATAATCAGGTTATTGAATTAGGTAAACAGGCAGGTTTTCACGGGTGGCGTCCGCTATTTGATTTGTTTCCATTTCCGTAGCTGATTCGATCATCAGGTTCATGTCTTGTATTGGACTTATTGAGAATGCCGTTGGCATATACCGGCGGAAACCGCCTTCATTAAAAAGGAAGTATTCTTTTGTGTCGGGATGTATGGCCGCCAGCCATACCCATTCATTGATAAACCACTCGTACATTTCGGGAGCGCTCTGAACGGTTTTCAATACGATATCCGGGTAGTGTTCAACGATGATCAATAGTCTAACGGGATCGTGCACCTCGATCATCTGTACCGGCAGCCCGGGCCGAAGATCGCCGTCGCTGCTATTGGCGACGCCGATGAGGCCCATTACATTATGAGGCAATTTGGTTCCTGCTCCCAGTTTATGATTGTCGACCCTTGAGAAATAATACTCCAGGTTGATCCCGCCGCATACCGGGCCCAGGGGTTTCATGATGCCCAGCAGTAGTCTGCCCTCAGGGTCTGTCCGGTAATCATATGAGTTCATAAATGCCCGCCTGTCTAAAAACAGGTTTTTTGTCAGGCTCCTGGAGCCTACAATACATAGGGTATTTGTGCCATGGCCGAGTTCGGGGCGGGGTTCAAACAGGGAAACGGATCTGCGGCGAATAGCTTCCCGTATTTTCTGAAGAGGCATTTTTGTGTTGATAGAAGCGAATCTCCTTGATCGTTCTTTGGCGTTCAGATTTAACGCATTTTCAAAGACCGCGACATTCTTTTTATGTTTCTTCCTGTTCTCCCCGATAAGAATGTCTTCATCAAAGAAAGCGATCTGGTCGCTGGCCGTATCATGAAGTCCGCCGATAAACTGCGTTTCAGCAGGGATGACCAGGCCCGCGGCGCTTAATTTTTCCCGCACTTTGGGGTGATTGGCCATAAAAGCAAACACCCTGGCATTGACCGATCCGGGCCTGCCGCTGCAAGCGCCGCAATCATGCGCGCCATGGTGGGGATTGTTGGCGCTGCTGGAGCCATGCGCAATAACGTACACGATCGGCGCAAAGTTTTCGGTCAGCCCGATACCCCGTAAAAGCCCCTCTACCCTGGTAGCCATTTCCGCGATAGTAAATCCTACCTGGAGATCATTTTCGCGGTCTCCCGGGTCTTTGTTTTCAACAGTTAACCGGGAATGTTTATCCATGTGCGCAAATGCGTCGGATATCGCCGGGCTCATGGAAGGCCTGAACTGGTTCAGGAACAGACGGATGGCCGACCAGAAGCCAAGGGTAAGCGTAAACAGGCTGCCCGCAAAAAAAGTATGGCTTTTATGCGTATACAGCAGCTCATGTTTCCTTTTGTTTTTTACGTCGTATTCCTTGATCAGGTATTTGGGGGTTACCGGTTGCGGGCAAAGCTTATCATAGAATTTACCGTTCTCCGGTTGGAAATAAAACTCGACGGAGAAAAAGCCCGGCGTTCCAAAAGTTTCGCTATCCGGGTCGACTGCTTCCACATGCCTGCGCAGGGAGCATTCGCGTTCATCGATACAGAACATGGCCTGGAAAGACATTCCGGCAGCGGACGTTTTTTCGGGCATATTTGTTAGCGCCATCCCGGAAAGGACCTCGTCGTAGTAGCTCCATTCAAAGGCATCCTGCCAGAGACTGAGGACCTCGTTCAGTTCTGTTTGATGCACGGGAGCGAATAATTTTGTTCTTGGCCCGCTCATTTGCCGGGACAACGGCAGCCAATTGGCCCCCAGGGTATGATCCAGCGCGTCGATTTCGAGCGCAAGCTCAAAAAAGATCAGATCGCGCAGCGATATTTTTCTTTGATCCAGCAAAGATTTCGGTTGATCTTCAACGGTAGATACTATACCCGACCATCCCTGGTGACTGAACTGTTGATCGAATAAGTATTGTTCATATAATGATTCGTCGCCGACAAGGATATGGAGCAGGTCTTTGATCCTGCATTTTTCGTCGAACAAAAGCGTTTTGGCTCTTTTTGTTTTGAAAAAGCTCACGAAACTCTTTTTTTCCAACGACCTTATCGCGTCGAGAAATCCCCCGTCGCCGGCGGGAAATTTCCAGATAGCGATCCCCTGGTCAAGATAGTGGCAAAGGATCCTGAACAGGAGGGGCTGCGCGAGGCTGTCCAGGTCTATTTTGTATTGTTTTTTCCACTCCGCTCTTAACGCCCCGATTCTCGGGACGTTAAGCGTATCGAATTGTTTATCAACCAGCCTTTCCTTCCAATCGTCTAATTGATCCTTTCCTTTTTTTGCGGCGATTATTTTTTCGAGAACTTCTTTTTTGATCCTGCCATTTTTATATAATTCCCTGTACTCGGTCAGTTGAAGCGTAACCTGGTATCCAAAAATTTTGGAGGCCTTAAAAATGGCCTCATAAAATTTTAGATGTTGATAGGCGTGCAGGGGATTATGATGAACAAAATCTTTTAAAGGAGTCTGGGAAGGCAGGCGGTGTTTTAACTCATGCAATACCCGCTTTTCGTCAAAAAGGAGGTCCTCATTCCTGACGGCAATCCCAGACTTCCCGTTCCCTGTTATCCCTTCGTTGCGATCATTAAGGGCGATGACGGAATCATCGTTGACCTTAATGAAGGCGTTGGAGATATCTTTTTTCATGGCTGTTTAATAGATGATCGATTGAATTAATTCATTCCCGCATCTACCTGGTAAAACCTTGGCAGTTCGTTCCTGTCTTCCGTTGTGGCGTTCAGATCGGTCAGCAGCCCTGTTTTCAGATCATAGATCAGACCGTGCACGGATAGTTTTTTTCCTTTGTTCCAGGCGCTTTGAATAATGGATGTTTTAGTGAGGTTAAAAACCTGTTCAAGCACGTTTAGCTCCACCAGGCGCTCGGCCCTTTTCTCTATGTCTTTAATGAAATCCAGCTCGCGCTGATGCAAGCGGTAAACGTCTTTTATGTTTCTCAGCCAGTTTTCTACCAGGCCCATCGGTTGGGAACTGAGGGCTGCGTTAACCCCGCCGCAGCCGTAATGACCGCAGACGATCACATCGGTAACGCCCAAAACGTTGACGGAATAGTCGAGTACGCTTAACATGCTTAGATCGGTATGGATCACCATGTTGGCAATATTGCGATGCACAAATATTTCTCCCGGAAGGGTGCCGGTTACCTCGTTGGCCGGAACGCGGCTGTCGGAACAGCCTATCCATAATACGGGAGGCTTTTGTTCTTTGGAGTTTTTTTCAAAAAACAGCGGATCTCTTTTTTTCATATCATCCGACCACTTCTTATTGCCTTCAAATAATTTTTTATATATGGGATTCATATACATCGTGTTTTATAAGCCGCTATGGCTTTAATGATTGAATATTATGCGGGCGCAGCGCGCCGCGTCGCGGAATGAAAAGGAGAATGGCGGTATTGCGCCATGTGGATCGTGCAGGATTACAGGCTGACTGCGGCTCAGAAGCATACGCCTTCATTGGCGTTGGCAGGATCGGCAGGCATTCAGGCGGCGCCTTATTCAACCGGCATATTGCGCGGTCGGTATAGACATTAAATCGGGTTGCGCCGGTTTTATAACCGTTAACTCAACTGAATTGCCGCCTGAGATTAATCAGGAAAACATCAGCCGGTTGATCACCTATGCCTTACTAAGCTAAATGCTGGAATTGCCTGGATTTTAAGATCCGGTCAGTTGTAATACTGGAAGGTCAGGCCTGGTCGGGCGGCGGAGAGATCAGTTCGCCATAAAAAGAGATATAGATGGGCACGCTTTCAATTGCATGCTTTTGAGCAAGAAGCCGGGGATATGCCTCGCTGGCATCGTGATCGTGAAGATATTCTTCTGTAAGAGAACTGAGATTGTTGGAAGTTTTTTCTTCTGTGTTGGCAAAACCGTTGTTATCTGTTTTTTCCTTTTGTTCTTCGGGAGGAATTCCCTTTTCTGCCTGCTTATTGAATTGTATGGATTGCCGCGCTGCCAGGGCAAAAGGAAGACTCACCGTAAGCCATGTCAGTGTCAGCATCAGAAAGATGCAGGAGACAAAGACAGATATTTTTGTTGCCTTCCGGTTACGCTTCATGTGCGTAAAGATAGCTTATTGATATGTTTACTCCAAATAAAGGATTCGTTAAAAAAGATCCCGGGAGGCAATTGCTCAATATGGGGTTAAGACACAGGAGGAGGAGCGGTTTCTTCGAACAAAAAAATCCCGAAACCGGAGTCAATACAAGGTTAAAGCCGACAGAAAGCGAGATTTATTCGCCTCGCTCCCGTCAGAAGCATGATCAATGCAAATAAAGGTTAAAGCAGGTAAAGGAGAAGCTTCTTTTCCAGCGTCTGTACGACGACTGACATAATTTCGGACGCTTACGCGATGTTTTTACCTGCGATCATAGTAACTTTAGCAAAAAAATAAGACAGGACCAGCCGTTCTGATATTCATTTTTTACGATTATAATTTGACGCCATATGTATCCTTATCAGATCACCAGCTTAGCGCAGTATCATGAAGTTTATCAGAAAAGCATTAAAGACCCCGAAGGATTCTGGGCTGAGATAGCCGCTCATTTTTCCTGGAGAAAACCCTGGGATAAAGTACTTTCCTGGAATTTTAAAACGCCTGAAATAAAATGGTTTGAGGGCGGCAAATTAAATATAACAGAGAATTGCCTGGATCGTCATATCGAGAAATCAGGCGATACGCCCGCTATTATCTGGGAGCCCAACAATCCCGACTCGCCTACCCGAACGATCACCTATAGGGAGTTGCTGTTTAAGGTAAAGCAGTTTGCCAATGTTCTAAAAAACAATGGCGTTAAAAAAGGCGATCGCGTTTGCATATATATGGGCATGATCCCCGAACTGGCTATCGCCCTGCTGGCCTGCGCCAGGATCGGCGCCATACACTCGGTGATCTTCGGAGGATTCAGCGCGCGCAGCATCTCCGACCGTCTGCAGGACGCGAATGGCGAATATGTGATTACCTGCGACGGCTCTTATCGCGGCAATAAGGAGATTGCCTTGAAGCCCATTATTGACGACGCGCTGGTGAATTGCCCCTTTGTAAAAAGAGTGATCGTGTTTTCGCATACCAATACCCCTGTGAGCATGCATAAAGGCAGGGACGTATGGTGGAACGAGGAGATTGAAAAAGTGGAAGAACAGGGCAACCCGGATTGCCCGGCAGAAGAAATGGATGCGGAAGACATGCTGTTCATCCTGTACACTTCCGGATCAACAGGCAAGCCCAAGGGCGTAGTGCATACCTGCGGCGGGTATATGATTTTTGCCAATTACACTTTTGTAAATGTATTTCAATATAATCCCGGCGATGTGTATTTCTGCACCGCCGATATTGGCTGGATCACCGGGCACAGTTATATTGTATACGGCCCGCTGAGCGCGGGCGCCACTTCGCTGATGTTCGAAGGCATTCCTACATGGCCCGATGCGGGACGGATGTGGGAGATCGTAGATAAGTATAAGGTGAATATTTTATATACCGCCCCAACGGCTTTGCGATCGTTGATGAGCTATGGCGTAGAAGTTGTCGAGAAATACGATCTCGGCTCGCTGAAAGTATTGGGCACCGTAGGCGAACCCATCAACGAAGAAGCCTGGCACTGGTATAATGAAAACATTGGAAAGAAAAGGTGTCCTATCGTGGATACCTGGTGGCAAACGGAAACAGGCGGCATGATGATCTCCAATCTTGCCGGCGTTACGCCTTCAAAGCCTTCCTTTGCAACCCTTCCCATTCCCGGCGTTCAGCCTGTTCTGGTAGATGAAAAAGGCGCCGAGCTCGAGGGTAATAATGTAAGCGGAAATTTATGTATGAAATTTCCCTGGCCCGGAATGCTCAGGACAACTTACGGAGACCATGAACGCTGCCGGTTGAATTATTTTTCTACTTATGATAACCTTTATTTTACCGGCGACGGCTGCCTTAGAGATGAAGAAGGCTATTACCGTATTACCGGAAGGGTGGATGATGTATTGAATGTCAGCGGCCACCGCATCGGCACCGCCGAGGTGGAGAATGCTATCAATATGCATACCGGCGTTGTAGAAAGCGCCGTCGTCGGGTTTCCCCATGATATAAAAGGACAGGCTTTATATGCTTTTGTCATCTGCAGCGAACATCCCCGCGATGAGCAGCTGATGCGGAAAGATATCGCCGAAACCGTTAGCAGCGTCATTGGCGCCATTGCGCGGCCCGACAAAATTCAATTTGTATCGGGGCTTCCCAAAACGCGGAGCGGCAAGATCATGAGAAGGATCTTAAGAAAGATAGCAGAAGGCGAGATGGCGAATATCGGCGACACTACCGCTTTACTCGATCCGGCCGTGGTGGAAGACATCAAAACCGGGAAGCTGTAACTGGTTGAATGCCGGCCTTCTTGTTTATTTATTACCAACATCGTATTCGATAGCGTCGGTGCATCAGGCGCCGTCTTCTTATCGTTTTTGACATAGGCGATCACTAAAAGCATTAGGATTCTATAGCCTTATGCCTGGGAAGCGCAATTCTCCGGGTCGGGTTGGCGATCTTGTCGGGATAGGCGGCGTTGACTACGTCTTCATCCGGGGTGTGTTGAGTCGTATTGCATTACAAATGTGTTTAGATATAGGTTGCCGCATCCAAGGCCCCTGTAATTTCCCTCGCGGGATCCCCATTCTCCGTTTTCCTGTATTTTTAAGCCAATAACAAGCGTCGGATTAATTAAAGCGCTCGGCGTAGTTATATGCTTCATTCTCTTAATCGAACAAACGATGAACAAAAACCTGATCACGCGCATTGCCGCCGAGCTGGAAGAAATAAGGGCGACCGGCCTGTACAAAACGGAAAGGATCATTGCTTCTCCGCAAGGACCGGAGATTACCGTCAATGGTAAAAAGGTATTGAATTTCTGCGCCAATAATTACCTGGGCTTGTCTGCCCATCCCAAAGTGATCGAGGCGGCGAAACAATATATCGACCAAAGAGGATACGGGATGAGCAGCGTACGGTTTATTTGCGGTACGCAGGATATCCATAAGGAGTTGGAGAAAAAACTATCTGATTTCCTGGGAACAGAAGACACTATCTTATATGCCGCCGCATTTGATGCGAACGGCGGCGTATTTGAACCTTTGTTTGGCGCTGAAGACGCGATCATCTCCGACGAGCTGAACCATGCTTCCATTATAGATGGCGTCCGTTTGTGCAAGTCGCAGCGGTTCAGGTACCGGCACAATGATATGGAAGACCTGGAGCAGCGGCTTAAAGAAACATCAGGATCGAGGAACAGGATCATTGTTACTGACGGATCGTTCAGTATGGACGGCACGATCGCCCAACTGGATATTATCTGCGCGCTGGCGGATCGTTACGACGCGGCGGTGATGATCGACGAATCGCATTCCAGCGGCTTTATCGGCAAAACCGGGCGCGGCGCTCATGAATACAGAGGGGTCATGGGTAAGATCGATATTATTACAGGAACGCTGGGTAAAGCATTGGGCGGCGCTTCCGGCGGATTTACTTCGGGAAGCCGGGAGATCATTGATATGCTGCGGCAGCGTTCGCGTCCCTACCTGTTCTCCAATACGCTGGCCCCTTCTATTACCGGCGCGAGTATTGTCGTGCTGGACACGCTTAAGGAAACCACGGCGCTAAGAGATAAACTGGAATACAATACCCGCTATTTCAGGGAAAAAATGTCTGTTGCAGGCTTCGATATAAAACCGGGAGATCACCCGATAGTTCCTATTATGTTATATGAGGCGGAAATCGCGCAGCGGTTTGCCTCCGCATTGCTGGAAGAAGGTATTTATGCAATAGGATTCTTTTTTCCGGTTGTAGCCAAAGGGATGGCCAGGATCAGGGTGCAGCTCAGCGCGGCGCATGAGCAGGCGCAGCTCGACAAAGCCATCAGCGCTTTTACGCTGGTGGGGAAAAAG
>JAEUVR010000207.1 GCA_016786785.1 Chitinophagaceae bacterium
TTTGATCAGGATGCCGTCTTTTTGAGTGATCTCAAAAACATCTCCCTTCATTTTACCTTTCAAAACAATACGTTCGCTTTTTTCCATATCGAAAGGCTTTTCGAAATGATATTCCACTTTGGCTTTATTTCCCAGCGAATCGACCACATGAAAAACAGTATAATTGGCATTTTTTGCAGGATCGTATTGAATAGGCTGAGGGAGGGATTTATCCAGCATAGCGATCACCGTGACCGATTTACCCTCTTTCTGTTTTGCGGAAGCGAGGGTTTCATATGTAGAGAGGTCGCCAATATTACTAATCAATACGGCAATCACAATAGCGATCCCCACCAGTATAACAATATGTAATTTCTTCATAGCTGTAGCATTCGATCGGTAAAGTTAGTTCAAAAACGAATAGCCCGACCCCCTTTTTAGGTAGGTTGGGAAACCGTATTTGTCCCTACCTTGCAGAATCTTTGCTTTAATAAGCGGAAGCTCAAAACAGTTGGCACATATGAAGAATTTTTCTGATTTTGATCCTAATGGCGTAAGCAATCCTCTTAACAATATTTTTGGTTTTCCCAGCGCTGAAGAAGAGGCATTCCTGGTCATTCTTCCTGTTCCCTGGGAGGTAACCGTCAGTTTTGGCACAGGAGCGGCGCGCGCTGCCGATCAGATTTTTAAAGCCAGCCTCCAGGTGGATATCTATGACGCCGATTATCCCGATGCCTGGAAAAAAGGGTATTATATGCGCCCGGCAGACAAAAAAATATTGCTGAAAAGCGATTTCCTGCGCAAGGAAGCGGAACTGTATATCGACTATATCTCCCGGGGCGAGCTGCTGAGCGAAAATACGTTCATGACCAAATCCTTAAAAGACATTAATGAAGGCGGCGCTTTCCTGAACAACTGGGTCTTTCAGCAAACCCGCGAACTGATGAACAGGGGCAAGCGGGTAGCCCTGCTCGGCGGCGATCACAGCGCTTCGTTCGGTTATTTTAAGGCAGCGGGCGAAAAGCACGGCGAGTTTGGCATTCTGCAGATCGACGCGCATTGCGACCTGAGAAAAAGTTATGAGAACTTCTCCTACAGCCATGCCAGCGTCATGTATAACGCGCTTGCCGAGATACCCCGGATCATCAAGCTGGTCCAGCTAGGCATCCGCGATTACTGCGAGGAAGAAGCCGGTTATCTGGAGGCAAACGCGCCCAGGGTCGTCGCTTTTTTTGATAAGGATATCAGGGAAAAACAATATGAAGGCCGTACCTGGAAAGCCATTGCGGAAGAGATCATTGAACAGTTGCCGCAAAAAGTATTGCTCAGTTTTGACATAGACGGACTGGATCCCAAATTATGCCCCAATACCGGAACGCCCGTCCACGGCGGATTTGAAGCCGAACAAATATTTTATCTGCTGAAAAAGCTCAGGGAAAGCGGGCGGGAGCTTATCGGCTTCGACCTGATGGAGATCGGCATAGGCGAGAATAATTGGGATGCGAATGTCGGCGCGCGCATACTGTACAAGCTTTGTAATATCCTGGCCACGGAAAAATAAATGAAAGGATGTAGCGGCAAGTCGTTTATATTGCCGGAATAATAAATATTTTAATCAACTATTGTGGCCGAAGCTCCCGTATATCCTTATGTGGTAACGCTTAAAAACGAGAACGCGCGTTATATAAACATTATCGGCTTTTTGCTGAGTATTTGCTCCGCTCTGCTTTTCCTGCGCGAGCTGCTCCTTCAAAATACGCTGGTCCCCGCTTACCTGGCAGGAATTTTATTTATCCTGGGCCTTATCGTATGGAATTATATGCGGTACAGAAAAGGCGATAAGCGCGTCTATTTCGCCAAGGCCTTGCTTATAGCCGGACTGGTATGGACGCGGATGCCCTATTTCCAATGGCTTATTGTCGTATTCATCCTGTTGGCGCTGCTGGAATACCAGGCCAAACACGACGTGGAAATAGGCTTCTCGCAGAATCATATCGTCTTTAATCAACTGATCAAAAAAAAATATCCCTGGTCGGCAATCGATAATGTGATGATAAAGGACGGATTGCTGACCATCGATTTTAAAAACAACCGGCTCCTGCAGAAGGAAACAGACGATAGCGAAGAGGATGCCGATGAAGATGAGTTTAACCTTTGGTGCCAGCGGCAGCTTTCCCGATCCTCCGCATAAAAACGCTTTTTCAGCTATTGGTTTTAACGGCAATATGCGTTGCCGCTGTTGGTTGTTGCGCCAGCGAGCGCCAATGTTAAAAACATTGATTTTAAATAACGCGCGCAATGACCGAATTTTGCATTTTGTAAATCCAGGCGCATGTCTTCTCTACTACCGGGCAACCCATATATTTTATATTCCGACGGCAAGGGGAATATCTTTGAAGATGTCTCCCTGTATGCCGTAGGCCGCAGCGGGTGGGACGCCCTGCCGGTTCCTTTAGAAGACTGGACAGAGCTGCCTTCCGGGGGATCGCTGTATGAACTGCCCGGCCGCAGAGGAATAGGCATTGACGTTCAGACCGGGCAGATGCGGTTATGCGAAAAAGGATGGGCGGTAGCGGCTTTTATCCCTCCCGCCTAC
>JAEUVR010000213.1 GCA_016786785.1 Chitinophagaceae bacterium
GCGTCGTCGAGCAGATCAAATACGTCGGCGCTATCTTCATAAGCGTCGCCGATGATCTCTCCGCTGATGCGGATCAGCTCCCTTTGAATGAATTTCTGGAGGATGATCCTCGAATGGATTTCTATATTAGCGGAGGAAACAACCGCATTGGTAAGCCGGGTAACATAATAAGGGCCGCCGATGATATCCAGTTCTTCCCGGCTTTTGAGTTCTTCCACCACGGTAAGGATATCTATAGGCTGGTTTTTCTGCTGAAGCCCCTGCATGGCGCGGTAGATGCGCTGATGCGCTTCAACATAAAAACACTCTGGTTTTAAGATCTCCACTACCGTGTCGAAAGCGCCTTTTTCGAGCATAATAGCGCCTAGCGTCGCTTCTTCCAGGTCCTTGGCCTGCGGAGGCACTTTTCCATATACCATTGCCCCCAGGTCGAGGGAGGTTTTGCGCCTGGCCTTTCTGTCTTTATTTATATTGGTCAGATCCATCTGTAAGCGTGTTCTTGTAGGTAACTAATTAAAACCCTCCCTTCAATGACTTTGCATCATAGTAAAACAGCATGGCTGCAATATTGGATTTTACCTGGCCTTTGCGGACGCCTCCCGGGGAATATTACGCGAATGTTACGCAACGGTTACCGGAATGTTATCTGCAACGTCAGGATGGCGAATATAAAAGCATAATTTTTATTCCTCCCGATAAACTTTTAAATAAACTTAATCGCAGTATATCCACAGGGTTTTGCACATCGTTGAGCATTAGGTTTGCATAGAGAAAGCCGGTTATTCACAAAATAATAAAGTTTTCAGCCATTTTCTTTTTTTAATCCACAAGCATTGTTAAGAAAGAATTTTTACCAAAACCGGGCATTTTTGAAGAATAATACGCATATCGTTCCCTTGCGTTGAGGATGCTTTGGCAGGAAAAACCCCTTGGTTAAAAAGGATTTTCGCTGTGCAACACGGTTAAAAACAGTCCCCGGAACAACCCGCTGCACAGCTTTTGGCCAAAAAACCAGGGGCGCCGGAGACAGGCGTTGGACAAGTCTTTTGATCGCCTTATCCCCTGTAAGCATTAACCGGATCGTCCGCAGCATGCGCCGGAACGTTCCTTTTGATCAACCTTATCCCCGCCAGCGCTAGCCTACAGAAATGAACATCCCAGCAGCCGGAACATTCTCTTTGACCAACCTTATCCTCCTGTAAACATTAACTGGATCGCCTTCAGCAGGCAGGAACATTCTCTGAATCCGGCGCCCCTTATATTGGGCGCGTAGTTTATCGCATTATCTTTGCCAACCATATAAAGAAAAAGAACCCATAGCATGACCATCTCTTATAACTGGCTTAGCGAATATCTCCCGGCGCAGGAAGATCCTGAACGTATTAGTAAGATCCTGACCGCTATCGGCCTGGAAGTGGAATCCCTGGAATCCTATGAAAGCGTCAAAGGCGGATTAAAAGGCTTGCTGGTAGGAGAAGTGGTCGCCTGCCATCCCCACCCCAACGCCGATAAACTAAAGCTGACAACAGTGGATACCGGAAGCGGATCGCCGCTGCAGATCGTATGCGGAGCGCCGAATGTGGCGGCAGGACAAAAAGTAATAGTAGCCCCTGTTGGCGCTACTCTTTTTCCTAAAAAAGGAGAGCCCATCGTCATAAAAGCAGCTAAGATCAGGGGCGTTGAGAGTTACGGCATGATCTGCGCCGAAGATGAGATCGGCGTCGGCGAGTCGCACGACGGCATCCTTGTCTTACCCGCCCATATCAAAACCGGCTCGGATGCGGCCGCTTATTTTAAGCCGTACCACGACTGGATCTACGAGATCGGGTTAACGCCGAACCGGATGGACGCCATGAGCCACCTGGGCGTCGCCCGCGACGTTTGCGCCTACCTGACCCATCACGAAAAAAAAGAATATAAAATCAAAAACCCGGGAAACGCCGGTATTGCCGGGGAAAAATCTGCATTGTCCTTTACCGTTAGTATTGAAAACAACGAGGCCTGCCGCCGGTATAGCGGAATAAGCATTGCCGGCATAAAAACCGGCCCCTCTCCCAAATGGCTGCAGGACAAACTGCGCGCCATCGGCCAACGGCCGATCAACAATATCGTCGACATTACCAATTATATATTGCATGATACCGGCCAGCCCCTGCACGCTTTCGACGCCGACCGCGTGGCGGGAAAAAAAATAATTGTTGGCAACCTGCCGCAGGATACGGTCTTTATCACCCTCGACGGCAAAGAAAGAAAATTAAACAAGGAAGACCTGATGATCTGCGACGGCAATGGCGAAGGCCTCTGTATCGCCGGCGTCTTCGGGGGAATACACAGCGGGGTGACCGACGAAACCCAAAACATCTTCCTGGAAAGCGCCTGGTTCAACCCCGTGGACATCAGGAAAACCTCTTTCCGGCATGGATTGAGGACCGACGCCGCCATGCGCTTTGAAAAGAATGTCGACATCAGCAATGCGGTCAATGCGCTTAAAAAAGCGGCGGTCATGATCACAGAGATCGCTGGCGGAACCATTGCTTCGGAAATCATCGACGTATATCCTTCCCCGGAACCGAAGGCGGAGATCGTGCTCCAGCACCGCTACCTGAAAAAACTAAGCGGCAAGAACTACCATGCCGATACGGTAAAAAAAATATTGCAGTCGCTGGATTTCGAGATCATCAAGGAAGGGCTGGACGATATACGCATCGCGGCGCCCTTCAGCAAACCTGATGTCCGGCTCCCGGCCGATGTAGTGGAAGAGATCATGCGCATTGACGGATACGATAATATCCCTATCCCCACGTCGATCACGATCAGCCCTTCGGTGGAAACCAACAACCAGGCTTATGCGCGGAAGGAAAAAGCGGCCAATTACCTGACCGGACTGGGCTTCAACGAGATCTTCACCAACTCCATTACCAATGCCGCCTATTTTGAACAGGCGGAACTGGACAATGCCGTCCGATTGCTGAATAACCTGAGCGCGGCGCATAATATCCTGCGGCCTTCCATGCTGGAAACCGGCCTGGAATCCGTAGCCTATAATCTTAACCGGAAAAACCCTGATCTCCGCTTTTTCGAATTTGGCAAGGTTTATTATACGCCCAAACCCGGCAGCTATGAAGAACAGGAGCGGCTCTGTTTGTATGTTACCGGCAATGCTTCCGGCTTCTCCTGGAAGGGCAAGACGGTAAAAACAGATATCTATTACCTTAAGGGAGCGATCGCCTCGATATTTCAGTTGCTGGGCTTATCGAACCTTAACTGGGAACCGTTGTCGCTTGCGCGATTTGAAAATGCCCTGGCGGTAAGATACGGAAGCCAGACCCTGGCCGAACTGGGAACGGTAAAAAAGAAAGAGCTGCTGCGTTTTGATATAAAGCAGGAAGTGTTTTTTGCCGATATCCGCTGGGAGGCCTTACAAAAATTACTGGCTTCCCATGCCATCTCCTTCAGGCAGTTGCCCAACCAGCTACCCGTATACCGCGACCTCGCCCTGGTGGTAGACCATTCGACCACGTACCAGGCGGTAGAAGCGGCCATCCATCGATCCAGGCTGGACAAACTGGAAGAGATCCGTCTTTTTGATATTTTCGAAAGCGAGAAATTAGGACCGGGTAAAAAATCCCTTGCCATCAGCTTCACCTTCCTGGACGGAGAAAAAACCTTGACCGATAAGGAGATCGATGCGATGATGGCCAGGATCATGAAAATACTGGAACAGGATTTGAAGGCGGAGATCAGGAAAGGCGCCTGAGCATGCCTTTTAATGCAGGAAAAATTTCCTTCGGGGACCAGGCAGGGCCCCGGGCGGCGAACACGGATGATACGGATAAAGGGGAACAAGACGCAGAACATGGGCGTAGCCTACGATCTCGTCATGCCGATGATGGCGCTGCGCTAGTGGATAATGAGCAAAACAGGAGGCGAAGCGCTTGTGCGCCGGGAGCGTCAGCTAGAGGAGCGCCAAATCATTATTAAATAAGGAAATGCATGAACCCGGAACAGCAGTTAAAAAAGATCGGCGAAAAATTACAGCTTTTATTAAAGCGTTTCGAATCCCTGCGCCAGGAAAATGAAAAGCTGCGCGCGGCATTGGAGCCGGCAAAACAGCGGGAGATTGCCTTGCAGACAAAAATAGCAGATCTTGAGCAGCAGGTCATCGTGTTAAAGATGGCCGCAGCGCCAATGGATGAAGCGGAAAAAAAAGAGCTGGATAAAAAGCTGAATACCTACCTGAAAGAAATAGACAGGTGTATCGGCATGCTCAGCTCCTGATCACACGCGCTTCACCATACGCAGCTTTACTTCGTCCTCGCCCTGCGACAATACCAGCGTATAGACGCCATACGGAAGGTCGTTGAGGCCGCTCCAGGTTATTTCGGAACTGTCGGGAAGAGAGGAGGTATCAAGCTGGCTGCAAACGCTGCCCTGGTCGTCGTGAAGAACGGCTTTAAACAATTTCCTGTGCTGAGCCAGTAATTCAAACCGTAGCGTGTCAATAAACGTGGATGATTTTAGTTTTGCAATCATAGGATTTTTGGATTTGGATGATATATTTCATAGGTTGGATACGATTTTTTAAAAAGCCCGGTTCCCGCGCTGAATCGGGTCTATAAATATAATTTAACCTTTTTAATATTGCAAGTATGGACGCGCTTATTCCCGCAAATGTGACCGTTGGAGACCGTAATTACCGCATCAGGATCGAAAGCGGCAAGGAAGAGATCGTGCGTAAAACGGTAAAACAGATCAACGACAAGATCATAGCGTTCAAAACCCAGTTTGCCGGCAAGGATATGCAGGACTATATCGCCATGGTCATTTTATGGTACGCTACCAATATCCAGGAGAAAGGCGAACCCTCTCCCCTCCCGGAAGCGCTCTCTTCGACGCTCGCAGAAATGGACCTTATGCTGGAAAAGGCCCTGGAAACGGCAAAAGGGTAAGGATATTATTAATTATGAGTGCGTTATCGATACCCTTTTTTTGTATTTTCGCAAACTATCCACTCGCTATTATCCATAGGAGAGCCATCATGAAAGAACAATTTAAAATAGTCGTAAACAATGGAATCAAATATATTCATATATATTATCGGAGGAATTGCATTAATCATCGGTATTGTAACGGGTAAATTCCTCTTTGCTAAAAACGTCAAACGAACCGTAGAAGAAGCAGAACAACAAGCCAGGAAAACAATAACCGACGCCCAGACCACGGCGGAAAACCTCAAAAAAGAAAAATTACTGGAGGCTAAGGAACGTTTTGTTCAGCTTAAGGCCGAACACGATAAGGAGACGCTGGAACGCACCAGGAAACTGGTCGACAGCGAGAACCGCGCAAAACAAAAAGAGCAGTCTGTTAATCAGAAACTGGAACAATTAGATAAGCAGCTCAAAGACAACGATGTAATTAAGGAAAACCTGGGAAGGCAGATAGAAGTCGTTAACCTGAAACGCACCGAACTCGAAAAACACCAGGAGGAACATATCCGCCGGCTCGAAAAAATAGCCGGGCTGACGGCGGAAGAAGCCAGGACTCAACTGGTGGAAAGCCTTAAGCAGGAGGCCCAGACGCAGGCCCTTTCCATACAGCAGGAAATAGTGGACGAGGCCAAACAAAAAGCCAATAAAGAAGCCAGGAAGATCATTATTCAGTCTATCCAGCGCACTGCCGCCGAGCAGGCCA
>JAEUVR010000311.1 GCA_016786785.1 Chitinophagaceae bacterium
GCGACCAGGATGCAAGATTCGCCTTTTCTATAACCGGGCTGGCGCTACTGCTGATATGGGCTTATACATACGCGCGGAGCTACCGCAAGCTGCCTCTAACGGCATGGGATATCCCGGCGCTCTCCCCCCTTGTTTTTGCCGCAGGCGTATTGTTACTGAAAAACAATCCTGTCGCCGGCATCTTGTTATGCAATGCCTGGGTATTAGCGTTGTCGGTCTATTATATCCGTATGGGAGCGGTTAAGGATCACCTGGGCATACTCAATTTCGGACTGCTGATATTTGCCGGCCTGGCCATCTTTCGTTTCTTCGATAGCAATTTCCCTTTTATCTGGCGAGGATTAATATTCCTGGCGGCAGGCGCGGGGTTCTTTATTGCCAACAATCTTATTTTAAAGAAAAGAAAACGAATGGCTAAAAACGCCCGCGTATGAAAAAATATCTAATCATCGGCTTTGCAGCGATGGCGCTTATCCAGTGGATGGTTCCCGGGAAAATGATACTGGACAGGGAGATCATCCTTAACAAGGGAACCGCATATAAGTTCCGGACGCAGCCCGTAGACCCCTACCATCCTTTCCAGGGAAGATATGTAGCGCTGAGTTTTGCTGAAAGCCAGTTTGACGCTTATAATAAAAATTATCGAGCCGGTCAGGATATTTTTATCGGCCTGCGCACTGACGACTCGGGATATGCGAAGATCTATACGGCAAGCCTGAAAGCGCCTGAAGGAACCAACGACTATATTAAAGCCAGGATCGATTACGCAACCCCGTATTCGCGCGGATCTGCGGTCAGCGATTCGCTATTTGCCATATACATTAGTTATCCCTTCAGCGAATACTATATGGAAGAATTTAAAGCGCCAAAGGCCGAGCAGATATACCGGAAAACAACAACCGACTCCGCGAATAATACCTATGCGCTCGTTAAAGTATATAAGGGAGGAGGCGTTATCCAGGACCTGTTCATTAATGACAAGCCGATACGGGAATGGATACCCTGATATTAAGATCTAAGCTGTCGGAAAATAGACTGAAGCATTTCATACGTTTCGTCCATATCATCCTGGTTGTATTCAGGCGTATATAACGCCCATTCGCACTTACTCATGAACGTTGCTACCTGCTGCGTCAGCGCCGGCGTGCGCCGGTCCCTGGTCAGTATTTCCAATAGCTGATCCTTTGAAAGTATATTTGGGGATACCCGATATCTTTCGCCGATAACATCGCGAACAGCTTGCAGCGCCTGCCCATAAAAAAGCTGTTTATCGCCTTTCTCATAGGCCGCGACGACGCGGCTCATGCTATTATCGGCAGCCTTATGCCCCGAAGCGGCGGGGCTTGTATCTGAAGCTGCCGGCTTCCGTTGACCCGCGTTACGGGAACGACTCAATCTAAACAGATAGTAGGCTACTCCGCCGATAACCAGAAGCGCTACAGCGCCCAGCCAGTACCAGCGCAACGACGCGCCCTGTTTATATCTTAAAACAAATGGATCTTTATCATCCCTGCCATCCTCCTTCTTGTTTCGCGGAACAACCGTATACAAAAGCGGCGCTGTATTAATGGTCTTGTAGAGCGCTTCAGCAGGATCAAAATAAGAAAAACCCAGGGATGGTATACTAAACTGCCCGGCTATCGACGTTTGCAGCGTATATTCAAAAATTTTTGCGCCTGTCAGGGGGTATTTGTATTTATTCACCTCCTCCCTTACCATCGGCGCAGATACCTTTAATCCTGCGGGCCAGGAAATGACCGGCTCTGTAATCAATGGAAAGTTTCCCGCTCCCGAAACCACGAACCGGACAACTGCGGGATCATTCAGCGCAACCTCTTTCTGCGGCATTCCTACGGAAACAGTAAAATGACCTACGGCGCCGGAAAAATCCGACGGCTGGCCTGCCGTGGGCAACGGGTTAACCGTAATGCTTACCACGGGCGTTTCCAGGTTAACGTGGTAGTCCAGGTTCTCATACTCCTCGTTTTTCCCTGACCCCCTTAAAATACCCCTCAGACCGCTGATAGCCGATCCGCTGTGGATAGCGCGGGTAAAATGAATAATGCTCTCCACCTCAGCGCCCTCAAGGGTAAAATTTCCAGGCTGAAGCGGCGACAGCAGCGCTTTGCGGATGAGATGCACATAATAATATTTCCCATTGACCAGCTCCACTTCGGGATTATTGCTATAGCCGTCTACCATTTCCATGACGCTGAAGCCCGTCAGCGATGGGCGTTTGACAACCCTTGAATTGGCGTTCAGGCGAGAGTAAGCTTTAAAAGTCGCCATGATAGGTTCGCCGACAAAACACTCGGTTTTGGTAACTTCTGTCTTCAGGAAAAAATCTTTTTTTACTTTTTCCTGCATTGTTTCGCCGCTTTTGATCTCCGACTTATTCTCTACCCGATCATCATATTCAAAATAATGGCGTTGCGCCTCCGAGGGATACGCGAATAACAATAAAAAAACCAGATAATGCAATGATCCCGCAGCAACGAATGACCCAGTAAGCTTTGCATACGCGGCAAAAGACACAGGAGCAGTCTTAACGACCGGAGTCGTTCTACCGCTGAATTTCCATATGGATAAAATATCCTGCATAAACCATCCCGTGTATGTAACAAATATATATTTGCCGTATAGGGCGTTTGGACATATTCCGCTCTTCGCCCCATTCAACAAATATAAAGCTTGCGGCCGGGCCAGGGTCGTAACGGCGGGTTAAATGGACGTTATTATGATGAGCGGGAAAACAATGGCCGTCTGCAGTCCGCTCAGATATCTCCCAACTGGGGCCGGATCACGATTTCTTCCACACAGGCCTGGGGAGAAAGAAAGGCGGCGCTATAGATCATCTCGGCAATATCCGCCGCTTCCATAAACCTGGCGCGCGGGATGCCGCTGTTTTCCCAGGATCCCGTATAAGCGGCGCCCGGGAACACAGATGTCACTTTGATC
>JAEUVR010000346.1 GCA_016786785.1 Chitinophagaceae bacterium
TACCGGCAAAATAAACGACGTAGGCGCCGCTACCCGGACCAATATCCCTGACAGCTACCGCGCAGGCATCGAGCTGCAGGCCAGGACAAGGATAACCGCCTGGATGGATGCGCTGGCCAATGCCGCATTCAGCGCTAATAAAGTGAAAGATTTCACGGAGTATTATGACGACTATGACAATGGCGGGCAGAAGACCAATTTTTATACTTCTTCAAACATTGCTTTCTCTCCCGCCGTTGTCGGCTCCGCCGCATTAAATATACGGCCGCTTAAAAACGGGGAGATCAGCCTGATAGGGAAATATGTCAGTCGCCAGTACCTCGACAATACCTCCAACAAGGCGCGGAGCCTTAATGCTTATTATGTGCAGGATGCAAGGCTCTCATATACGCTATCGCAAAAGTTCTTTAAATCCGTCCAGGTCTCTGTGCAGGCTAATAATATTCTAAATAAAAAATACGAGCCTAATGGATATACTTTTAGCTATCTCTATGGCGGATCGGTGATCACGGAAAACTATTATTTCCCGATGGCCGGAACGAATTTCATGGCGGCGCTGAATATTGCATTGTAGGATAGGGGAGAACAGCTCCTCAGCTATTCTCCTGCCAGGCAAGCATGCCGCCCTCGAGGTTCTTGACGTTGCCGAAGCCGTTCGCTTCCAGGAAAAGGCCGGCCTGCAGGCTTCTTTTGCCTGAGCGGCAATAGACGATCACTTCTTTTTCTTTCAGCGCTTCAATGGATTCCAGTTGCATGCCCTGCACTTTGCCCAGCGGTAGCAATATGCCGCCGATATTGAAAGCCGCATGTTCGTCGGGCTCCCGCACGTCTACCAGGTTAATTTTTTCTCCGGCGGCGAGGCGCGATTTTACTTCCTCCACGGATATGTTCTGCATATAAATAAGTTGATTGGTTAAAAAATCAGGATCACTGACGAACCGCCGCGCTATCCGTTTTTCTCACGGGTCGCTGAACGCTCAGCCAAAGGTCGACCGCCTGCCCCTGCCGGATCCTGTTTATCTTATAGTCATAAGTAAATCTTTCCGGGCTCTGCCGATAAACAAAGGCATTGTTCGTATCCTGCACATCCTTATCAGGCACGATGGCGCCGATATTCAGGCCGGTCGTTTCCAGCAGCAGGACCGCTTCCGAATAACTCAGCGCAAACAGATCCGGCACATTAAATTCATCCTGGCCGAGACCGCTGCCCAATACCAGCGAGATCCCGCTGCCCATTGCGATCTTCTCGCCCGGCTTGATCCGTTTATTGTCATACCGCTGCTCCAGCACCGAATTTTTGGCAAAATCGGGTCTGAACGAAGTATCTTTTAGTTTCAGGCCATATTGCTTCAACACGATCTCCGCGGTTCGAAAGCTCATACCTTCAAGGTTGGGCATTTCCACCGTGGGAGGCACGGCCCGGTTGATGGTAAGATAAACCGTCCGGTTCCGCTTCACTACCGATTCCGCTTCGGGGAACTGCCTTAACACCGCCAGCGGCGAAGCCGTATCGGAATAAACGGAATCCTGGATCTCTATATCAAAACCCTCCGCCTCCAATATTTTCTCCGCTTCAGACAGGGAAACGCCCGCGACCGTGGGAATGGTCAGCGTTTTCCCATGCATGGTAAAATAGTCGAGCGAAAGCAGGAATACAAAAAGCAGGACAAATACCAATACAATGCTGAATAGGATGTTTACCCAAAGCGGCTTACCGGTAATGAATTTAAACAAGGCTATTCGGGTTTAATTAATAATAAGCACAAATAAACAATTAAAATGATAGATTATCAATGGGCTTTCCTGGACAAGGCGTCTTCGATCAGCGAAGTATAAAAATCAGATAGTTTCCATCCCATTGCCTTCACCTGCTGCGGTATCACGCTGGCCTCGCTTTGGCCGGGAACCGTGTTGATCTCAAGCATATAGGGCTCCTTGCTGGAATCATTGAGGATAAAGTCGATCCTCACCATTCCCCGGCAGTTAAACGCCTCAAATACTTTTTTGGCGGTGAGTTGAATACTTTGCGCCTGTTCCGGCTCCAGGTCTGCCGGAGTGATCTCCTTGCTTAACCCTTTATATTTCGCTTCAAAATCGAAAAATTCGTTGGCGGTAACCACTTCGGTAATCGGCAACACCGTGATACCGGAAGTCGATTTGAATACGCCTACCGTAAATTCCCTTCCTGAAATAAATTCTTCTACCAATATCTGGGTATCTTCCTTAAAAGCTTTATCCAGCGCGGCAGGAAGGTCTTCCACCTTATTCACCTTGCTCATGCCAATGCTTGATCCGCCGTTATTGGGTTTAACAAAAACCGGGAAGCTAAGCTTTGCGGCAATCTCTTTTGCCTCTACGGGGGAGTGGCTGAAAAGATGCATGGAACGGGCGGTATTGATGCCCGAAAAAGCGGCGACGGCAACCGTATAGCGTTTGTTGAAGGTAAGGGCAGAGGTAGCGGCATCGCAGGAAGTATAAGGGATGTTCATCAGGTCGAGGTAGCCCTGCAGCTTTCCATCTTCTCCCGGCGTGCCATGGATCCCGATAAACACGGCGTCAAATACTATTTTGTTTCCTGAAACCGTAAGCGAAAAATCGTCTTTGTTTACGGACGCCTTTTCGGAATGATGTTCATAAAACCAACCCGAAGGAGTCATGTCGATCTTGTACACTTCATATTTGTCCCTGTCGAGATGCTTATCTATGGTGATGGCGCTTTTGTAAGATATTTCCGCTTCTGAAGAATAACCGCCTGTAACTAAGGCAATAACTGGTTTAAGACCCATTGTTTAAAATTGTTTACGATAATGAAGTTGGTTTTACAATACTAATAACGATCAGTAAATACGCCATGAAGGCCTTACAAAAACAAAAAGGCGGCATGTAAAAAATATAGATATGGTTTTACATGCTGCCTTTTCATGGTATCATTCCGCTATCAAATGTGCAGTTTATCCTTTTTAAGCAGGAGCCCTTCTACGGTTTCAACATACATCTCATCCGGCACGCAGCAGTCCACCGGGCAAACGGCGGCGCATTGCGGTTCTTCATGAAACCCCTGGCATTCTGTGCATTTATTGGGAACGATATAATAAGTGTCTATTGCAATAGGCTCATTGCGCTGGTCGACAGGAATAACCGATCCGTCCATAAGCGTGTACATTCCTTTGACCGTCGTACCATCGGCAATTGCCCATTCCACTCCGCCTTCATAGATGGCATTATTGGGGCACTCTGGTTCGCAGGCGCCGCAATTGATGCATTCATCTGTTATTTTTATAGCCATGATAAATCTCGGATTTTTGTGAAATGATTCCGGTTAATTTTGTTTACAAATATAAGACGGAATGAACTTACAACAACGACTTGTTTTATTGCGCCGGCTGGGAGAATATATATTGGCAAACGGTCCAGCGCTGGATAAAGCAAAGCAAAGCGCATACGCTGAGAACCCCTGGTTTATCCCTGAATTCATAGACTTCCAGCTAAACCATATAGCTAACGCATTTTTATCGCCCGAACCATTGGCTGCCTGGATAAGCCGCTACAACCTGCCGGAAAACAATCCTTCCCCCAAAAATATCGGCATCGTGATGGCGGGAAATATTCCGCTTGCCGGTTTCCATGATTTTCTCTGCGCATTTATTACGGGTCATCGTCAAACCATCAAACCCTCTTCCAAAGATGCGGCCCTGATCACGCACCTGGCCAGGACGCTTTCAGGCTGGGAAGGCGCGGCAGACCAGCCCATTGCCATAGCGGAGATGCTAAAGGATTGCGATGCCTATATCGCCGTGGGAAGCAACAATTCGGGGAGGTATTTCGATTACTATTTCAGTAAGTACCCGCATATCATCCGGCGTAACCGCAGTTCGGCGGCCATCCTTACCGGCAATGAAACCAGGGAAGAACTGGAACGCCTGGCCGACGATGTGTATTTGTATTTCGGGCTGGGCTGCAGGAACATCACCAAGATATATGTTCCTGCCGGCTATGATTTCCTTCCATTGCTGGAAGCTTTCAAAAAATACGACCGGCTTGCCGAACATCATAAGTACAAGAACAATTACGATTACCAGTTGGCTATCCTTATCGTTAACAAGATGTATTATATGACCAATGGCTCTATCCTGCTACAGGAAAACCAGTCGTTGTTCTCCCCTATCAGCCAGTTGCATTACGAGTTTTATGAAGATGCCCGAACAGTAGAGCAGTCGCTTGAAGGAAATACAGACCTGCAATGTTTAGTAGGCAGGAACGGGCTTCCATTTGGAGAAGCGCAGCTTCCCCGGTTGAACGACTATGCAGATAAGACAGACACCCTGCAATTTCTGCTGGAGTTATGAAATTTTGTCAAGTTCTCCGCCGAAATTGACAGGAGTAAATTTTTAAATTATTAGCAATTGGGACTAAATTTGTATGAAGTACGAAGACTTTAGTAAATTAATTGTTAAACTCCGTTAAGCGCGCAGCAGAAACCGATCTGTCATCGTTTATTTGTTGAACAGGCATATATTTTGACAACACATCATTACAAATTGAGAAGAATATGAAATTCAAAAGCACACTTGCCGTTATTGCGTTAAGCGCATCCACTACATTGGCAACATTGTGGGGGTTTAATCATTTTAATAAAGACAGCGCTTATATTTATCCGCAATCAAGAACTCTTGATTCCGGAAAGGTTCCCGCTAATTATGCCGGGTTTGACGGCGTAGCGGGCCTCAATGCATCTATAGATTTTACGCCGGCTGCAGCCGCCGCGATTCCCGCTACCGTACATATTAAAACAAAAGCCGCCAGAACAGTAAGCAACAACCTGCCCAGGAGAAGCCCTTTTGGCGATCTGTTTGACCTGGACGACCTGTTCGGCGACCGCTCCCGTTCCTTACCGCAGATGGCTTCGGGTTCCGGAGCGATCATTAGCGAAGACGGCTATATCGTGACCAACAATCATGTGATCGACGGAGCCGACGAGATCACGGTGACCCTCAGCAACAGAAGGTCGTTTAAAGCTACGCTGGTAGGGGCCGATCCGAGCAGCGATCTTGCCGTGTTAAAGATCGACGCAAAGGGATTGCCATTCCTGGTATATGGAAACTCTGACGAGGTAAAAGTAGGTCAGTGGGTACTGGCCCTGGGATATCCGCTCAACCTCGAAGCGACCGTTACCGCAGGCATCATCAGCGCCAAGGGAAGAACGTTGGAGATCAACCGCAGGCAAAGCAGCACGCCTGTTGAATCCTTCCTGCAGACAGATGCGGCGGTCAACCCCGGAAACAGCGGCGGACCGCTGGTGAATACCGATGGCAAGCTGATCGGCATTAATTCCGCCATTGCTTCTCCCACAGGCGCCTATGCCGGGTACTCCTTTACCATACCGGTCAATATCGTAAAAAAGATCATTGCCGACATGATGAAATTCGGAACCGTGCAGAGAGCTTATCTTGGCATTCAGTACCTGAATGAAAGCCTGAGCGACGACGTTAAAAAAGAACATGGCATTACGGGCGAATACCAGGGCGTGTACGTGCTGGATGCGTCGAAGGATGGCGCCGCCTATGCTTCGGGTATTAAGAAAGGGGATATCATTACCCATATCAACAATGCGCCCATTACCAGCGGCGCAGAAATGGTGGGCCAGATCGCCACTTACCGCCCTGGCGATAAGATAAACGTTACCTATAAACGCGATGGCAAGGAATACAAGACCAATGTTACGCTTCGCAACAACGTAGGCACGATGGACGTGGTCAAATCGTCCGTGCTGGATAAACTTGGCGCCGAATTTCAAACGCTTTCCAAAGACCGCGCAAAAGAATATGGCGTGAGCGGCGGCGTAGAGATCAAATCCATCGGCTCCAAGGGATTGCTGAGCAAGGTAAGGGTGCAGGAAGGTTTTGTTATCCTTAAAGCCAATAACGAAAAAGTAGAATCCGTGGAAGATTTCCGCAAGATCCTGCAGAACGCGACAGGAAGCATTAAGGTGGAAGGCATTTATCCCGGATACGAAGGCGTCTATAATTTTATGATCAACCTGGATAACGCAAAATAATAAACGTTCCCGCCTCTAACAGAGGTTGTCGATACGTATTAATAAAATCGGCTGTATCTGTTTTGATACAGCCGATTTTTATTCGATAGATATAAAACAGAAAACTTATATACAACGCAAGACCAAATAGGCGAGATTTTTAAGAAAGTTTGTATAATTTGACAAAATCTACTACCTTAGCTAAATTATTTAGCATTTGATTTGCAGTGTTCTGATTTACTTGATTAAATCGAAGCTTAATATGCCTGCTACACTCACAAAACAACAAGTTGATAAATTAGGAAATACTCTTATTTATCTTTCTTCACGTGTGGGAGAGTTTAACAAAACAAAAATTTTGAAGTTGCTGTTTCTATTAGATGAATCATCTATTAAGAAATATGGATATCCTTTTTTGGGATTTGATTACTATTTATGGCAACATGGGCCAGTTTTAAAAGAAGTTTTTATCGATTTATCCGAAGAACTGGAACTTCTAAAAGACTATATTAAGAGAAATAAGCATGACGCCAATATCTATGAGGCTGCAAAAGATTTTTCCGATGATGAATTTAGCGACAATGATATCTCATTAATGGATGATATTATCAAATTTGCGAAAAATAAGACAGCAAAAGACTTGGTCGATTATACTCACAATGAAAATTCTTTATGGCAAAAATCAGCAATTAAGAATGGGGTATATGAACAATTGAAAAACAAAAAACTTTCCTACACAGATCATACTATAGATTTTCTTCTCTTGTTTGAAGACGATAATGTTCTTAAAGAAAGATATGAAAGTTCGCTTGAAAACCTGGAGTTCAAAAAAAAATTGAAATTCAAGTAAATTGTTCATTGAAGGCAACATCATATACTTCAGTCCATTTTATTTTAAAAATGGAAACAAGTCTAAAAACAAATTTTTCATCGTTTTAAAGAATGTTGACAATAATGTAATTATTGCAACTTTACCCACAAAAGTAGATAAAGTACCTTCCTTTTTACATAAGTTACATGGATGCATAAATGATGACGAAAGATGCTTCAATTGTTACTTATTCGAGCCGAAAAGGGTAATTACAGATAATGGATTCGGTTTCGAGTTGCATACTTTTATTTATGGAAATGAAGTAGACGACTATGATATAGCAATACTTCAATCCGTATACGGTATTGAAGGCGTCGATTTTGATATTATTGGAAAATTATTAAAAGAAGAATATGAAAATCTGATCGCCTGTCTATTAAACAGCAAAAGCGTTAAAAGAGGGCTAAAGAAGATTTTAGAAAAAAAATAGTTTTATTCGATCTCACCTTTTATTTCTCCAATACGCTATACCCCCAGGGTTCCAGCAAGATATTTTGAGAGGCAGAAAGAACAATTTCTTCTCCCGTAAATATATTTTTATAAGTCCCCGATACATGGCCTGTCTCCAACTGCAAGCTTTGCGGCGCATCCGATAAATTCAGAGATACCAGAACCTGTTTTTCTCCCGCCGCCCGGAGATACTGGATTACCGGCATATTTCCTCCTCCGGCAGTCAATAAAACGGTCTGCGAAATATCCGGATCAGCGCTTAATGCCGGGTGGCGGGCGCGAAGCTGCAGCAGCGCCTTATAAAAATCATGTCGCTCACACTTGCCCGTCCATTCGATCGTATCCTTATCAAAAAATTTAAGTCTTTTGTGATTGGGCAGTTCCTGCCCGCTGTAGACAAGGGGATAACCATTCCAGGTGCAGGCCAGCGTCGCAAAGCAAAGATCCGCCGGGCCATATTTTTCGGATTCAGTTCCGTTCCAGCTATTCTCATCGTGGTTGCTGGTAAAGAACAGGTAGGCGAAACGGGAGGAGACCGATTGTTGCGCATAGTCCTGCAGGGTATGACGGAGCGCTTCAATGCCTATCTGGCCCTTAACAAACTTTTCCGATTGATGCATCCAGTTCCAGGCATAACCGCAATCGAATACCTCATGGTAATTGATGTGTTCGGTCTCCGCGAGCCAGAACAGGGGTTTTATCGCGTCGAGCCGCATTCTTGCCTGCCGCCAGAAATCGAGCGGAACAAGATGGGCCATATCGCACCTGAACCCGTCTATCCCTGTTTCTTTCACCCAGAAGCTCATGGCCTGTATCATGGATTCCCGCATCGCATGATCGTAATAGTTCAGGTCGATCACATCGTTCCACCCGTTGTTATCATAAAAACTCCCGGCGCTGTTCTTTTTATAGTAGCCGGGATTGGTTTTGGTCCACACATGATCCCAGGCCGTATGATTGGCCACCCAGTCGATGATCACTTTAAGCCCTTGCCGATGGGCTTTATCTACCAGCCGCTTAAAATCGGATAGAGAGCCAAACTCAGGATTCACTGCCATATAGTCGGAGCAGGCATAATAACTGCCCAGGGAGCCCAGTCTTTTTTCCTGCCCGATGGGCGTAATGGGCATAAACCATAACACGTCGACGCCCATATCCCGCAGCCGGGGCAAACTCTCCGCAAAAGCTTTAAAAGTCCCCTCAGGCGTGTATTGCCTGGCGTTGACCTCATAAAAAGAGGCATTATACGCCCATTCCACCGTCTTAAACCTTCTTCCCATAGGTCATTATTTTTATTTACGCGAACCCTTGCATGCGCCCCAATATAACGCTTTATGGCTTGCCCCATAAACTGTTTTCTCAGATGATCGGGAAAGAAGGCGCGGTACAATTTAACTTTTCGCTTGCGCAACAATGCGGAACGGGTTGCAACTGAAAGAAAAAAAGAGACGTATTTAAATTTCTGTCCCCGCAGCGTGGTAGCGTTGATTAAGCGGGTCTGCGGCAAAGAAAAAACAGGCCCTCATTTTGAATTTCTATCTGCTGTCCATAAAGCGTTAAGGCTGAAACCGGGTCGCTACCCATTAAAAGACAGGTTAGCAAATAACGGCAGGCGCCGTACCTTTGCATACGGTATGAAAACCTTCAATGTTCCCATAACCTATAGAAGTTCGCTTGTAGGCAGGATAAAGGAATCGCGCAAACTCCAGGACAAGCTCAAAAAGGATCCGAGCCCTACCCTGCTCGACCTGGGCCCGCTGCAGATCTACCTTGCGCGCCATTTTGGTTTCTGCTACGGGGTAGAGAACGCTATTGAGATCTCTTTCAGAACCATTGAAGCGCATTCGGACAAACGCATTTTTTTGTTGAGCGAGATGATCCATAATCCCCAGGTAAACGCCGACCTGCTTTCCAGGGGCGTCCGTTTTTTGCAGGATACGGGAGGAAGGGAGCTGATCCCGCTGAGCGAACTCAAGGCCGACGATATTGTGCTGATCCCCGCTTTTGGCGCCACGCTTCAAATGGAAAGCCAACTAAGGGAAAGAGGGATCCCTATTGAAAAATACAATACCACCTGCCCCTTTGTAGAAAAAGTATGGAACCGCAGCCAGCAAATAGCCAATAAGGGATACAGCATTGTCATACACGGCAAACCCAAACATGAAGAGACCAGGGCCACTTTTTCGCACGCCTCCTCCAATGCGCCCTCGGTGGTGATCAATGATATGGAAGAAGCGGTTCTTCTATCCCGTTATATAACCGGCGCCGAAGCGCCCGAGCGGTTTTATGAAACGTTCAAGGGCAGGTATTCGGAAGGGTTTGACGCAAACAAAGACCTTCGGCGGATCGGCGTGGTGAACCAGACCACGCAGCTGGCCACGGACACGCAGGCCATCGCCGATTTTCTGAAGCAGGCGATGAAAGACCATTATGGCTTATCGGATAAAAATATCGGGGAGCGTTTTGCAGACACGAGGGATACCTTGTGTTATGCGACGAACGACAACCAATCGGCCGTGATCGCGCTGTTGGACACGCCTGCCGACTTTGCCATTATCGCCGGCGGATATAACTCTTCCAACACCACCCATCTTGTAGAACTTTGCGAAGAAAAGCTACCGGCCTATTTTATCAATTCCGCCGAAAAGATATTGTCGAAAACCGCTATCAGTCATTATGATTTCCGCAAAAAGCAGGAGCTGACCACGCATGATTACCTGCCGGAAAAAAACCCTGTAAG
>JAEUVR010000397.1 GCA_016786785.1 Chitinophagaceae bacterium
CGATAAATAAGAATGGGCGTATTGTATTTTCCAGAGAAGTGTTGAAACATGCGCTCTCTTCCCAAACAGGACTGCGCATATTCACCAAAGGGTTCGGCGGCGTTTTCTTCCACCGATCCACCATAATATACGGGCGACATAGGATAGACGTTCCCGGAAGAAAATACGACGATACGGGAGTTTTTGTATTTTTCGGCTACCCGGCCCGGTAAGTAGGCGTTCATGGCCCAGGTTAAGGATGCGTTGGTGGAAGTGCCGAACTTTAATCCTGCCAGGTAAAGCACATTCTCTACATCGGGGAGCGCGCCTAACTGCGCTTCATCAAGCAGGTCGGCGGAGATGGTTTCGATGCCTTCCCGGTTAAGCTCTTCTTTAAGACCCGACTCCGAAAAACGGGCGGCGCCGATCACTTTTTTCTTTACGCCTGCTTTGTCGATCGCTTGTTTAGCGAGTCTGGCCATTGCAGGCCCCATTTTGCCGCCCACGCCGAGAATAAGGATATCCCCTTTTAATTTGGCAATGTCCTCAACCAGTTCGTCCGAAGGCTGCAATAATTGCTGATAAGCCGCTTCAACTTTTTTCATAATGCTGATTCAAATTTAAATAAAGATCTGTTTTTATGATGATTGTAATGTATTTACCGGTCTAATATCATTATTCAAAATTCCACTGCACGACATCTTCTATGCGTTGCGGGCCCTTCAGCGCTCTCAGGTTACCCGGGGCCTTTCGGAAGCTATACGCCGCCCGGGGAAAAGCCAATTCCCTGTCGATCAGTTCCGCTGACGCCGGCTCAAGCGCCTGGTCCCTGATATCTATATAGGTTAGCTTCCTGGGAGCAAGGCTTGCCGCAAGATCGGGGAGATCATACCCGCTCAACACATTGGCTATGCCCCAGGAAAATTCTATTTCGCTGGGATAATGCGTGTTTCCCTGCGCGCGTTTGATAACGCCTGTATTGTGGAAGCGCGACAGCGCGACGGCGCGATAGGAAATAAGCGGACTGATCAGCGTAATGCTGCGAAGCGACGGTTGAAACGCCGCCGCATGCAGCATAGGCAGGCACATGTCGTTCAGCGCAATGCCGCCTATCTTTGTCGTGTCGGTCTGCTTTAATGTTTTCAGATAGTTGACGGTCCTGACAATATCCCCGGCTTGTATGCCTACTATGCTCCTGCCGATCAATAAAGCATTGTATCCTGCGGCCAGCGGGCGCGTTGCGGTATTTCTGGTTTCTCCTATCCCCAGCACATCCGTAGCGGCAACGATATATCCCTGCTTTACCAACCGTTCTATTTCGCCTCCGGGCTTCGCCTCCTGCGCCTTTCCTTCGGAATGAACATATACGATGGCGGGATGTTTCTGCGTTTCGTCGTCAGGCATGAACAGCAGGATCGGGATCACATAGCCTTCCTCTCCCGGAATAGCGTATTTGCCCACGGTATACCCTTGCCGCTGGTAACGTCCATTGATAAACGCTTCTTCGTTTTGGGTTTTCGGAGCCCGGTACCCCGACAGTTCCCGCGCTTTCCCGTTTATTTTTTTGAGATGATCCGGAATGTTTTTCCTGGACTGATCAAGACGGTCGGCCAGTTTTGCGGCCGCTTTGATATTCAGATCTGCGATCAGCTCTCCGCCCAGGGAGGTGGATATCTGCCCGGTGGAGGTAACATTTAAGGCTTTTAATTCCTTCTCGGATAGTATATCAAGCCTTTCTTCATCGGAGCTTCCGGGAATATTAAAATGCCGCATAAAAAAAGCATAGATCGCCTGCCTTATTTTCGGGGTCATCCAGTGTTTGGAATCGTCCTCGCACAATTGCAGGTTCTCTTCTTTCCCAAAGCTTCGGTAAATCTTTTTGGCTTCCCCGTATGCTTCACGCGCGCCCTGTAAGCTCAGGTATTGATCGCGGGAGACAAAGCACATCAGCGTGGGCTTGGGCGCCCTGACCTCCAGTAGGTCCTCAAAACTAATGCCCTTTGCCAGGCCATGGATAAACACAGTCTCCGCGTCCTGGTTGGCCTTGGTTTGTAGCTGTCTCTGTGAAACGGTAGCCCAGCTACAGGGTACGGCCACCTTAACCCGGTCGTCGATGGCGGCAATATAAGAAGTGACGGTGCCGCCGCCGGAGAAGCCGGTTACGCCTATTCTTTCGGGATCCACTTCTTTACGGGAGAGCAGGTAATCAATGGCCCGCATGCCCTCCCAGATAAAATATTTT
>JAEUVR010000430.1 GCA_016786785.1 Chitinophagaceae bacterium
CGATAAAAAATTACAAACTCGTAAGCCGGATTCTGTTTCTAAACTATCATTTATCTGGCCCCGCCATTACTAACGGGATCTATCTGCCTACCCGCCAATCTTCCCGGAGGATCGGGCGAGCAGCCCTCAAAGACTGGCATACATGGCATTTCAGCGCGCGAGGCTTGCCCCCGCTGTACATTACTGCACAGCGCTGTGAGCTCTTACCTCACATTTTCACCATCACCCTCCCCGTAGATAGTTAAACGATCCCAGGATCGACAGGAATATCCCTAAAGAAATCCCCCTCTTCCTAAAAACCGCCATACCTTCTTACAAGGACTGGTCCGCCCTCGTCCATAACGCGGAGATATGAACAACGACGGATGAAGGCTGTAATTTTCTGTGGCGCTATCTGTTCCCGTAAACGGGACCCGGCCGTTAACCGGCGCGCTGCTCTATGCTGTCCGGACTTTCCTCTGCTCTGTGAACAGAACAGCGATAGTTCGATCTGTAATTAATGTTAATGCCCCATACCCCCGCCGTCTTCAGGCTTCTTGCAACAGTTGGGCAGCTTGTCGTACGATTCCTTGTTGGCGGCAATATCATCGGCGTCATAACCGACATTGGCAATGGCCGTCTTGATGTTTTCTATATTTGTCCGCTCGGCAACATAGCTAACCTTGGTCTTGCCATGCTTATAATCCACATTTACTTTCTGCACGCCTTCTTCGCGGCCCAGGTATTTTTCAATGCGGTTTTTACAGCTTTCGCACTGTACCGTAGGCGTTAGAATAGTAACAGTCTGAACGCCTTTCTTTTTTGCCTGGCTAAAGCCGGTTAAACAAAAGCCGCTTATGATTACGGCAAACAGGAGTAGTTTTTTCATATATATGTTATTTACTTCGCGTTTAATTTTTTTTATTGGTCTCAATAAATACTTAACATGTAATGGACAACCCTTCCTGCAAAGGACCCCTGCCGGCGGCGCAATAAAACTTATACTATGCGTTTCCACCCGCCTGCTTCCGCCAAAATTAATCAAATCCTTTCCAGGCGGAAGGATTGTTCTTCCAATTTAACAAAATGGTTTCCTGGTCGGGATTGACGATCCCTTTTTCCAGCGCCAGCTGGATAAGCGTGGGATAATTCGTTAAGGAATAATAGGTTACCGAGGCCTTGGCAAATGCCTCGACAGCCTCGGGAAAGGAATAGGTGAAGATAGAAACCATCCCAGCCACCTCCAATCCGCCATCCCGAAGCGCTTCCACTACCTTTAAACTGCTCTTACCGGTGGAGATAAGATCTTCTATCACGACGGTCTTCTGCCCTTTCTCATAATACCCTTCGATCTGATTGCCGAGCCCATGCTCCTTGGGTTTGGGACGGACATAGACAAAGGGAAGCTTTAACTGATCGGCAGCCATCGCGCCCCAGGCAATGCCCGCAGTGGACACGCCGGCCACCAGGGAAACATCCGGAAAACGATCAAATATCAGGTTGCACATCTCCGATTTGATGAACTCACGGACATGCGTAAAGGATAAGATCCTGCGGTTATCGCAGTAAATGGGGCTCTTCCATCCGGAGGCCCATGTATAATGTTTCCGGGTATTCAGGCTAACGGCGCTCACCTGTAGCAGTTTTTCAGCTACCGCTTTTTCATTTGTCATGCCGCGAAATTAAAGTAAAAGACGATAACGCGTGAATTTCCGGGAAGCCGTCTTAATTTGCAGG
>JAEUVR010000448.1 GCA_016786785.1 Chitinophagaceae bacterium
CCTTTTTTGCGCTTTCCGCAACATCCTTTTTCATTTTGACGTTTGAAGAGCATTCCGCATTTTATGGAGATTAGGTTTTATTTACCATCAAATGGTATTGAATTTGCTCATCAATGTCTATTGGTTAATTTTGCATCAATCTATTCAAACTGAGAAAATTCTGGAAAATATCCCGGACGCTGCTGCTGCTGTTGATTGGCTTCATTATATCCGTATGGTTGCTTATACAGACTGCGCCGGTACAGAATTTACTGGTTCGCCAGGTTACCCATATCCTGTCCTCCGACCTGGGAACGCCGGTAACGATCAGGCATGTCAATTTCGCGTTGTTCAACAGTATGCTGCTTGAGGGAACGCTTATAAAAGATCAAAAGAACGATACCCTTTTATATGCCGGCCTCGTAAGGCTGAACATTACCGATTGGTTCTTTTTCAAAGAAAAGATCGAACTGAAATACATCCGCCTCGAAGACGCCTACATTAACCTAAACAGGTCGGATTCTATATGGAACTATCGTTTTATAGCAGACTATTTCAGCGGCCCTCCCTCGCCTGCCTCGAAAAAGAAAAATATTGACCTGAACATCCGTACGCTGGACCTGAAAAACATTCGTATCGTACAGCGCGACGAATGGAGGGGCGAAGACCTTACGGCGGTTATCGGCTCCCTGAATGTAGACGCCGAATCCGTTGATATTAATTCGCGCGTCATTCGCCTGCGATCCGTCGACCTCGTGAGGCCTTCTTTTAGCATTTTTAACTATGACGGCAAGAGAATACGGCCTCCCGCCGCCGAGGACGAAGAAGAGGAAACCTTTGTTAACGATCCCCAACGCCTGCGATGGAATACCGGGGAATGGGATATAACGATCCATTTCCTCGACATTGCCGACGGGGTATTCCGTACCGATGTGCAGGACGGCAGAACGCCTTATCCGTATTTTGACGGACAGCATATCCTGTTTTCAGCCATTACGGCAAGCTTCAAAGATTGCCGGCTGGTCAGGGATTCCATTCTTGCCTCCATATCCTTAAGCGCCAAGGAAAGAAGCGGCATACAGGTGAAGCAACTTTTTGCCCAGGTGAAAATGCATCCCGAAGCAATGGAGTTTTCCCAGCTCGACCTTCGCACCAACCGCAGCCGCCTGCATGATTTCTTCGCCATGCGCTATTCCACCTTCGACAATATGCAGGACTTTATCTCGAAGGTGAGAATGGAAGCAAATTTTGATAATACCATCGTCCATAGCGATGATATCGCCTATTTCGCTCCCGAACTTCAGCATTGGAAAAAAAGCATTCAGATCAAGGGAACCGTAAACGGAAGCATCGACAACCTGAAGGGAAGAGACCTGACGGTACAAGCGGGAAACGATACCTACCTGAAAGGGAACCTCAGCCTGGCGGGACTTCCCTATATCCATAAAACCTATATCGATTTTGAGGCGGAAAACTTCGTGACCAATTATGCAGACGCAAAAACCATTGTCCCCCAGATAAAAGATATTCGCCAGCCTCGGCTGGACGTATTGGAATACCTGAAATTCAGGGGCAATTTCACCGGTTTTTTTAGCGACTTTGTTACTTACGGCTCCCTGGAAACCAAATTAGGGACCGTGACGACCGACCTGAACATGAAGCTGCCCGACAACCAGCCGGCCCTGTATTCCGGCAGTATTAAATCAAACGGGTTCGTGCTAGGTCCGCTTATCGGCAATCAAAACCTGGGAAAAATGGTATTCCAGGGGAACGTGAATGGAAAAGGCCTTGACGTTTCCAACATCAGCGCCGCGCTAGACGGCAATATCGATCTTCTCGAGTTCAATAGTTACCCTTATCGTCATATTACCGTTAAAGGAGATGTCTCGAAAAGATTGTTCAACGGCGAACTGATCTCCGCCGACAGCAATCTGCTGGCCACCCTGAACGGGCTGATCGATTTCAGCCAGGATATCCCTGAATTTAATTTTGACGCCGTCGTTGCCCATGCCGATCTCAAAAAAATGAACCTGCTTCACGACAGCCTCGAATTTGAAGGAAAATTCCATATCAACTTCAAAGGCAATAATATTGACAATTTCCTCGGAACGGCGCGGATCTATGAAGCTTCTCTTTTTAAAAACAGCAAGAGGATATCCTTTGATTCTTTATACATCGAATCCAAGATCCTCGACAGCAATAAAGTGATCACTGCCGTCAGCAATGAGTTTGACGCGGTTCTTGCGGGAGAGTTTTCTATTCTTGACCTTCCCGCCGCTTTCCAGACCTTTCTGAACAGGTATTACCCTGCCTATGTCAATCCCTCGAAAAAGAAACTGAACAATGAAAACTTCAGTTTTGTGATCACGACTAAGAACGTGGAGGATTATATCAACCTTATTACGCCGCACCTGAGCGGCTTTAACTACAGCGCGCTTACAGGACGTATCAATACCCGCGGAAACCTGCTTGACCTGAACACCGAGATCCCCCAGTTCACGTATAAAAATGTTTCCTTTTACGATTTTAACCTGAAAGCTGCGGGCGATATAGACAGCCTGACGATCCAAAACAATATCTCCAACATCTATATTAATGACAGCCTCCATTTCCCTTCCACCGTTATCAGGATCAGCTCGGCAAATGACAATTCCATCGTAGATATCACTACCAGCGCCAACCAAACGCTGAGTTCTGCCAATATCGCCGCCAAAGTGCAGACCCTCCCCAGGGGGGCGCGCATCAGGTTCCTGGAATCCTTTTTCGACCTTAATGGCAAAAGCTGGCATATCGACAAAGACGGAGCGCTGGAGATCACAGAAGATCATATTCTGGCCAACGCTATTAATATCCATAATGGTTTGCAGGAAATACGCATCTCCTCCTCGCCATCGGCTGTTCCTAACAGTCATGATCTCCTGATCGACCTGAAAAAGATCAATATTGGCGATTTTACTCCCTATATCGTAAAATCAAACCGGCTCGAAGGGCTGCTGACCGGCTCCGTCCAGATCATAGATCCTTTTGGCAAGCTGCTGATAGACGCAGACGCTAATGCGGAGTTGTTTCGACTCGACAATGACTCTATCGGCAAACTGGACCTGAACGCCTATTACGATCACGAGAACCGGCAGGTGAATTTTAAAGCGGTATCAGAGAACGAGCTATATGATTTTATCCTCGCAGGCTTATACCAGCAGGCGGATAGCGTCAGACAGGAAAACCTGGACATGACCGCAACGCTGGAAGATACCAGGATCAACCTGCTCGAACAATATCTTTCAGGAGTCTTCAGCGATGTAAGCGGATTGGCTACCGGCAGCCTGCGTATTGTGGGACCGCCGGGCGACCTGGACTATATCGGTAAGATCAGGCTGAAGAACGGCGCCCTAAGGGTAAAATTCACCAATGTATTGTATAAGATCCCCGAAGCAAATGTATCGCTGCTGAACGACAGGATCGACTTTGGCGTCATCAATGCGCTGGACGAACACAACAATAAGGCCGTTATCACAAAGTCCTTGCTGTATCACCGGGGATTCGACAGCCTTTCGTTCGATTTTACCATGCACTCTAATAAGATACAGGTATTATCGACCGGCAGCGCCGGCGGAGATGCCTATTACGGCAATGTCGTCGCCCAGGCAAACATGTCTTTCAAGGGGCCTCTCGACAATATGCAAATGAATATTGAAGCGGCGCCGGCGGACAGCTCTTCCTTATTCATTAACATGAAAAGCGGAAAAGAAAGCGGCATGGCCGATTTCATTGAATGGAAAGTGTATGGAAAGGAGATGCAGTCGGCCAGGAAAAGCGCCGAAAGCAATCTCTCCGTTAACCTCGACGTCACGGCCAACAACTACGCCAATGTATATGTGATCCTCGACGAGCTTACCGGCGATATCATCCAGGCCACCGGAAGAGGGAACCTTAAAATGCACGCCGCTACCGACGGCAGTTTCACCATTGCAGGCAGGTATGATATTGACCGGGGGAATTATAATTTCAACTTTGAATCCCTTCTCAAAAAGCCTTTTAAGCTCCGGGAAAATGTGGGGAATTATATCCAATGGACCGGCGACCCTAATGACGCTACCATCAATATCGAAGCGGAATACGAGGCGGAGAACGTGCGTTTCAGCGACCTTGACATAGAAGCATTGAGCGCGTTGATGTCTATCAATAATGATATTCGCAGATACCGGGGAAAGGTATTGGTCGTGGCCAATCTTACCGAACAACTGTCTTCTCCGGCAATTAAATTCCAGATCGAACTGCCCCAGAACAGTCCTATGAAAAACGACCATGATCTTCAGTTCCTGCTGACCAGGATACAGAAAGATGAAAACGAACTGAACAAGCAGGTCGCCTTTCTACTGGTATTTAACAGCTTCGGGCCCATATCTACCTCTACCAATCAAAGCGGACTGGCCAACTCCGCTTTTGAGGGGATCGTTGTTGGAAGCATCTCCGGGGTATTGTCCAATACCCTGAGCAAACAGTTCTCCAACGTCTTCCAGCGCGTATTCAACGATAAAAGTATCCAGGTGAATTTTAACGCTCAGTGGTACAGCGGCACGAACTTTATAGAAAACCTTAACCGGAATCCTTTTACGATCGATCGCACCAACCTGAACCTTTCCGTTGGCAAAAGCCTCTTCAACGAAAGGATCACGTTCACGTTCGGGAGCGCGATGGATTTCGGACTGAGCGCCGCGCAGGTGAACGCGTCTAAAAACCTCCCCTTTCTGCCGGATATCAATGCCGAATGGAAAATAACTCCCGATGGGAAACTTTCGCTCAACTTTTTCTACCGCGACTCCTATAGTTTTCTTTCGGGCGCAAGCGGCCGCCAGAACCGTTCGGGCGCAAGCATCAGCTATCGCCGCGAGTTCGACAAGATCGAAGAGCTGAAAAAAAACAAAAAAGAGGAAGACCGGTAACCCCTATTTTTTCAGGATATTATGCCCCAGCTTATCCCGCTTTGTCTGAAGGTATTTTTCATTATGCGGATTGGGGGCCACTTCGATGGGAATAGCGTCTACGATCTCAATGCCATATCCCAGCAGGCCCGCGCGTTTTTTGGGGTTATTGCTGATCAGCCGGAGCTTGGTAATGCCTAAATGACGAAGGATCTGCGCCCCGATGCCATAGTCCCGCTTATCCATCGGAAAACCCAGGTGCAGGTTGGCTTCCACGGTGTCCATGCCATTCTCCTGCAGCTTATAGGCTTTCAATTTATTGAGCAGCCCGATACCGCGCCCCTCCTGGTTCATGTAGAGGATCGCGCCCTTGCCCTCTTTCTCCACCATCTGCATAGCGGCGTGCAGCTGCTCGCCGCAATCGCATCGCAGCGAACCCAGTATATCGCCGGTAAAACAGGAGGAATGCACCCTCACCATAATAGGCTCGTCCTTTTCCCATTCCCCCTTTATCAATGCGAGGTGCTCATTAGGCGTATTCTTTTCGCTAAAAGCGACCAGTTTAAAATCGCCATATAGGGTGGGCATTTCCACTCTTACGATCTCCTCGATCAAAGAATCCGTTCTCAAGCGGTATTCTATAAGATCTTTTATGGAGATGAGTTTAAAATCGAATTTTTTGGCGATCTCTTTTAACTGGGGCAGCCTGGCCATCGATCCGTCATCATTCATGATCTCTACCAATACGCCGGCGGGCTCTAACCCCGCCAACCTCGACAGGTCGATAGCCGCTTCCGTATGACCGGCCCTCCGCAATACCCCGCCTGCTTTTGCCTTCAATGGAAAGATATGGCCGGGCCTGCCCAGGTCTTCAGGCTTTGTATTTTTATCCACCAGCGCCCTGATCGTTTTTGCCCGATCCTGTGCGGAAATACCGGTCGTGCAGCCATGTCCCAGCAGGTCGACCGGTATGGTAAAAGCCGTTTCATGAAGAGCGGTATTGTTATTCACGATCAGGTCGAGCTTTAACTCCTCGCAACGATCTTCGATCAGCGGAGCGCAGATAAGGCCTCTTCCGTACTTGCTCATGAAATTGACTATATCAGGGGTAATATGGCGCGCAGCCGTAATAAAATCGCCTTCATTTTCACGGGACTCGTCGTCTACGACGATGACCAGTCTTCCCGCTTTAATGTCCTCTATGGCGCTTTCTATGGAATCCAGCATTGATCAACTTTTGTGCAAAGTTAATCATAAAAAAATATAGCGCTCCCCCCCGCGGTTCCAGGCGTCAAAATTCACCTATTGACTCATTTTCAACTTGCGCTTACCTTATGGCCGGGAACAAAGACCTGCGCTGAGATGCTATCAAAATTCATTTTTTTATTCAGCTCCCTTCCGATATATTTGATTCCACTGCAAAAACATGCAATCATCGCCGCGTTGGAACATATTCTGAACCTTATATAACCTGGTCGCATAGTGAAAAAAATAGGCATTCTTTATGGGGAGGAAAAAGATTTCCCTATGGCATTTATCAAAAAAATAAATGACAGGAATATCGAAGGCCTTTTTGCAGAACCGGCGATCATCGATAAAGTGATCCAGGGCAGGGACGATGGATACGACGTGATCGTAGACAGGATATCGCACCGGGTTCCCTTTTATCGCGCCTATCTCAAAAATGCGGCGATCTGCGGCGCGGCAGTCATCAATAACCCGTTCCGGAGCGCCGCCGATGAAATTTTTTTTAATCATTGCCTTGCTGCAAAACTAGGCATCGCAGCGCCCAAAACCGTTATCATCCCTTCCCGGGAAATGCCTCCGAATACCGTTCCCGCTTCATTCGGCAACCTGGCTTACCCGTTAGACTGGGAAGGTATTTTTAATTATATTGGATTCCCCGCCGGCATGAAACCTTTTTCAGGCGGAGGATGGAAAGATATTTACCGGACGACCAGTATGGAAGATTTTTTTCATAAGCATTCCGAAACGGGTCAGTCGGTCATGTTATTACAGGAGGAGATCGTTTTTGAAGAATATTACCGTTGTTATTGTATCGGGGGAGAAAAAACGCGCATCCTCTCTTACGAGCCCCAAAGCCCTTTTCACCTCCGTTACCAGGTCGATTTTAACCCTTCGGCGGAAAGACTTGCGCAACTGGAAAGTATAGCGCTGCGGATTAACCGCTACCTGGGATATGATTTTAATACCATCGACCTGGCCATAAAGGAAGGCTCCCCTTATGTGATGAACCTGGGCAACCCCTTTCCCGAAACAGGCATTGAGCAACTGGGAGAAGAAAATTTTGAATGGGTAACAGAAACCCTGGCCGGGCTCGCCATTGAGAAAGCCTTATCGGCCAAAGCGCATAGGGACAACCTTACCTGGGGAGAATTTATAAAAAGAGCCGTCACCAAACAGCCGCTTGCCTGATCAAATAATTGAATCATTAAATGGGAAATACCAATTACAAACAGTTTACGCTGGGCATCGAAGAAGAGTACATGACGATGGATCCCGAAACCAGGGAGCTGAAAAGTCATCAGCAGCAGATCGTAACCGAAGGCCAGAAAACGATCAGGAACAAAGTAAAAGCCGAGATGCACCAGGCTGTTGTGGAAGTGAGCACCGATATCTGCCGGGATGTCGAGGAAGCGTTCAGGGATGTTTCTCATCTTCGGACAACCATTGCCGATATTGCAGGGGGGCTCAACCTTATCGTTGGCGCTTCAGGCACCCACCCTTTCAGCCACTGGGAACGCCAGCTCATTACCGACCATGTCCGGTATAGCGCCATCATTAATGAATTGCAGGAAGCCGCCAGGAGCAATCTGATTTTCGGATTGCATGTGCATGTGGGCATGGAAAGCAGGGAGATGGCCAATCATATCGCCAATTCTACCCGCTATTTTCTTCCCCATATCTACGCGCTCAGCGCCAATTCCCCCTTCTGGGAGGGTCGGTCGACCGGTTATAAATCTTACCGATCAAAGGTATTCGACAAATTCCCGCGGACCGGCATCCCCGAAACCTTTGAGAGCATAGAAGCATACGACAACTTTATCAAGTTGCTGGTAAAAACAAACTGTATCGACGACGCCAAAAAAATATGGTGGGACCTGCGCGTTCATCCTTTTTTTAACACCGTGGAGTTCCGCATCTGCGATGTGCCGATGACGGTGGAGGAAACCATTGCCGTTGCAGCATTGTTCCAGGCCATCTGCGCCAAAATATACAAATTGCATTCGCAAAACCTCAACTTCATCCAATACAGCCGCGCCCTGATCAACGAAAACAAATGGCGAGCGAGCAGGTATGGCATCGACGGCCAGATGGTCGATTTTGGAAAAGAGAAAGAGGTCAATACCCGGGCGCTTATTGCGGAGTTGCTGGATTTTGTAGATGACGTGGTCAGCGGATTGGGCAGCAGGGGCGCCATAGACCATGTCGGCAACATGCTTGAGAACGGAACAGGGGCAGACAGGCAACTCAGGGTGTTTGAAGAAACAAAAAGCCTTACCGCAGTAGTGGATTATATCCATGCGCAGTTCCTGAACGGCGTCTGACGCGCTTCCACTTTTTGTAAATTTCATCGTAAACATCATTTTGTTGCTGAATGCCGGATTTGATTTTTACTTTTATGAACAGGCATTTGCCGAATAATCAATAATCATCCATAACGACAGTAATATGAAACTACTTACCATGCTTCTCATGACCATCGCCTTAACGGCTTTTACAGGCGTTCAGAAAAAACAACGCGTTATCTTTTTTGGCGATTCGATCACCCAGGCCGGCGTATCGCCAGGCGGATATATTACCCGGGTACAGGAAATGTTAACGCAACAAAACAAGGGTTCTTCTTATGAGATCATTGGCGCCGGCATTGGCGGAAACAAGATATACGATCTGTATTTAAGGATGGATGAAGACGTGCTGGCTAAAAACCCTGATATTGTGTATATCTGGGTAGGCGTTAACGACGTATGGCATAAGGCATCCCACGGCACGGGCACAGACCCCGATAAGTTTCAAAAGTTCTATGAAGCGGTCATCAAAAAGCTACAGGCAAAAAATATAAAGGTTATCCTTTGTACGCCGGCCGCCATAGGCGAAAAAACAGATTTCAGCAATCAGCAGGACGGCGATCTGAACCAATATTCGAAGATCATACGCAATATCGCTTCGGAATATCATTGCGGTCTCGTGGACCTTCGCAAATCGTTCCTGGCTTATAATCTTGCCAATAACCCTGAAAACAAAGAATCCGGCATCCTCACCACAGACCGGGTGCATCTCACCGAAAAAGGAAATATACTGGTAGCTGAAGAGATGCTCAAAGCATTGCCATAACCGCGCTTCCGAAGCCGCGCCCATTTACAGGCCCGATCTATACGGACATAAAAAGAGAGCCCGCTATAGCGCCCTCTCTTTTTGGAAAACCAAGATCAAGGAGCTGCGTCGCTACCTGCTTAACACTTAACAGACCGATTGATTTTAGTGCAACGCCAGGCTAAGTATCGGCGTTACTGCCATATTTCACGCCCGCCCGGGAAGGATTGATTTTCAACCCGGACAAAGCGTTACTTATCCGGCTAATGAGCGCGCGGGTTCAGCAAGCTGTGCGGGCGGGATAAAAATTTTAACATAAGCCAATGCCGCGCCATAGCGCGACCCGAACGCTCCCTGAGAAAATTCGTAAATTTGAATAATGACAAGAAGGGAAAAAAAGCCGGTACGGATTGCGCTTCTGGACCTATATAGAGGGGCGAGCAACCAGGGAATGCGCGGCATCCGCGAAATACTGCGTAAATATTTCAAAAAGCATGATCTCGCATATGTGTGCGATGAATATGAAGTGCGCATAGGGAAAAAACTCCCCGGCTTGGACTATGATATTTATATTTCCAGCGGGGGGCCCGGCTCGCCGCTGGCAAGCGAGGGAAGCGAATGGGAGGATCTGTATTTTTCCTGGCTGAAGAACGTGCAGGATTATAATCGCCGGGAAGATCATCCCTCCAAAAAACATGTTCTTTTTGTTTGCCATTCTTTTCAGCTGGCCTGCCGCTATTTTGGCGTCGGCAGGGTCGCCAAAAGAAAGTCTACCGCCTTTGGCGTTTTCCCTGTTCATCTCGTAGAAAAAGGAAAGGAAGAACCGGTATTCCATGGATTGAACGATCCGTTTTTTGCAGTAGACAGCCGTAACTACCAGGTTATCGGCGCCGATCATGCGCAACTTAGCCGCAGGGGAATGGCCGTTCTTGCCATAGAAAAAGAACGCCCGCATGTGCCGCTGGAAAGAGCGATAATGGCTGTACGCTTTAATCCCTATATGATGGGCACGCAGTTTCATCCGGAAGCCGACCCCAGGGGCATGTCGATGTACCTGCAACGACAGGACAAAAAGGAAAAAGTGATCGCCAGCCACGGCGTGGAAAAATGGCAATCCATGATCGATCAATTGAATGACCCCGACAAGATACGCTGGACCTATGCGCATATTATTCCCAATTTCCTGAATAAGGCCCTGAGCATGGCCGTGAAACCGCAGGCATCTTAACGGAAATCATTACAAAAGTTCTTCTGGAACGGCATTTGTTATACTCCTCTGGAAAAATTGCAGTAAGCATGGAAAAACACAGATACGAGTCGGGGCTGATCGGAAATTGTTCTTACCTGGCGCACGTCAACATCAATACCAATATTTCATGGTTATGCTGGCCCCGGTTCGACAGCTCCTTTGTTTTTGGCGGCCTGCTGGATAAAGAGAAAGGAGGGGAATTTTCTATCCTTCCTCCGGGAGAATATTCTTCCGGCCAGTATTACCTTGAGAATACCAATATCCTCTGTACTGAGATCTCAAGTAAAGAAGGAAAATACAGGATAACGGATTTTGCGCCGCGATTTCATCAATATGAAAGAAATTTTAAGCCGCTGATGCTTATCCGAAAAATTGAGCCGCTGGAGGGCCTGCCGCGCATCCGCGTAACCTGCAAGCCCGTCTATGAATATGGGTTGAGTCGACTGTCTCCGTTGGTCGGCAGCAACCATATTGAATATCATGGCGCCGATGAAAAACTCAGGCTCACCACGAATATACCGGTCAGTTATATATTAGACGAACATTACCTGATCTTAAATGAGACCAGCTATCTGCTGCTGACCTATGGCCCCCCGCTGGAAGCGCCTTTAGAAAGCACCGCCGAAAGGTTTCTGCGCGATACCGCTTACTACTGGAGAAACTGGATCCGGCAATCTTCCATCGTCGCCTTTCATCAGCCCTATGTGATCCGCTCCGCATTAACGCTGAAGATCCATCAATTCGAAGATACGGGCGCCATCATTGCCGCAAGCACTACAAGCCTTTCAGAATACCCCGGAAGCGGCAGGAACTGGGATTACCGGTTTTGCTGGCTCCGCGATACGTATTACGTGATCACTTCGCTTAACCATATCGGTCATTTCGAGGAGATGGAGAGGTTCTCCTATTATGTTACCGATATTGCTTTTTCGGAAGACTCAAGGTATCAACCCCTGTACGGCATATCGGGAAAGAAAAAACTGACGGAACGCATCCTCTCCCACCTCGACGGCTACCTCGGCAACCAGCCGGTACGGGTGGGCAACCAGGCATACGAGCATATCCAGAATGATATTTACGGACAGGCGCTCGTGTCCTTACTGCCCCTGTATACCGATCATCGTTTCATTTTTAAAGAACGCAAGGACTCGGCGCGTTGGATCGAGTCGGTATTGACCAAGATCGAACTGACCATTGACGAAAAAGACGCCGGCATCTGGGAGTTCAGGAATTTTGCCAATATACACTGCTATAGCAACTTATTCCAATGGGCCGGATGCTGCGCCGCCGAAAAAATGGCGATCGCTATTGGCAATGAAATGCTGCTGAACAAAGCGCTTCTTCTCAAACGGAAAGCCATAGCGCATATCGAAAGCTGTTATGATCCCGTACGGAAAGTATATACGCACGCCGCAGGAAGCCCTCATCTCGACGCCAGCTCGCTGCAACTGATCATCATGAAGTATCTCGACCCCTCTTCACAGCGCGCAAAAGACCACCTGGAAGCGCTGGAGAAAGAGTTAAAAACGCCAAGAGGCCTGTTCTACCGGTATAAGCACGCCGATGATTTTGGAAAACCCAAAGCCACTTTTCTGATCTGCGCATTCTGGTACGTGGAAGCGCTGGCCTGCGTCGGACGCCTCGAAGAGGCCGTAAAAGAATTCGAGAATCTTTTACAATACAGCAATCACCTGCTGCTATTCAGCGAAGACGTAGACGAAAACGACGGAAGCCAATGGGGAAACTTCCCTCAGGCATACAGTCATGTAGGCCTGATGAATGCCGCTTATCGTATTGCCATGAAGCTGGAAAAACCTATTTTTCTCTGACGGCAAAATCCTGCGGCGCATTAAAAAGATTATTTCCCGCCAGGAATTTTAAGAACTTCCGCACTTCGCGATAATCATTTATAGAATACCTGGCCGCAGACACCTGGCTACCCACCTTGATGGTGACGGCCGGCGAGGGCATGGCTTTAAAAATGTCTTCATCCGTATGGTCATCGCCTATCGCCATGTTAAAATCATAAGCGCCCTCCTGCAAAAAACTTAATGCGGCCTTCCCCTTATTGATTTCTACATTCTTCACTTCAACGACCTTATTTCCCGGCAGGACCTGCAGTCCCTTGTCTTCCGCCAGGTACCGCAGCGTGCTCATTATTTCGTTGCTTCTTAATTCGCCCAGGCTCTCTTCCACTTTCCGGTAATGCCATACCAGGGAAAAATCTTTTTCTTCGATAAAGGCGCCCGGCGTGCGGTCTGTAAAACTCTCCAATACGGGGAAAAAATCCTTTTTCCACTGGGCGCTAAGCCCCGGAAGGCTCTGCCACTCTCCATGCGCGATCTTTGTCCATGCGCCATGTTCCGCCACCATATCTATATGCAGGGAGCCGAACCATTTTTCCAGGAACTCAGGATTTCTTCCGCTAACGATCACTACCCGGTTAGCGGCGTCTTCCGCGAGCTTTTGCAGTATCCTGTACAGTTCTTCGTCGGGAGCGGCCATCTCGATATCGGCGGTAAAACCGACAAGGGTCCCGTCATAATCCAGGAAGATCAGCCGGCTCTCCGCATGAGCATACAGGTGTTTGATATTATTGCCCGAGGTCTCGCTGATATGTTTGGCAAACATCGATAGCTGCATTTGCTTCACTTCCTTTAACCGGGCCATGAACAATTTCACCCAATGCGACACGTTGAACTTCATCACGATCTCTTTCATCAATTGCATTCGCCTTTTTTGTTCCGCCAGGGGCATGTCCAGCGCTTCCTCTATCGCCTGCATAAGCGCATGGATATTGTTCGGATTAACGATGATCGCATCGGAAAGTTCCTTGGAAGCGCCCGCCATTTCGCTTAATATCAATACCCCGTCGTCATGCTCCCTGCTGGCTATAAATTCCTTACACACCAGGTTCATTCCATCGCGCATGGGCGTAACCAGGCATATCTCCGCCGTTGCGTATAAGGCCGAAAGCTCCTCCACCGGCAGGGCGCGGTAAAAATAAAACACAGGCTGCCAGGTCATGGTACGGTACCTGGCATTGATGCCGCCAACGAATTTATCAATTTCATCAAGCAACTCCTTATATTGCCGCACATTGTCGCGGGAGGGCACGACGATCATGTACAATACAATATTGCCTATATATTCGGGGTTCAGCTGCAACAATAGTTCAAATGCTTTTAACCGCTGTAAGATGCCCTTGCTATAATCAAGGCGGTCGATAGATAAGATCAGCCTTGTGTTTTCAAAGCTCTTGTTCAATTCGGCAATGTATTCCCTGACCAGGGGCTTATTTGTCAGTTCGCGAAATTTTTGGCTGTCAATGCCCATGGGGAAGCTATCCACGATAATGTTCCGGTTATTGTAACTGATCTCATTAGACGAAGAAATAACGGGCGTCAGGCGGCGGGCCGCAGAAACAAAATGCCGCGCGTCGTCGAAGGTATGGAACCCGATCAGGTCGGCGCCCAGAAGGCCGTCGAGCAATTCTACCCGCCAGGGGATCATGCGAAATAACTCATATGAAGGAAAAGGAATATGCTGGAAAAAACCAATGGTCGCTTCGGGAACAACAGCCCGAAGCATGCCTGGCAGCAACATCAGTTGGTAATCATGCACCCAGACAATATCTCCCGGCTCCATATTCTGCAAAACAGCATCCCTGAACTTCTGATTTACGGAATAATAATAATCCCAATAGGGCTGATGATAACGCGCATAAGTGGGCATATAATGAAATACCGGCCATAATATCTCGTTTGAAAACCCTTCATAATAGTGATTGATCTCCTCCTGGGTAAGAAATACCGGCTTAAGATCTTGTTTGTCAAGCTCGCGGCTAACCTTTCTTTGCGCGTCCTCATCGCTGATCTCCATACCGGGCCAGCCGATCCAGATATTATTCTTCTCGCGATAGATAGAGCCCAGTCCCGTCGCCAACCCGCCCTCGCTGGGCGTAAGCGTTATCTCTCCTTCATTATCGCTTAATTTAACAGGAAGCCTGTTAGATACTATTATCGTTTTACCCATAATCTAATCTGTTATTCATTTAGAATACCGGCCTCGTATTCATTCATAGCTATGCAGTATCGGGCCTATTCAATATCTGCCAGAAAGAATCGTGCAAGATTACCCTATTTGACAGAGGAATGTTTAAAAAAAACGCACAAAATAATTGAGCGCAGCATTTTTTAATACAATGCAAAACAATCCAGTATGAAACTGGGGAATTTTATCCTCATAATAACTTAAAAAAAACAACAACGAGCGTTTTAGGTTCTATAAAAGAATAAAATTTAATAAAAATTTAATGGCAGGCAATTTTAATTACACATAGGGATATCTTTTTTCTCACCCTTAAAATAAAGCGTATGAGCAATCTCTTATATGTAATCGCAGTTATTTTGGTTATCGCATGGGCTATCGGATATATAGGCTATAGCGCCGGCGGGTTAATTCATATCCTGCTGGTCATCGCGGCAATAGCTATTATTCTCCGTCTGATCCGCGGCGGGAGCGTATAAAATTTTTACGTCTGTTCTTTAAGCCAGGCAATGCATGCCTGGTTTAATCCAGGCCTTGAGCCGATTCACTAACCCCGCCGCTCGCCTGAGCCCGGCTGTAACCTGATATTAATTATATGAGCTCCGCCTCTTTTCAGAAGACGCCCTTCTATTTCAAACTCGCTATGATATTATTGATGCTGGGGCTGATCTGCCTGTTGCTTTATTATGGGCAGGACATTATCATTCCCTTTGCCCTATCCATCCTGCTGGCGATCATGCTGACGCCGGTAAATAATTTTCTTGAAAAGAAAAAAATTCCCAGGGTTTGGGCCATTTCGATCTCATTGACCATTTCATTGCTATTTATCATTGGCATCCTGTATTTTCTTTTCACTCAGATAATGAGCTTTTCGGAAGATGTTCCTATTATCAAAAAACAGCTAACCGACCTATTCAATAAGGTTCAGCAATGGATAACCGAAAAATTTAATCTCTCGAGAAGAGACCAGGCAAAATATATTGATACGGCAAAAGACTCAGGGACCTCAGTCCTGGGATCCACGTTTATTTCTCTTACCAACGCCATACTCGCGCTAACCTTATTGCCTATTTATACTTTCCTGATATTGTACTATCGCAATATGCTCAAACAATTCCTGATAGATATCTTCCAGCCGCTTCATCATGAAAATGTAAAAGAAGTAATAAAAGAATCAAGAATTGTAGTGCAAAGCTATATGGTCGGATTAATGATAGAAATGGGCATTGTGGCGGCGATCAACTACCTCGGATTCCTGATCATCGGCATCAAATATGCCGTTTTTCTCGCCGTTTTTGCCGCAATCCTGAACCTTCTTCCTTACGTAGGCATGCTGATTGCCACGGTATTTTGTATGTTGGTCGCCCTGGCGTCTTCCTCCAATCCGGCAGACGCATTGTGGACGTTCGCGGTGTTGACCATCGTACAGTTTATCGACAACAATATCATCATGCCCAAAGTGGTCGGATCCAAAGTAAAGATCAATGCGCTGGTCACCATATTGGGCGTGCTCGTGGGCGCCGCCTTGTGCGGCATACCGGGCATGTTCCTTTCCATACCGGCGATTGCCATCCTTAAGGTTATCTTTGACCGGATCGACGAACTGAAACCCTGGGGAATGTTATTCGGAGATGATATTACGTCGAACAAACCTTCAAAGATTTTTGAAAAAGCAAACATTCTCAGGAAAAAAACGGCGCCCTCATAAAATTGGCAAAGTTTTATGCATTTATGGAGAATTACTTATTTATTTTACGTCTAAAATATAATTATTATGTCATCATCATCAAAAGTAATAGTCGGCGCTTTAGCGGGTATTGCCGCCGGGATAGCATTAGGGCTTTTATTCGCGCCTGATAAAGGATCGGAAACGCGCAGGAAAATAAAAGAAGGTTATGGAGACCTGAGCAATTCCCTCAAAGAAAAATACTCTGACCTGGTGGAAACCATCAAAGAAGAATTTGATCTGACCAAGGACAAAGCCTCCGATCTGGCCAACAAAATGAAAAGCAAAGCGTCTTCGATAAAAAACGACCTGAGCTGATCGTTGCGCATTGCCGATCCTTTTATAACAGAACAAAGCTGGCACAGTTTATCAGCCCCGGCAATGGGGCTTTTTCGTTATACCGTAAACCTGTTTTATCCGGCGCGGCGTGATTCGCCTGCGCCTCATTAACATCAAGTATGAAGATCCAATTCTGGTCAGTTGGAAAGGATACGGATAATTACGCCGCCGCAGGCATAAAAAATTTCAGCAAGCGCGCGGCTAACTATTACCCTGTTTCCTGGAACGTCATCCCTCCGCCCAAACACGCGGGACAAATGGAAGCAAGGGATCTCAAAAAAAAAGAAGCCGATACCATCCTGAAATCGCTCCATGCCGACGATTTTCTTGTTGCCCTGGATGAGAACGGGAAATCAATGGATTCAAAAAAACTGGCCGCCTTTATCCAGGCAAGAGCGAATGAAAGCGTCAAACAATTGGTATTTCTGATAGGCGGCGCTTACGGTCTTGATCAATCGGTATTACAACGCGCCAATTTTGTATGGTCCTTATCGGAGCTCACTTTCCCTCATCAGCTGGCGAGGCTGATCCTATGCGAACAGGTATACCGCGCATGCACCATCTTAAGAAATGAAAAATATCACCATTCCTGAAAGCATTTCCTCCTATCTTTATAAAAACAATTAATGCTTTCTATAACGCTTATCATTGTAATCCTTACCGCCGTTATCTCCTTTACTGCTTTCAGCAATGAAAAGGTATTGAATGATATGATCTTTTACCCGCCGTCGATCACGCAGGACAAACAATATTACCGGTTTATTACCTGCGGTTTTATACATGCCGATATTGCCCATCTTGCTTTTAACATGATCTCCCTGTATCTCTTCGGCGAGTTCGTAGAAGAACGGTTCATAGATATATTCGGGAATGGCGGAAAAATACTTTATATCGCGCTTTATCTTTCGGCGCTTGCCGTATCCCTGATCCCGACTTACCTGAAAAACCGGAACAATGCTAACTACCGGAGCCTTGGCGCTTCCGGGGCTGTATCCGCCGTAGTATTTGCCGGGCTCATGATCGCGCCCTATGTGAAAGTGGGATTCTTTTTCATTCCCCCCATTATTCCCGGATTTGTATTCGGCCCCCTTTACCTGCTTATCTCGGCCTATCTTGATAAAAAGGGAGGCGGCAATATCAACCACTCTGCGCATCTCTGGGGAGCTTTGTATGGCCTGGCTTTCCTGATCATCGCCGGGAAACTGTCCGGCGAATACAACGCCATAGACGAATTCGTCCGGGGAATATCTTATTATTTCAACAGTTAATTCAATAATCAGACACTGCGCTATTCGCAGTTAATCCTTTAAGTTCATTCTAAAACTGATTGCCTATCGAGATCCGAAGTTGAAACGTTAAGGCGGGAAACCATCAAAGGGAAAGGATTTGAAGACTGAATATCATACGCGGGTTACAACAGTCTCTTCGCCCTTTCAGCTTCTATATCTTCTTTTTGAAGTTGATCCGCAATACTTTTTTTGTGTGAGCGGATACTTTAAACCGGTCGTCTATACGCATACCAACGACCCAGGCTATTTTTTTCCCCGATTCCAACACCCATACTTTTTCTTTCTCCGTGGGCGACAATTTGCAGTCGATCAGGAAGCGGGCGATCTTTTTCTTTTTTCGCATGCCCAGCGGATAAAAATAATCGCCCTGCTTCCATTGCCGCAGCAATAAGGGATAAGCGATCTTTTTCAGATCCAGGCAAGCCGTTCCCGGATCATTAGGGATCTTTATCTCCGGCAAAGCCAGCTCCGCTATCGTTAATGACCAATCGCCGGATTCAACAAGCGGCTCTCCGGCTTCAATAAGGATATGTTGCGGCTCCGCCGACCGGAGCGGGGCAATCACCAGTTGCTTACGGTTCCTGATGATGCGATGCGAAGGAGACTGTACATATTTGGCCTGCCCCCCTTCCAACAAATGAATAATATCCCCAACCTGCTGCGGAGTAAAATGAAAGGGTTTAACGATCTCGTAAACGATGCTGTTCAGCGGGGTCAGTTTTTTAAGCGCGAGCGCAGGCAGGCGGATCTCATCGCCAACCGTTTTGAGTAGTTTACGGGCATGCAGCTGAATAGCCTGCTGGTACAATAGCTCTACTTCCCGAAACCGCCGGATATTCTCTCTCAGGTTATTTTCAGCCTCGGGAAAAATCTTATTGACCAGTGGAATAAGCGTATGGCGAAAATAGTTCCGCGTATACTTCTCCGAAGCATTGGAGCTGTCTTCTACCCAGGATAGCTCCCGCTGGTTGGCAAAATCAAGCAACATGGCGCTGGTAAACGTTAACAGGGGCCGTACAAGCCGATCCTGTTTGGGTAACATCCCCCGTAAACCGCTGATGCCCGAGCCGCGAAAAAAATGCATGAGCATGGTCTCTACGTTATCATCGGCATGGTGGGCCGTTAACAACCAGCAGGGGGCCTCTCCCCCGCCGGACCCGGACAACAGCTCGTCGAACCATTGGTATCGCAGCTCCCTGGCGGCAACCTGTACCGAAACTTTTTTTTCGGCAATATAGGCTTCTGTATCCACGCGCTTGACCCATACCGTAACATCGTATTTCATTCCCAGCGCCTTTACAAAATCTTCATCGCGGTCGCTCTCCGGACCTCTTAATCCGAAATTTACATGGGCTATGACAAAACGATATCCCGCCTGATGACACAACTCGCACAATACCGAAGAATCCATCCCCCCGCTGACAGCCAGCAACAACAGGTCGTTCGGGGAAAAAAGATTTTCCTTACCGACAATCTCCTTAAATTTTTCCACAAGTTCCATCAAGTATTCATTATATGGTCTAACTAAAGTTCTTCCTGCCAGATCTGCATTTAAGGAGGCGTTTATTCCGTTCCTCTTGATAACCGCGGTTATGGACCGGGGTTGAAAGCCCGTCGCTGTTGATCTTCATAACCACAAGCTGCATATCCGTTTAAACAAGCGCCCAAAGCATTCATTCCGTTATCTCTTCATAAGCGGTCCTTAATTCCTGGTAAGCATGCATGTCGCCGGCCGCTCTCGCCTGCTCCATCCCCTTTTCGTACCATTCAATAGCCAGCGCAATCTTGTTCATCCTTTCCAGTAGTTTGCCAAGATGATAATACGAACCGATATATCCCGGGTCGCGCGTTAATATCGCCTCAAAAAGCCGGCGGGCTGCTTCTTCCTCATTCAATTTTATATACTCCAGGGCCAGGGCATGTTGCAAAAAACTATCCGAAGGATTAGAGGCAAGAAACGATTTTATGCGTTCAATTCTATCCATAACTCCATTGCTTTAAACAAACCGGTATTAGTTTTTTTTATATTACTGTTTTATCAATAGCCATTTTGAAAGGAGTTGAATAAAACCGTCAATGACCATTGTTTAGTCCGCCAAATAAAAGCCTTTAAATTTATTTTATAAATGATTTTTTCATAACTTATTGATCCCTGGCCCCGGTTCGAAAAACTTTATTATCGAACCGCTCGCTTCCCTGCAAATTCAGGTTAATTTCCGCTCTTCTCTTGTTTATGTGTGGAAAATTCTTTTGGTTTGCAAGGTCAAATAGTTGCATAAACAACCTTAATCAAATGCATTCGCTATGAAGATCCTGGTATGTATCAGTAAAACGCCCGATACCACTGCAAAAATAGCTTTCACCGATAACAATACGAAATTCGCTGAAAACGGGGTGCAGTGGATCATCAATCCTTACGATGAATGGTATGCCCTGGTCAGGGCCATTGAATTAAAAGAAAAGGATCCCGGAACGATCATTCACCTGGT
>JAEUVR010000033.1 GCA_016786785.1 Chitinophagaceae bacterium
GGATTACATAGATTTGCAAAGGGATTACACCGGCATGCTAAAAAGACTTGTTGAAGAGCGCCTTCTTTCCCCTAATTCAGCCTCTCCCTCACAAACGACGCAAGAACGGCAGCGGACAACGGAGAGCGATAATGCTGCCAAACCGGTTCATAAAGTTGTGAAACATCCAAGCGAAGGCAATACATCGGCAGATGACCGTTCAGGAAAACCGGGCAAAAAGGACGAAGAAGACAAGACGCACAGGGGGTAATCGGCATGGCAGCAGTTTAGGGTTAGTAAATGCCACAGGAAAGATTGGGAAGAAATTCACAGGAAGAGGCCGAATATACTTAGGTTAAACTTTAATGTAAACCGTATATCTACGTAGTATAAACGCTATTTGATAAATATCAAAGAAATAAAATCATGAAGTATTTTATAATATTGGCCCTGATGGTGGCTGCCCCATTTATATCATATGCTCAGAACGATACGCTAGTGAGCTATTCGGCGATAATTGAAGCGCCTGGCGTTTCGCAATCAGATCTTTTTACGAGGGGCAGACAGTGGTTTAATGAATTTTTTCGTAACTCGAAATATGTAATTCAGATTGCCGATAAAGAAACGGGCGAAATAGCTGGCAAAGGGGCTATGCGCATTACCGCTTACTATCTTGAATACTCGAAGTTGGGCAATGTTTTTATTTCTAATTTCTCCATAAACATCTATGTGAAAAATGGGAGATACAAGTATGTACTAAAAGAATTCTCCATAACATATGATGACGGGACGGTACTATTCAGCCCGCTTACATCTTCCGAAACAACAAATGTAAAGGCTTTTCTTACCAGCAATAAACGCATGCAGTCGGCATATACAGCAATTCGGGAAGCAAACGATAAGAAGGTCAAGGAATTAATTGAATCTCTTACCAATGCAATGCAAAATGCTAACCCAAATGATTTTTGACAGCCCCGCAATTAACCCCTATATCTCCCTGGTCAACTTATCACTCCCTGCGCAGCTTACCCGCTGTTACATAATTTCCTATCTTTCCACCCACAATCGGGGACACACTAAGGCCAAAACAATGCAAAAATCTCTCAAAATCAATAAGTTTTCAGCGGGAGAAATTGAAAATCAAAGTTCGAATCTCCTCTTCCGCACTGTGCTTTCTGTCCCGGGCGCCATCCCGGGACATTTTTATTAATACCCTATGCCGCAAACCAGAGCCTGGCAATAGCGCCTGTAATGGATACCAACTCGGTATAAGACGCAGGCTTGCTTAAAAAACAATTGGCGCCCATATCATAAGAAGCGATGCGGTCGGACGAAAGAGAGGAGGTGGTCAGTATGATCGTCGGGATATGGTTAAACCGGGGATTACCCTTGAGTTCTTTCAATGCCTGCATCCCCAGCATGCCCGGCATATTCAGGTCAAGCAGTATTAAGGAAGGATATTCCGTTTCAGGAGAGGAAGACAATATACTCACCAGTTCATCGCCATTTTCGACAAAAACATAGTCCATCCTGGCATTATTTTCCAGAAAAGCGTCTAAAATGATTTGCCTGTCGTCCGGATCGTCATCTACAATAAATACGAGATTCTTTGGGTTTTGCTTCATATACGCCGCATGGTTTGCATCATAACGTCAATGTACGCTCACCCCCCGGTCAACCTGCGTACAAAGCAGAAGCAGACTAACGTTAAAGGAATGAACGAAAACCATCCCTGCCGGGACCAATTCCAAGAGGCGGCCGGCAACCGATAATTATTGAAATCCATAATTGCAATTTAGGCGCCAGTAAGCGCAATTTCCGGTCCTTTTTTGTCTTCAACATTAAACCAATCATGTTTATCAACCGGTTATCCTGTTCAAAAAATTAAAATAAATCGACAAATCTATTTGCCCTTCATAAATAAAGAACTTTCGCGCGGCAAATATTTTTGAGCTCCCCCCTGTTCTTTTTGTAAACTTGCACAAAAAACAATCATGGCCGCCGATATAAAATGCCCGAATTGCGGTTTTGCTTTTCCCATGGAAGCCGCAGTATCCGAAGAATATAAAAGAAACCTGCGCGAACAGATGGCCGCCTACAAAAAACAAAAAGACGATGAGTTGGAGCGGCAAAAGCAGGAATTAGCCAGGAAAGAAAAAGAAACCCGCGATATCCTTGAGAACAAAGAACAGGAATTTCTTAAGATGCTCAATGAGGAGAAAAAAAAGATACGGCAATCCGCTGAGGAAGAATTAAGGAAAAGCATCGCCGGCGATTATGAAAATCAGCTCAGGTTATTAAAACAATCCAATGAAGAAAGCGACGGGAAATTAAAAGAAGCCAGGAAAAAAGAATTGGAATACCTGCAAAAAGAACAGGCCCTCATCAATAAAGAACAGGAACTGGAAATTACGCTTCAGAAAAAGCTGATCGAAGAACGCCAACAGTTAACCGAACAGATACGCAAGGAAGAAACGGAAAAAGTATCCATTAAGGAGACCGGCTTCCAGCTTCGCCTCCGCGAGCTGGAAAAACAACTGGAAGACCAGAAAAAATTAGCCGAAGAGATGAAGCGAAAGGCAGAGCAAGGCTCCATGCAATTGCAGGGCGAAGCGCAGGAATTATTGCTCGAAGAAATATTACGGGAAAGTTTTCCCCTCGACCAGATCATGGAAGTGGGAAAAGGAGTAGAAGGAGCCGACTGCATCCAGGTCGTCCGTAACCATGCAGGCCATGAATATGGAAAGATCATCTTCGAAAGCAAAAGAGCCAAGAGCTGGAATAGCGCCTGGGTGGAAAAGCTGAGGAATGATATGCGCCATAAACAAGCCGATCTCGCCATCCTGGTTACCCAGGTATTCCCTAAAAACATGCATAGTTTCGGCGAGCGCGACGGGGTATGGATATGTTCCTTTAAGGAGGTAAGCGGACTGACAGCCGCTTTGCGCAGCGCCATCATACGTATAGAAGAAACAAAAAGATCCGAGGAAAATAAGGGAGAAAAAATGCTCATGCTCTATAATTTCCTTACAGGAACAGAATTCCGTCAACAGATCGAAGCCATAGTGGAAGGCTTTATGTCGCTTAAACAATCCATCGTAAAAGAACGCATCCAGATGGAAAAAATGTGGAAGGAAAGAGAAAAACAATTGGAGAAAGCGCTGATCTCCGCTTCAGGCATGTATGGGTCCATCAGGGGCATTGCCGGCTCTTCTGTGCATACCATTCCGCTGCTGGAAGGGGATACGGAGAACGACGAACAGCCGGAGGAATAACAAGCTCATCGTTTCTTTGAAAACAGATGCCGACCCTAATACCGTTGGCTATCCTATTTACGCAAACTATTGAATACGCTCTTCTGATCTTTGTTCAACAGTATGCTTCGGCGCCGAAACCGTCTCAACTAACCGTCCAGGCGAGGACCAGATTGCCCAGCAGTCTTATTTCTACGCGAAGGGGAAACACGCCGTCTTTCAAAAACGCAAAGCGAAGATCAATGCTGCCATCCGCATTGACCGCAATTTTGTCGTCCTGCAACCGGATATGTTCCCTGAAATTCACCTTCCCGGCGCCATACCATTTATAGATCGCCTCTTTGGCGCTCCAGAGCGTAGTCAGCAATTGCAAATGCAGCTTGGGAAGCGAAGCCCATCCTTCCACTATTTTTTTTTCCGCGTCGTTCAGGAATTTTTCTGAAACCCTGGCCACGGTCGGAGAGATCAGCTCTATATCTACGCCTACCCTATGCGAACTGCTGGCAATAGCCGCCGCATAATTTCCGCAATGCGAAATGGAAAAATGGTATTTCTCATCCGGTAAATAAGGCTTGCGCGTATCTGCGATCAGGATATCTTCCAAAGGAAAATCGCTGAACAACACAGGAAGCAGGGAGCGGCCGGCCAGGTGCTGCAACCTTTTGTAGGGATGGGTTACCTGCTTCTTCAACGGCGCTTTCTCCAGGAAAAAATGTTCCGGTTCCTCTATCTTCCATACGCCCAGCTTCGTTGAGTCGTTGATACTATGTTGATAAAATATGCCCACGATAAGTTTACTTTGCAGATTTAAGATTTATTTACAGCCTATCAAAATAAACCATAACCAAACATGATATTATCGGATAAAAGGATATTAGAGGAGATCGATAAGCAGACCATTAAGATCGTCCCTTACAACAGGGATTGCCTGGGAAGCAATTCCTATGATGTGCATCTCGGCAATTGGATAGCCAATTACATCGATATTGAGCTGGACGCCAAAAAACACAATAAAATAAACACTTTCGAAATACCTGATTCAGGCGTTTTATTGTTTCCTCATATTTTTTACCTCGGGGCAACGCTGGAATATACCGAAACGCATGCGCATGTTCCCTTCCTCGAAGGGAAATCCTCCACAGGAAGATTGGGGATCGATATCCATGCCACCGCCGGCAAGGGCGACGTGGGTTTCTGCGGGCACTGGACCCTGGAGATCTCGGTTAAACAGCCGGTAAGAGTGTACAAGGGAATGCCTATTGGCCAGTTGATCTATTTCCCGGTTGAAGGGGAAATTGAAACCAGCTATAACCAGAAAAAGAATGCCAAATACAGCGGACAACCTGAAAAACCCGTTGAGAGCATGATGTGGAAGAATAGCTTTTAAGCGGCCGCGCCGGACATATAGGCCGGCATCCGATGATCAGGGGGCTTTCTGAAATTACTTTAGCGCCCCGCCGTCCTTATCTATGCTGACTGGCGCGGTTAACTTTTAAAGATGACCGAATTTTTTATAATAAGCGATCAGTAAGGCGACCACTTCATTGTAGCTCATTTTCCCCGAAGGCTGTTCATTGGCCGCAAGGTATTGCGCATACAGCCGGTCTATCGCTTCTTCTAACGGCGAAGAATACCTGCTAAAGAATTTCCGAAGCTCTTCCCTGTCCTGCTTCACCGCCGGCGAAAGCAATTGATTGACGGTTTTAAACGCCATGGAATCGACCATATACAGGTACCTGCCGGCATAAGCGTAGAGATCAAAATATACCGAATACTGAAAAGCCTTGTTAGAAGAAGCAGACGCGGAAAGATACCCGGCAAAGTTGGCCTCATTTTCTTTTGCATATCCCAACTGATGACCTACTTCATGGCAGGCGGTGAAGGGCCGGGCAAAGCCGGGACTAGTGGTATTCACCTGCGCCTCGCCCGTAAAAGGATTATAATAACCGGTAAACCCCAGGTAATTGCCCATGTAACTGTAAATAGAGGGTTTTACAGAAGGAAAAACATAGTCAAATTCCGGGCGCTCCAGGGAAAGCAAACCATAGGCGTTAACAGTTTGCGCGAACAGGTATTTTTTACGCTTCAGTTTTTCCCTGTCCGGCAGAGACAAGGGCTGCAAGGCGTTCAGCTTAAGCGCCAGTTGTTCCGTAACGGCTGCCAGCTCTTCTTTGGAATACCTTTCTGTTTTAAGCTGGAGTTGGTAAGCGATACCTCTGCGATTGTAGTTAAGTCCCCATAAAATATTAAAAACAATATATACGCCGAGGGTATAACCAATGAACCGAAGCGCAACCTGCTGCAAATAACGCCTGTCAGCCGTCCTATTCAGCGCTTTCTTTATCAGCCTGACCAACTGGATGATCAGCCAGATGATGGCCAGGCCATATAGAAGATCGCCAAAACTAAAAGGGATCCATCCCAACGCCGCCCTTTGCAAAGACGCGATCCGGG
>JAEUVR010000045.1 GCA_016786785.1 Chitinophagaceae bacterium
TCGTTGACGCTTCAAACAACCAACGCATATTAACCGGCATGAGCCGTCAGTTCCATATGCCTAAGGGCGCTAAACAGCTTAGGCAGGCTGATCTTTGGCCAATCACCTATAATATCCTAAATACCTCTTATGGGGTGGATATCAGTTCCAGCGGATTTTTGCCCATTGGCGTTTTTAATGTTTGCTACTCTCTCTTAAATAGTAATCATATTGGAGTAGAACGAGTGGGAGAGGAGTGCGAACTGATTGAGGTAGAACCTGTCAGTCCGCCCATGCTTGTACTTCCCGGCGATCTGGAAGAGGTTGAAACAGGCAGACCGCTATTCACCTGGGCGCCTCCAGCCCCGGTAAGCTTGTTTAACCGGCTCAGCTATGATCTATCGCTGGTAGAAGTACAGGGAAACCAAACGCCTGCTGATGCGATCTCAAAAAATATTCCTGTATTATTCATGCCTGATCTCTCCACGGCCAGTTTACAATATCCTTTTACGCTTGCCGAATTGGATACGGCCAAACTTTATGCATGGAGGGTGAAAGCTAAAAATAATAACCTAACTATAGCCAATAGCGAGACATGGTCGTTTCGGGTTGCCAGGGCCAATAATGACGAGGCGCCCAAGGAAGATTCGCATCATTACATCAAACTAAAGAAGGATTCCGATGGATCAATCTTTATCTGTCGCGGCAACCTTAGGTTTGAATACAATAACGAGATCAATGATACCACGGCGACCATTCGTTTATACGATATCACCAGCGCAAAACGCCGGGAACTACAGTTGGACGACAATAATATCGCCGTTGCTTATGGGCTTAATTTGAAGGAAATAGTATTGGATGAGAATGCAGGCGTGGTTGACCGCCGCATTTATATGTTGGAATTAAGCAACGCCAGGAATGAGACATGGTATTTAAAGTTCAGATACCAGAAACCCAGATAGCTCAAACTTATCAAAATATTTCCGCATGTTATTATTGATATCAAAATACAACAAGACGATAGCCTGGTTCTTTGCCTGCCTTTTCTATCTCGATATGATCTTTCTGGCGACAACCATGCAGGCGGCCCCGGTAAGCGTTGCATTTCCTGGTAAGCGATATGCTGCTTCGGGGGAATGGAAAACTTTCTTTGAGGCAAATCGGAGAACTTCTCAAGCCGATAAAAATGTGTTTAATGAAAGAGTAAAAATATCTGATCGACCTGCTGAGTCAGTGAAAGCGCTTCGGAAAGCCGCTCCCCGGGGTCCAATGGGAACAGGTCCCGGACAACCTGAGATGGAATCGTTCAGCTCCGTCAATAATGATAATATGGTGGATTTGTTTACGGGCGATTTTTCCTATAATATTCCCTTACTCGACGTAGGTGGATACCCGGTGAACTTATCCTACCGCGGGGGAATCTCTATGGATCAGGAAGCTAGTTGGGTAGGGTTGGGTTGGAACATCAACCCGGGAACCATATCTCGTAATTTAAGAGGATTACCCGATGATTTTAACGGTCAATATGACTCTATCCGGAAGGTAATGAAGATCAAAGAAAACAGTACGGTCGGCGTAACTGCAGGAGCAAGCGCAGAAATTGCCGGACTTCCTGTAGGGATTCAGGCCAGCACAGGCGTGTTTAAGAATAACTATAAAGGTTGGGGATTGGAAAACAGCGTTAACGCCAGCCTCAATTCGGGCAGCGCCGTCTCGGGAATACTTACCAGCGGGTTGTCCATAACAAACAACACACAGGAAGGGGTTACCATTAAGCCCTCATTTGAAATACTCACTGCCGAACGGAGTAATGAGGAAAACAGCGGCATTCAGGGAACTTTTTCGTTGGCGCTTCCCTATAATTCCAGGTCTGGATTAAAAAGCCTGCAACTAAGCGCTGGCGTTAGAAGATATTCTAACGATATAGAGAATCAATACGCCTCTCCATCAGCATTTTCATCTCATATTTCCTTTGTAAGCCCTTCTTTTACACCCTCTATAACGATACCGTTCTCTAGCCGACAGTATTCTTTTACGGCAAAAACGGGAGTATTAAAGAAAGTGTACAATACAAACTTTTTCTTAAGCGGATATGTGTCTTCTCAGCGGATAGACGAAGCAGATACGCTTTTGGCGTTGCCGGCTTACGGGTATTTGCATTTCCAGGACGCTAAAAATAATGGGAGCGCCTTGCTTGACCACAATTTTGAAAAAGATCTGCCTTACCGGGAAAAGCCTCCTATGCCGCATATTGCTGTTCCTTCCTATACATACGATGCATTTTCCATTACTGGGGAGGGCACCGGTGGAATGTTCAGGGCGTACCGCAGCGATATTGGTTTTGTCAGCGATCATCGTATGCGGTCCAAGGACCAGTCTGACCGTGGAAGCATTGATTTTGGCGGCGGCGATATCGTACATGCCGGCGTCGACCTGAATATCAACAGGGCCTACTCTGAAAACGGTCCCTGGCTGGAGAACAACTCGATTCAAAAAACTATTGGTTTTCGAAAGGACACGGCGGCGTTTGAAGCGGTTTATTTCAGAAATCCCGGCGAGAAAGCGATCAATGCCAAGGCGTTTTATGATGCCATTGGAGGGGACGATCTGGTTACGGTAAATCTATTTCAACCCAGCAGCAGCAGCCCGCTGATACAGGCAACCAACTATTTGAGACGCTACCGCAACAAAAGATGGGTAGACAATGTATTGTTAAAACCCGACAGCGTTTATAAACGGCAAAGAGACAAAAGATCGCAGGTGATCTCTTTTCTAACGGCTAAAGATGCGGAAGTAGCCGGACATTCCAGGTATATCGACAACTACAAAACCAATGTATTCAATATCCCGGGATGCGATGATGATCTGCCGGTGGAAACGGGGGTGGGTTTGTTAGGAGAGTATTACCAGGGTAGGAATTTTGAAACCTTTGTTGGAAAAAGAACAGACCCTGCCATTAATTTTATAGAAGAAACGTCCAACTGGCCCCTGCCTTCCATGTCGCGGGATAATTATTCCATCAGGTGGACAGGCCGTATTCAGGCTCCGGAAAGCGGGGAGTATTATTTCGAAGTTGAACACGACAATGGAACCCGGTTATGGATAAATGACTCTTTAAAGTTCAACAACTGGCAGGACAAGGCTCCGGCCAAAGACACTTTTACTGTTCACCTGATGAAGGATGAATTCTATCGCATCAGGATAGATTTTTATGAAGCGACCGCTAGATCCAATATCACCCTGAAATGGAAGATCAACGGAGGCGCGTTGCAGGCGATACCCCAGGCCAATCTGTTTACCCCGGCGGTTGATACCATTGCCGCTCAATATTTAACCCGGGAGAAAAGGCTGAATAGCTTTAGAAAACCCGATCATATTTCCGAGGTCAATGTTCTTAATAACGACGGGAGAAGATATGTGTATGGCATCCCGGTATATAACCTCAAACATCATGAAGCTACATTTTCCGTCGACGGGTTAAGAAGCAATGAAAAAACTGGTTTGGTGGGATATAGCAATACCGATAACTCCACTGGCAACCAACAGGGGAATGACAACTATTACAAAAGCGAAGATATTCCTGCTTATGCGCATTCTTTTTTGCTGACAGGCATATTATCGGCAGATTATGTCGACGTAACCGGCAATGGTATTTCGGACGATGATCTTGGCGATGCGGTGAAATTCAATTATACCAAAACGGCCGGCATAAAAAACCCCTTTAAGTGGCGTGCTCCTTATGTTAAGGACAGCGTAAGCTATAGCAAGGGGCTAAAAACAGACCGGCGAGACGATAAGGGAAACTATGTGTATGGCGAAAAAGAATTGTGGTATCTGCATTCCATAGAATCAAAAACCATGATTGCCACTTTTGTCGTAGAGGGCAGGGACGATTTGTTGAGCATAAATGACAGAGGCGTCAAACAAAATAGCGGGTCGGCTAAGCGGTTAAAGGAAATCAATCTTTACGCCAAAGCCGATTTTGCTAAAAAAGGAGCGGCTGCCCGTCCGATCAAGACGGTGCATTTTGCGTATAGCTACCAGTTGTGCCGGGGCATGAACAAGGATATAAATATGACTCAGGATACCGGCAAGCTGACTCTCGAAAGAGTTTGGTTTACCTATAACAACAATAAGAAAGGACAGCAGAATCCTTATGTTTTTTCTTATGCCAATAACCAGCCTTACCAGCAGAAGGCCTATGATCGCTGGGGCAACTATAAAAATCCGGTTGACAATCCAGGAGCTATGGGAAATGACGAATATCCTTATTCGTTACAAGACAGCGCTAAGTCAGCCTTAAATGCCGCTGCCTGGGCATTGGACTCCATCTATCTGCCTTCCGGCGGATCGATCAAAGTGGAGTATGAAAGCGATGATTACGCTTTTGTCCAGCACAAAAGAGCAATGGAAATGTTTGCTCCGATAGGCTTTGGAGGCACGCCCGGTATGACTGGGGGTTTCCTTAATAAGCTGCATAATGCCTCTGCAGATCATTTATATATTTATTTATCCCTAAATCAGCAGGTTTCCAGCAAGGAGGAGTTTTACCGGAAATACCTCGAGGGAATCGAAAAATTATATTTCCGTTTATTGGTAAAAATGCCTTCCGATATATTCGGAAGCGGTAGCGAATATGTCAGCGGGTATGCAGAAATAGATCCGGTTAGCGGATATGGACTATCAAATAGCAATATCGCCTGGATCAAGCTTAAAGGCATTTCGCTCAAAGGAGACGGCCCGGGGGAGTATAGCCCGCTTTCCAAGACATCCATCCAGTTTCTCAGGTTAAACCTCCCTTCCAAAGCCTATCCGGGCTCTGAAACAGAATATCAATTGAAGCCTGATGAGGCCGTAAAATTGTTATTGGCATCTTATCAGAATATTCTCGGGTCCCTTAGCTCTTTTGAAAGGACAGCCAGGAATAATTCCCTGGCCTCGGAAATAGACCTGGCAAAAAGCTTTATCAGGCTGAATAGCCCGGGGTATAAAAAATATGGCGGCGGTCATCGGGTGAAGAGAATTAAGATCTACGATAACTGGAACCATATGAGCGGGGGAAGAAAATCCGCTGTATATGGTCAGGAATATATATACACTACCAAACACGAGATCAACGGCAATGATACTATTATCAGCAGCGGCGTTGCCAGTTATGAGCCTATTCTTGGAGGAGACGAGAATCCTTTTCGCCAACCTATCGAATACATCGATAAATCTTCGATCCTTGGCCCGGTGAACCTGGGATATTCGGAAGAGCCTCTCGGAGAGTCATTTTTTCCGTCGGCAAGCGTCGGGTATAGCAAAGTAAGAGTGCGTACGATAAATCATCAGAACATCAAATCCGCAAATGGTTATGAGGAGACGTCTTTTTATACCACCTACGATTTTCCGACTTATACCGACAGAACGCTGTTGGACAGGGAAACCAAAAAACGTTTTAAGCCAAGCATCGCCAATTTTCTAAGGATCAACGCCCGCCATCATATCGCGCTTTCGCAAGGTTTTAAAATAGAGATGAACGATATGAACGGAAAGCTGAGATCAAAAGCCTACTATGCGGAGAATGATCCTGACAATTATGTTTCTTATACCGAGAATATCTATAGGGTGGAAGACGTCCATGCGAGGCATAAGCGGTTATCGAACCGCGCGATGGTCATTGACCCGTCCGGAAAGATCGATTCTGCAGGAATTATCGGGCAGGATATAGAACTGATGACGGCTATGCGCGAGCAAAGATCGATCTCGGCGGGGTACAATGTAAACATCAATGCCGACATGTTTTCCGTTCCTGTTCCGGGGTTCTTCATTCTGCCTTCATTAATTAACCTGTATCAGCGGGAAGAGAATATTTTCCGGTCTGCCGCTACCGTTAAAGTGATACAGCGATACGGTATTCTCGACAGTGTTATCCATATTGATAAGGGCAGTAAGATCTCTACCAGGGATCTGTTATATGATAGCGAGACCGGCGACGTGCTGTTAAGCCGTACGCAGAATGAATACAATGATCCCGTATATAATTTTTCCTATCCGTCGCATTGGGCCTACGACGCGATGGGATTGGCATACAAAAACATCAATGTATCCTTTGATCATGTTACCATAAAGAGCGGCAGGATATTGTCCGGCCTTTCGAACCCGGAAGATTTTTTCAGCAGCGGAGACGAAATCCTGGTGGGCGGAAAACTGCATACGGGAACCCCCGGAAACTGCAATGTTATTCCTGCTAGCTTTCCCTCCTTTTCAAAGATCTGGGCGATCGATACCAGCGTGCTTAGTCAGGGGCCCAGAACCATCTACTTTATCGATAAGGATGGCCAACCCTATAACGGCAATGACATTACCTTGAAGATCATACGTTCGGGAAGAAGAAATATGCTCGCCTCCGTAGGCGCTATGACAAGCCTGGTCAACCCGGTACAGTATGATAATGATGAATGGAAGCTAAGGGTCGACTCCACATTGGAGGTATTGAATGCGAGCGCAACGGCATACAAGCAATTCTGGAGAGTAGAGGATAGAAAGAAGGAGATTCCTGCACAACCTATGTCCTGTGATACGCTGTCTCCTGGCACATGCGTATTTAAGGAAATGAATAACTGCAGATACTGTCTTAGTAATATTTTCACTTATCTGAATTCGACTGCCCAGTTATTTGTGCCAGCGTCAAGCAATGTTTCCGCTAATACTATTTTGGCGAATATGCAATCTTTAGGATATGATGTTTATTCTTGCGCAAGGTATATAGGGCCGTTTTTCAACCCATTTTATGCTATTACTTCAAACACAAGCGGAACAAGTTATAGGATGAGATTTGGGAATTCGATTCTTCGACTGGATGCTGAATCATCTGTTAATTTTTCTCATTTGAAGTCAACGGCCTCAATTGGGACAGGAAATGCGCGATTTTATGATTCAGTAAATGTCTCTCCGGGAGACACTACTTTTGCTGAATTTTATATTGAATCTGAACTGCAATGCTCAACCCCTGTCGCATCAGGTTGCGCAAGTATTATATCAGACACTGCATTTAATCCATATGTCACCGGTGTTTTAGGGAACTGGAGGATCGATAAATCATATGCTTATTATTCCAGCCGGGTACAAACGGATCCTGCTGCGGAAACCAATATCCGTTTCGACGGGGCTATTAAATCCTATAAGCCTTTCTGGGCCTTTATTAGCGATGAGTTGAAGCCTCAGCCGGATACCACGCGATGGGTTTGGAATAGCCAGATTACCTTGTTTAACCGAAGGGGTTTGGAAATCGAGAACAAGGACCCCCTCGGAAGGTATAACGCCGGTTTATATGGGTACAACCAGACGCTTCCCATAGCTGTCATCCAAAATTCAAAGTATCGCGAGTCGGGCTTTGATGGTTTTGAGGATTACCATTTTGCTACCCAGGTATGCGATACGGCTTGCTCGGGCGATAAGCAGATGGATTTCAGTACTTATATAGATAAGCTGGATACGCTGGTGAGTCATACCGGGAAAAGCAGCTTGCGTCTAAATGGCGATAATGCCGGACTGACGTTTGACTTGAGCGATCTGCAGCAGGACAGCATAGAAGCGAAACTTAATTTTCTTACAACTTGGAATTGCGGCGCCCCCGGAGCGCTTTACCAAGTAAAAACATCCGATGATATCCTTCTTCCATCTTTCTCTCCCGTAAAAGGACGCCGGATGGTATTTAGCGCCTGGGTAAAAGAAGCGTCGGAATGTAATTCAGGATCTTATCAAAATAACCAGGTTCAGATCCTGTTTAATGGATCGGGAGCGTTGACATTCTATCCTTCGGGAAGCATTATAGAAGGCTGGCAGCGTTATGAAAGCGTGTTTGATATCCCCGGAAATGCCTCAACAATTACCGTAAGTCTACAGGCTAAAAATTCGGAGACCGTCTATTTTGATGATGTACGGCTTCATCCCTACAATGCCAATATGAAGTCATTTGTGTTTCACCCGGTTAACCTCAGGTTGATGGCAGAGCTGGACGAAAATAACTATGCTACATTTTATGAATATGATGACGACGGTACCCTGGTAAGACTTAAAAAGGAAACGCAGCGCGGCATCAAGACCATCAAAGAAACCAGAAGCGCTTTATTGAAAGATTAATGTCCCTGAAATGATCAAATAACATTCAATACTGTATGATGAATAAACTAATTATATCTATTGTTTTTCTAATGGCATCTGCGAGCAGCTTTTGCCAGGATGATCAGCGCGGGCAGGCGCTGCAGGAACTCAGGAAGACTATAAGCTTGTATCAGCAGGCTACATTGATGAGTTTCGACGTAAAGTACAGATATGCTTCAGGAAAGAATCCGTTGACATATATGGATAGCCTAAGCGGAAGCTTCAGGTTGGACGGGTCTAAGTTCTGGTATTCATTGGATGAAACAGAAATGCTTTTTAATGGCGAATACGTTGTCGCTGTGTATAAGGATGATCGTATTATTTATCTTTCCAGGCCTTCTCAGGACATGGTATTCCAGCGCCCGGTTGCGCTAATCGATAGCCTGCTGGATAATCCCGCGATTTCGTATGCGATCAATTATACCGGTAAGACAAAAGAAATAATTGTTGATTTTCCCACCGGCGAGAGATACAAGCAGATCAGGTATTTGATTGATAAGAGGTCGGGTCTTATAAACAAGATGACGCAGTTGGTGAAGAGCAGCGAGCTATACGATCCGGAAATCGCCGTGCAGACGGCGCAGGAATCTGAAGCTGCTTATAGCATCGTGGAAACCATATTCAGCAACTATGCGAATAAACGCTTCGATGCCGGATTTTTTCGGGCAGACAGGTATTTTATAAAAGAGGGTAGCGATTATATCGCTGCTTCTCCTTATCGATCATATAAAGTGTTTTTAGGAAGTTCAAATCTGTAACATAAATCATTGCGCTGCGAGGAAGGCATAGCGAGACGGCGCGCCGACATAAAGAAAGAATCATAATCTCATCGTCTATGAAGAGAACAATAAAATTATCGTTGCGTCATGGCATATGCTTTATCGTAGCGTTATTGATGGGCCGCGACTTGTTTGCAACGGGCGACCCGACGGTTAAGTTCAATGTGCTTAACGGAAACCTGAACCAGATAAAAGTAGATTCGACGGTAGTCGTATCGGATAGCAGCCTGTTAGGAGCAGTCTCTTTTTCGGCTGTTAACAAGGTTTCCCTTAAGATTGACGAAACGGATTTGAATTTGCTGCAGGGGCCTTTTACGGCCGTCGTTGGTTTACATATCACAGCTTCTGTAGGCGGCGGTACGGTTAACTACGATACGACGCTGACCATTAATTATGACAGCCTTGGAACTTATGTCCAGGAGCATGCTTTTTATTTCAACGATGCATTCAGGGTCGAAGCAAAAATAACTTCCGTATCTACAAACGTAGGTTGGAATGTATGGAAGTCATTGCGAGTCTATAATGAGATCAAGGCTATTGCGTTTTATTCGCTCAATTGCAGCGAGGACGTGATAGATGTAATTAATTCCGAATCGCTTCCGTCTAATACGGGTAATGATCAGCTACTGGTAACCTGGGCAAGCCTTCCGGGCGCCGATGAATACGATTTGGAATGGACCTATATTGACGATAGCGCGCTGGTAACCGGCCAGTATGGTAACCCGGCTTCTCCCGTAGCCGCAAAAATATTCCAGAATAATGCCAGCCGGGTAACCATAAAAACAGAAATGTATAAGATTCCCTTGATCTATGACGGCAAGGGGGCCTTGTTCTTTCGTGTCAGGGCCGCCCAGGTAACCGCTGATGGCGGTAGAAAGGAGGCCAATTGGAGCGCTCAAACGCCTGGGAGGTTTAATTTCGACGGTCACGAGCGATCGTTAAACTGGCAGGCTACCACTAGTTATGCGGAAGAAGGTAAAAGAAAAACGGTAGTGCAGTATTACGACGGAAGCCTGAGAAGCCGACAGACGGTAACCAAGGACAATACCAGGGACACGACTATTGTTGCAGAGAGCTTTTACGATTATCAGGGTCGTCCGGTTATTCAGGTGCTTCCTACGCCCAGCCTCGATAATATAATAAAGTATTCGAAAAATTTTAATACAGGTATAAATGGAAGCGAGTATGATAAGGACAACTACGATGCGATAACCAATCCTGCAGCTTATTGCGTTTCTTCCGCAGACTCCATGAGCATTACCAGCGGCGCATCGAGATATTATTCGGCCAATAATCCGTTGAAGAACTCAGGTATGCATCGGTTCATTCCTAATGCCAGGAGGTATCCGTTCACAGAAGTGCAGTATATGCCTGATAATACCGGTAGGATCAGCAAGCAAAGCGGGGTGGGATTAACCCACAAGTTGGGGAGCGGTCATGAAACCTCCTATTATTATGGATCTCCCGACCAGAATGAGCTGGATGCTTTGTTTGGAACCGAGGTGGGAGATGCTTCTCATTATTCTAAAACAATGGTGCGCGATGCCAACGGCCAGTTCAGTGTAAGTTATATAGATATGCGCGGCCGAACCATTGCTACGGCATTGGCCGGGGTTCCTACCCAAGCCCAGTTAGATACGCTGAGCTCTTATACTTCGGGTACCATCACGGAAAACCTAGCGAACCCCGAAGGGGTAGTCATCAAGGGCTTGGTGATGGAATCGAAAAAGAGTCTGCTGGTGGCCAAACCGGGAAACCATGTTTTTGATTACCAGCTTACTCCCGAGTCTTTGGCGATGGAGGGTTGCAGCGAGAGCGTATGCTATGATTGTGCGTACGACCTGCGGATCACCATTGCTGATAATTGTAATAACCAAGCTTTTGGAGGGACGCCGTTTGACACCACGGTAGCTAATTTTACGATTGGATTATTGGACGAGTTGTGCAATGGCCAGGGGTTTTCCTTTAGCTTCACTAAGTATCTTCCTGAAGGAAGTTATGAGATAACCAAACAACTCAGCCTGAGCCGGTCTGCATTGGAATATTACCGGGACAGTATTGCTACGGTGAAAAATTCCTGTAAGACAATGGAGGATTTTATCCAGGAGCAACGCCTTTTGCTGGCGGTGGATACTACATGTCAGGCAGACTGTAGCAGTTGCCGGGCCAGTCTGGTTTCCTGGGAAACATTCCGCCATCAATTTATGGTCAATGGCGGAATTGTATCCGATACGGCCAGTTATCGGGGAATAGCCTGGGCCGCATATACGGAGGCATTGGCAAACTGTGATGCTTTATGCGGGGAAACACCAGAATATGACGATATTAAAAAGGCGATGCTGGCCGATCTCACGCCTCCCTCGGGGCAGTATGCTAACCTGGACAGCGCATCGACAGATGTTTACTCTATTTTTTATGCAAATGTTCATCAACCAGGAACATATATCATAGCGAAGTACCAGGAGGTGAGCGACTATCGCGACGAAGAAGGTAACCTCGATTGGGTGTTTGACGAAGAAGCCGGCGCCTACGTGCAACCGCAGCAGTTGAGCCCTTCTGCCTTCGTGCAGAAGTTTAAGGCATCCTGGGCGGAAGCCTTGCTGTCCAGCCACCCGGAATATTGCAAGTGGACCAAATACGAGGCGTTGAAGCAAAGCTTTCTTTGGGATCGCCGGTTCGAGTCTACCGATACATACAGCGAAGCTTATGCTCTGGGGTATTTGAACCCGACGGATGGAACCAGTTCGGAATTCACTAAGTATACCTCTTGGTCTCCGGGCGCGCATCCCGACCGCGATCCGCTTAGCGCCGGTTTGTTAAATGGTCATAACTATAAGCCTGATCTGGAGACACAGATCAAAAGGCTGGATAACAATGTTATTAATACCTCTGGCATCAGCATGTGGGGTATTGCAAGTGTAACGGCTAAATGCATAGATCCCGGCGCTACTTCCTGCTATACCAGTTTTGGAAGCAATGCAGGCGCCTTTGATGCCAGCCAGATGTGCGCTGGCGATTTGGATGCGGCCTGGCGATTTTTCCGGCAGATGTACCTGGATGTGAAACGAAACCTTATCAACACACAACTGCAGGTCTGCGGCAACCCGTCGGCTTCCGATCTATGGGAAGAGGGCCATGGGTCTCATTTCAGCGATGCCAAAGAAATGTTGGAGCTTAATGATATTGATCTTCCGACCGGGGCTGGCGATACTACTGCCTTTAAGCAACGCTTTAAAACGGATATCTCTAATTACTACGATACTACCTGCAGAGCTTATGCCAAGCAGTGGCTGGAACAACTCAAGGGTTGCGGGTACAGCAATATCGCTAAGGACACCATCATCAGTCGACTGGTGCAGGTATGCAAAAACGGTTCAGATGAAGCGCATCCTTATGGGTCCAGTTCTGTCAGTCCCGCCAGTACCTATATATACAAGAGTTTTGAAGATGTCATTACCAGCTACAATAACGCGAACGGCATTGCCAATTCCAGCGAGTGTACGGCAGACAATATTACAGCCCCCAGGCCATATAATCAGCAAACTATCTATAGCGATAAACCGATTTGGAGCAAGCCGGATTCCTGCGAATGCGTTAGGGTTGCCTATTTCCATGCGCAGTATAAAAAAGACAGCGCCTTGTATTCCGGGTTCTCCGATTACATGCAGCAGAAAATACAGGTATCCATTCCCGATTCCACGCTTTCCTACCTGGTGAATTCCTGTAATACCCAGAGCTCGACTTGTAATTATCTCCAGCGTCCCATTCAGTTGCCGCCGGTATTTCAATGCAATGCCGGGGATATCTGCGTGGATTGTAGCGAGATCAACACCGGATACCGCTCTTTTGTCAATAAATACCCTTCGGTTATTCCTGTAGCTAACCCGACGGATAGCTTACAGGAGGCCCACAATAAATTGTTCGAAAACTATTTAAATGCAAGGTTTGGATTCGATAAATCAACTTCGGAATATCTTGAATTCCTGAATGAATGCTATGGCGATTCTGCCCATAGCTATTCTTATGATACGCTTTCCAGGTGGGAGCTAGACTTTAAAAAATATGGCGGAACGCCGCATTTTGACGCTGGAGGCTGCGATACTACCCGGTGGAAATTTAATTATGGGGGGCATAATTTCACTGTTCCTGTTCAGTTGAGCCATGTTTTTAAAGATGGGTATGCTCAAATCCCGGATACAGTACAGTATACTGGTATGTATGATTGGGATTACTATTATCCATTCTGCGTGGACAGCAGCGGGTTTGATTGGGAAACAAGAATAAAATTGCCGGATAGCACTTATATTCCTAATGGCAATAATTCCATAGTATGGATCCGGTTGAACACTTCGGAGGAAGCGGGAGGGAGCTTATTGGCCGGGTTCAGCTTTTATGATTCCACCTATGACGGAGGATTCTGCACGCATAATAAGAATGGAAACCCTTTGCAAGAGTGCCAGGTCTACCCGGGATTTAAATGGCGTTTTAATGATTTCAGAACCGTAAAGTTCAGTTTTAGGAACCGCGATCTGAAACTATATGTAGATGATTCGATGGTTTATCAACGATCATTTGATACCGTCACAACTAAAGTGTTTAGTTGGAGTTTTGAGCCCTTTTCCAGGGCAATGGTTGTGGACTACATAAAGATTAGAGATACTGCAGGTAATTTTATTTACAATGAAGAATTCAATGGATGCGAAAACCTGGCCATTCCAAAGTCCACATGCCCGGGAGAATGCCAAGCTGAATTCACTACCTATTTTAACAGCCAGCGGGGAACAACCTATTCGTATAACCAGATCGATTCCATATATGCAGCCGTGATGAAAAGGCGGCTGAACGCATGCGAGATAACCAATAACGAATGTGATTCCCTGAGATCCTTTATCACTAAATTTAATACAAATGCCAGTCCCTATAAAATGCGGCTTGCTTTACAG
>JAEUVR010000060.1 GCA_016786785.1 Chitinophagaceae bacterium
AATCTTCCTAAAAAATCCTAACTTCGGTTAAAATAGTTGTTTAACTAACTAATTTGAGCATGTTTACTCGAAGCATCAAAAAGGTTGCAGTTTTAGGAAGCGGCGTTATGGGCTCAAGAATTGCCTGTCATTTTGCCGGAACCGGCGTTCAGGTATTACTGTTAGATATAGCGCCCGCCGAGCTTAATGAACAGGAAAAAAAACAGGGCCTTTCCCTGGAAGATCCCGCCGTACGAAACAGGATCGTGAACACGGCCCTGGCCTCCGCCGTAAAATCAAATCCCTCTCCGTTATATACCAAAGAAGCGTTGGAGCTGATCGCTACCGGCAACTTCGCCGACAATATGCCGGGTATCAGCGACTGCGACTGGGTCATTGAAGCGGTCGTCGAGCGGCTTGATATTAAGCGGCAGCTATTTGACGAAGTGGAAAAATACCGTAGGCCCGGAACGCTGATCACGTCTAACACTTCAGGTATTCCCATCAGCCTGATGGCGGAAGGCAGGAGCGATGATTTCAAAAAACATTTCTGCGGGACCCATTTCTTTAACCCGCCGCGATACCTACGGCTGCTGGAGATAATTCCTACTCCTTCCACAGATCACGAAGCTGTAGCATTCCTGATGCATTATGGCGATCTGCGATTGGGCAAGACCACGGTGCTGTGCAAAGATACCCCCGCCTTTATTGCCAACCGGATTGGCGTCTTCGCCATCATGTACACATTCGCGCTGGTAGAAAAACTAGGACTCACCATAGACGAAACGGAAGCGCTGACCGGACCGGTATTCGGACGTCCTAAATCCGCAACCTTTCGCACCGCCGACGTTGTCGGAATCGACACCCTGATCAAAGTCGCCAATGGAGTGTATGAACACTGCCCCGATGACGAAGCAAGAAACAGCTTTGTTATACCTTCCTGGCTGCAGGAAATGGCGGATAATAAATGGCTGGGCGACAAGACCGGTCAGGGATTTTTCAAAAAGATAAAAGGGGAAAACGGCAAATCGGCTATCCTGACGCTGGATCTTCATACCAAGGAATACCACCCGCAAACCAAACCGAAATTCGCCGCCCTTGATGCGGCAAAACAGATAGAAGACCTTCACGCGCGCATCAAAGCGCTCATGCAGGGAACCGATAAAGCCAGATCGTTTTATCGCTATTTTCATTACGGCCTGTTCTCCTATATCTCACACCGCATTCCCGAGATCAGCGACAATCTTTACCGGATCGACGACGCAATGAAGGCCGGCTTCGGCTGGGAGATCGGCGCATTCGAAAGCTGGGATACGTTGGGCGTTGAAAACACCGTTAACAAAATGAAAGAAGCGGGGTATACCGTCGCTGGTTGGGTTACGGAGATGATACAAAACGGCGCGCCTTCATTCTATTCCATACAAAACGGAAAACGTTTATACTACGACGTTGGATCCAAAGCATATAAGCAGATACCCGGATCGGAAGCCTTCATCGTCATGAAGAATTTTGAAAACCAGATCGTCTGGAAAAACAGCGCGTGCAGGGCTTACCGCCTGGGCGACGAGGTATTAGGACTGGAATGGAATACCAAGATGGGCAGCATGGGAGGAGAAGTACTGGAAGGCATCCAGCAGTCTATCGCTTTGGCAGAGAAGGATTTCAAAGGGCTGGTTATAGCCAACGACGGATTGAACTTCAGCGCAGGCGCCAATGTAGCGATGATCTTTATGTTTGCCATAGAACAGGAGTTCGACGAGCTGGATATGGCCGCAAGAATGTTCCAGCAAACCACGATGCGCGCGCGCTACTCCTCCATACCGGTGGTAGTGGCGCCCCATGGCCTGACCCTGGGAGGATCCTGCGAGCTGAGCCTGCATGCCGACAAAGTTTGCGCCGCCGCCGAAACTTATGCAGGATTGGTAGAAACAGGATTGGGACTGATCCCGGGAGGAGGAGGAACAAAGGAATTTACCCTGCGAGCCGCCGATGAAATGCATAAAGACGAGCCCGAAACCATTACCCTGAAGAATCGTTTTTTCACCATAGCTACGGCAAAAGTATCTGGCTCTGCCGCTGAAGCTTACCGCCTTGGCATATTGCGAAAAGGGAGAGATCAAACCGTGATCAACCAGGAAAGAAGAATACTGGAGGCTAAAAAAAGCGTCATTGAATTGTATGACAGCGGCTACCAGATCCCTGTTCAACGAAAAGACATTAAAGTATTAGGACGTTCTGTATTAGGCGCGCTATACGCCGGCATACACGGCATGCGGCAAGCGGGGTACGCCACTGAACATGACGCTTTCACCGCTAAAAAACTGGCTTATATCATGTGCGGGGGCGATATCAGCGAGCCTACCTTAGTAAGCGAACAATATTTACTCGACCTGGAACGGGAAGCCTTCCTGAGCCTCTGCGGAGAAAAGAAAACGCTGGAAAGAATACAGAGCGTACTGAAGACCGGCAAGCCGGTCAGGAATTAGCAACGGTGTTGGGTAACCGTTCCGCTCGTTAAACAAGACTTTGCCCCTTGCAAGTCAGGAATTAATGACCGGCCGCTAACGGGTATGCGCTGCGGCTACGATGGACTTTAAAGATAACAGGCATCTATAAAAAGCGAAGGCGCCATTCCGGCCCCAGTTCGCGCAAAATCATTCAGCTTGGGCGAAGCGACACTATACCCTGCAAGCGGACAACTGATCATTTATTCCGTATTTTATTTTTATGGAGACAGCGCGACCGGCTCGCTTGCAGACCGGGTCGCAAAAGATACCGCCGCGCATTGGAATGAATCGCAGTCGACCGTCCTCGTTAAGAAAAAAGAATATGCGGTAAGCTTCGACATTGAAGGAATATATAAACCCGATCTCGCTCCGGAAGAAGTATGGTACAACGACAATCCGCGCCTTAATTTTTTCAGGGTGGAAGAATATGCAGTGGGGAATATTTCTTTTGTTGACGGCATCGGCTGCAATACCGGGTACCTGAAAATAGATAACCTGCTGCAGACCTCCACCACGATGGCGCATGAATACGGGCATACCCTCGGATTAAACCATCCCCCGCAGTTGGATATCCGCGGCGGCCTGGACGCTTCCATCATGTATCCCCGCGGAACCATCTGCGACCCCGACTTACAATATGACGTTACGGCTGCGCCGGGAGCATACGGCGGCGTGCTCGACCCCAGGCACAGGAAAGTAAGCAGGACCGATATACAAAACCTCTGCCTGCACAAGTTGGATTTCAACCGCCAGGGATCGGCCATCGCTGGGGCTTTTTCAAGTATCTACCATGCTAAACAATTACCCGGGTTTTAAAGCTTTCAGCGCACCGACATGGGACATTCAACAGAAGCCTGGGTATGCCTGTATTTGAAACGGGTTATTAGAAAAAATAAACAAACGCGCAAAATCGTCTATTGCACCACAACAATTATCCGCTTTTAAAAAATCTTTTGACGGACCAGCAAGGACATTCAACAGAAGTCTGGATATGCCTGTATTTGAAACAATATCTGTAACAACAAAAACCCCGGTCGAACCTCAGGAGTTTTTCAGCGCATTTAGAGCGGAGTCCAGGGAAGGATATAAAAAATGAAATCCTGCATCCCGGAGCTTGTCGCAGCTGACCGTAGCGCTTTTCAGTACTTCCACGCTCATCTCTCCGAGCGCTATTTTTATGGCAAACCGGGGCGTATGAAAAGAGATAAAATTTTTACCCCTGAAAAAGTGGGCTATCGTTTGGGTGAGAGTCTTATTATTCACCGGCTCCGGCGCCACCGCATTGTATACGCCCCGCATGTCCGCGCGTTCCAGCGCCGCCAGGTACAAACGACAGATATCGTCAATATGTATCCAGCTTACTACCTGCCTGCCATTGCCGAGAATAGGCGCAATGCCAAACTTAAGCGGGTTTTTAAATGCGGGGAATGCGCCTCCCTTAGCGCTGAAAACCATTCCTGCCCTTAATATCACCAGCCTTATTCCCAGGTCGGTTACAGGCTGTATGCTCTGCTCCCATAGCCTGCAGGTCTCGCCCAAAAAATGATTATCCGCCGGATCCGATTCCCGAAAAGGATGGGGGTTGGGAATGGAAGGGTCCGGCCCATACCATCCGATGGCAGAAGCGCTCGCTACTGTTTTAACCTTATGCGCAGTTCTTTTTAATGCATTTAGCAATAGTTCGCTGCTTTTTACCCGGCTATTCACGATCTCTTTTTTCCTCCTGCGCGTCCAGCGCTTATCGGCCACCCCAGCCCCAGCAAGATGCACAATATGATCCGCCCTGAGTATTGCGTCCTCATCTATGTTCCCCTTATCAATATTCCATGCGGCAAAAGAAATATTCTTTATTGCGGGATCAAATTTTCGTTTGGCAGAAGAGGGGGAGCGGGTAAGCACGATCACCTGATGCCCCCTGTCTGCCAGCAATTCGCATAACGAGGTTCCGATAAGGCCGGAACCCCCTGTAATCAAGATCGTTTCCATCTCTGTGAAGATACCAAGGAAAATGAAATGACAAACCAATGGAGCTTGCCCAAACCCGCAGAAAGCCCCGATATAGCTCCTTTACTTGTGCCTTATACTGAGCCAGAAAGCGCTTGCAAATGAGACCCGATGTTTAATCACGTCAAAACCATCCCTGGCATTCATGTTTCTAAAAAAAAGAACGGCATTGTTCCTATTTACCGGGTCTTTCATTTCATCCAACAATATCCGGCGGTCAATATCCTGCATTAGCCAGGCATTAAGCGCCTGCATCCTCTCAGGAGAAAGCCCGGAATCTTTTTTATCATAAACATCGTTAAGAATAAGATCTTTTAAGAGAACGGATATACGCATGATCTCGGGCATTGCTATCCCCGGCGCGCCATTCATGTTGATCACCGGCGCTGTTCCCAACTCAATATTGACATCGGGGTCCGGCGCTGTAAGTCTGTTCAACATCGCCTTATTAGTATCCAGCGTCCCGGAATACGCGTAGGCCACCTTGGAAAGGCTGAGATAAATGGCGAAAGAAGTTTCCGCAAAGAGGATATCCAGCAATAGATCCCTTTTCTTTTCGCGAAGATTATACCCCATTAATGTACGGCGGCTATCGAAAAAAATATTTTGACTGCGAAACTCCATGCAGGCGGCCGAGGCGGATGAATAGAGAAAAACAATAGCATCCTGAAGACTGGCAAGTTTGGAGCGGATATCAGCCAGTTTGACAAAACAATCCAGCGTTATCCTGTGCGAAGCGGCATCCTGCCTCAGCGCCCTGCTGGCAAAAAAAGACAACCGTGGGTAATACGATTCAAAAATACGTTTAAACCCCTCCTTGTTATTTTTTCGGAGTTTCTCCAATAACAAAACTTCGTCGTATGTGCATGAAGGAGACGAAACCATTCATTGAAGGTATGCTCTTTGTTGTATAAACCAATTTTTAATTCGGATAATGCGCTCATATTTCAGCTCTGCACTGAAATGGAAAATGAAATTTACAAAACAGAGCTTCTCAAACTGGGCAAAAGGATCCGCGCGCTTAGAAAAGCCAGGAATAAGACCCAGGTTGACTTTGAGCTGGATTGTAAAATAAACCATGGCGATATAAGCCGGATCGAGAACGGCCAGAAGAACCTGGAATTCTATACCATTGTAAAATTAGCCGTCGCTTTACAAGTTAAAATATCCGATCTTTTTAAGGAAGATGCGGAATAGATAAAAGAAAAAAACGCTTCAATTTAAGATAAACGCTTACGTCATGAGTTTGCAGTTAAATCTTATTCCCCATCCCCTGTTTTCATTCAACCCAATATTTCCCGAAGGATACGCAGGCCTCGTAACGCCCGGATGCCAGGTTCTTTCAGCTACCAGCCCTCATGGCAATATCATTATCCAGGAGCTGTCCACTTCCCAATACGCCATCCGGTATAATATCATGCATTTTGTCGAATCCCTTAATATATCAGGCAGAAGCGATCACGCAGGATTACACACGAGCGTAGCCTGGAAGAACAATTTTAATCACCGGATCCATGGAGCGGGAAATATTCACCTGAGAGAAGATCAGTTTATGATGCTGTATGGCGCGTGCGAGGGTAGTTCTGTTTATGCCAGAGCGCAGGAATATCAATCCTTTGACGCCTGCTACTCGCAGGAAATGGTTGAAGAGCTGAAACCCGCATTTCCACGCCTGGCCGCGCTCATCTCCAAAGCAAAGCCAAATAAGCCTAATATATTCTTCAGGCCCTCCCGGCACATTACCCATCAGCTCCGGGAGATCATTATAGCCATACTGAACTGCCCCTATGAAGAGAGCCTCAGCCGGGCATATATAGACGCAAAGATCAAAGAATACCTTTTCCTGACCATATATGAAGCCATCCACCGTAATGATGCGGCAAACAGGACGGCTTCCATCGAAATAGACCGCGTGAATGCAGCCAAGGAACTGATCGCAAAAGACATATACAATCACTACACCAATACGCAGATATCCAGGATGGTAGGTCTGAACGAATACAAATTAAAGCTGTTATTCAGGAGATACACCGGAATGGGAATGTTCGAGTTCCTGATGCGCCTCCGGCTTGAAAAAGCCAGGCGCCTGCTCATAGAAACAGATATGCCCATGAAAGAGATCTGCTCCCTCGCCGGATACAAAAGGATAAGCAGCTTTATCACCGGTTTCAAAAAACATTTTCGGGAAACGCCCGGGGGAATCCGAAGAAGCAGATCCTCCCGCCGATCGTCATAAACGCCCGCTGATTTATGTTATGATCCCTTCAAAGTCTGCACAGGCGAGCAGCAGCGATCGCTATACGGCAGATCTTGATCAAGGCCACGGTCCTCTCAAAGAACTCTAACCGCCGCCGATCCAGACGACCAAACCCGCTCTTGATCGATGCTATGACCTTTTCAAAGACCGCAAACAGCAGTAGGGATCGCTATACCCGCAGCTCTTGACCTATACCCCTGATCTATACTATGACCCTTTCAAAGCTTGCCGGCAGTAACCGGCATTGCTATGCCCGTAACCTTTGATATATACTAGAACTCCCTCAAAGACAGGATCAACCTGCCTGGCGGAGGACATGCGGTCTCGACCAGTCTCGATAACCAACCCGTCGGCTATAGCTCGGGGCGCCCCTGCTCTCGCTCCCGATAGCAAATAAATTATTCCCTGTTGCGAATATAAATATCGCTTAAAAATTAGCCTACCCATCAATCATTTGCTAATTTTCTTAGGTTACACTTAACCGTTAATATTTTGTTTAGTACATTTTGATCTATGGAATTTATGCTGCCTGGGCGTCGCAAGGGCGATATGATCCTGATCGCGCCGCCATCCGCTTACTATAAAATTCTTATTCCTTTTGCCATATCGCGGCATTATACCTTCCCTGGCGGGAGCTATCTCTCTCAGGAAATCAAGGGGAGCGATTTTGCCATCTGGCAATACCATTTTTTCCTCCATAAGCCATCGCTGTTTTATTCCTATTCCAGCCGTCCGCTGCTAACGCTTACTTATATGCTGGAGGGCTCGGCAACCTGCTTGCCTCACGGATCCGGAAAAATAGAACTGGAAGAAAACAGGTATCGTTTATTGTATTTCCCTGCCGAAGTAAAAAATGAAACGGTATTCAATTCCGGAAATTACCTGTGTATCCATATCAATTATACTTCTGTCTTTTTACAAAAAATGGTTGAGAAATATCTGTTGCAGAAACCGGTCGTTGAAAAAGAAAGCTATCTCATAAACGACGATTCACAACGCCTATCATCCCTGGTTACGCGAAAGGTAAGAATGCTGTTGGAAGAAATAATCTCCTGCAAAGAGACGGAGCCAAATCGCCAACTATTGTTTGAAGCAAGAGTGAGGGAACTGCTGTTCATTTACATAAAAGACCAGGACAGCGGCAATTATTGCTATACAAAACAATCCAGGATCATGGAAGCGCTGACTTTCTACATTACGGAACATCTCGACCAGGATCTCTCTCTTTCCGCGCTTTGCCGGCAAGCCGGAGTAAGCAAAACGGCATTACAAAAAATAAGCAGGGACCGTCGCCAGAAAAGCATCCACCAGATAGTCATTGATATACGCATGGCAAAAGCAATGGAACTGATCGCTACCACCGATCTCTCCATTGGAGAAATCGCCGCTATAACAACCAACAAATCGTTTTCTTATTTCAGCGCTTCCTTTACCCTGTATTTTGGGCGCCCTCCCAGCTATTACAGGAAAAAAGGCGATCGCCCGCCCATTATCACAGATTCACGCCAATAGATATCCGTTGAGACGCTATCATGCAAGGGCGTTATACTAGGGGAAAAATTCAAATGAATAGAGATGCGCTAAGGCCCGCTCCGGGCGCCGATCGCTGAGTTGACAACCCATTAAGATTTTGTAACCATGTACAGATCCTTTGTAACTATTGTAACCAGAATCTAAAATAATAATTGTTCAAAACCGATAACGACGCCATTGAATATATGCGAGATTTAATTAACAAAGCAATATGAGCATCCCAATAACCGCTATTTATGAGGAAAGAAAATTTACTGTTTGCCATTGTCAGCCTGTTTGTATTGCTTTTTTTATATACGGCCATGAGCAAGATCCTGGATTATAACGAGTTCAGGATACAATTGGGTCAATCGCCCTTGCTTAGCTCATTTTCAGGTTATGCAGCCTGGCTTGTGCCAACGACAGAATTGGTCGTAGCCGTTATGCTTATCTTCAAAAGATCGCGCCTGGCAGGCCTTTACGCTTCATTTGCGTTAATGACAATGTTTAGCGCATACATTGTTTCCATCACGCGTTTTGGCGGATTTGTCCCCTGCTCATGCGGAGGAGTATTAAAAGATATGAGTTGGAATGCGCACCTGGTCTTCAACCTCTTGTTTGTAACGCTTGGATTCATCGGCATTTTATTATACGACCCTCCGCATATCTGTAACCCTGTTGTTTCGAAGATCCGGTAAATCTCGCTTCCGGAACAAATACCAGGGTAAACCGAAAACCTGTATAAAAGAGTAGGTAAACATTAAACCATTAAAACGTTTATTATGAAAAAACTCATTATGGCGGCAACCATTATGCTAGCCATTACCGGCGCCTTCTTAAATG
>JAEUVR010000073.1 GCA_016786785.1 Chitinophagaceae bacterium
TTATGCATTATTCCTTTTGAAAAAAGACCTTTGAAATAAACCAGCGGACTTTCCATTAGAAATGTGATTCTTTTGATTGTTCTCAAAATAACGATGATAAATCTCGTCCAGCCCGAATTCCTTTTTGCGTACTCCTGTTATGTTAAATCCTTGTTGGACGAAGAGCCGGACAATATCCGGGGTAATGTCTTCGCTGCACGACGCTTCAACAACGTTTTTGTCTACAGTTATCTGTTTCACGACCTCCAGGGCCATGAGCGCTTTCATATGTTCTCCGGATGCAGGTAACGGCTCTCTGAACGTTATCTGCAACACATAAGATTCTTCGCCAAACAGGTTGCGGGAAAGCGTTTCCATATTGCCTTCTACCAACAGCTTGCCGCTCACAAAAATGCCAACCCGGTCGCAAACCTGCTGCACCTGGTGCAGGTGATGAGAAGATAATAATACCGTGAGCCCCTGCTGGCTACTGAGCCGGCGTATCAGCAAAAGAAATTCTTTTATACCGCTGGGATCAATGCCAAGCGTAGGCTCGTCAAGGATAATCACTTCCGGCTCCCTGATCAGCACGTCTGCAAGACCGAGCCGCTGCTTCATTCCCCGCGAGTAGGCGGAAGTTTTTTTATGCATTTCCTCGCCAAGACCCACCATCTCCATTGTTTTTTGCGCCCGCGATGCTATTTCATGTTCCGCTATGCTATTCAGACGGCCTATATACATAAGGTTTTCCAGGGCGGTCATGTCGTCATAAAAGCCCATACTGTCGGGCATGTATCCCAATTTTCGCTTCACGACGATGGGATTGCTTGAAGCATCAACCCCGCATACCCGGGCTATGCCGGCAGAAGGTTCTGTCAGCCCCAACATCATCAATATGGTAGTGGTTTTACCCGCCCCGTTAGGCCCGAGCAGGCCAAATATTTCTCCCCGGTTGATCTTCAGCGACAGGTTGTCTACGGCTTTTACGGAACCGTAGCATTTTGTCAATCCTTCCAGTTCAATAATAGGGTTTTCCATGCTAACTCATCTTCTTCCATATTTACGAATCAGGTAGTACACCATGCCCAAGGCAAGAAGTATTACCAGGATACCAACCCATCCGGCAAGCAGAGAGGTCTTTACGGTCATCCGGAAAACAGCGCTGGCCGTTGTCTGGTTGTTCCGGGCAGTAAAGGTGGTAATATAATCGCCTGCAATGGTTTTATCAGGAACATTGAGCGTTGCGCTCAACTCCACTGTTTGCCCCGGGTCGAGTCTTTCAATTTTTGAGGGGTCAAAGGTTGCGCTCCATTGCGTGGGGGCCTGCGCGGAAAGTTCCAGTCCGTCAAGAGGAAGCGTGCCGGTGTTTTTCACCGTCAACCGGAGTTGTTTGCTCCTCCCTTCGGTAATATCGTCGCTGAGTCGCCCTGAAGGGGTGGAGAGCTCAAGGTTATAACTGCCCTTTACTACCGCCTCCAGTTCAAGCTGTAGCGAATCGCCATTGCCGACAGCGCTCAGGGGAATGCTGTACATGCCTGGCTTGGCCGTCGGCGAAGCGACGATCTCAACAGTGATCTCCTGCGTTTTACCTGAGTCGACCCTGACTGCGGCTACCTGGCTGCCTGCAGCGCGGAATGTCGTTATCCACCCATCCGGCGACTTTGCTGTCAAAGCGTATCTCTGCGCAGAGGCATTTCCGTTATGCAATGAAACGCTATACCGGAAAGGATCTTTTACCGCAGACTCAATATTGACCAGGTTGGCGGTAAAACTGGACTTTTTTTGCCCGCCCGGTTGGGCCTGGGAAGGGAACGTAAAAAGGACCGCAAAAAGAAAAAGAGAAAAAGATAAAGAAGCATGGATGCGCAAGCGGCTCGCCCCAAAATAATAAAATCGAGCTAACATAGCATTAACAAATATTGATTATCTATTAATAAGATTATAGCTATATGTAATCAGCGGACACGAAAATACTTAACCGTAAAAAATTATTTTGTTAATAATTTTTAAAAATTTAACAAGGAACT
>JAEUVR010000132.1 GCA_016786785.1 Chitinophagaceae bacterium
CTTACAGATATCCGCCGGCTGCATTTGAAAATCGCCGAAGCGGATAATGGATTCCGTTCCTTTCACTTCTGTATGGAAAGGAAACACCAGCAGCAATAAAAAGATCCCGACCGCATACCAGATATTAGCGGTAGCCGTGAAGAACTTACTATCCGTAAGCAAAATAAATAATCCTACTATCAGGGAGATCGAAAAGAAAAGCGCCTGCTTACCATAATCTGTTTGCAGCTTCAGGAATCCATTAAGCACATCTTCTCCCTCGCGGTAGGTAACAGAAAAAATACTCAGTATGCCTGCAGCCACCAGCGCAACATACAACCAGATGATCACCCAGTCGACTCCCTTCGATATCGAGGCATTTCTATGGTTCATTATATGCCTTTATTAGGGTTGATAAATAGGGGAAGTCCGTAGTCGTTTTCCTTAGGCGCTAACATCGCCGTAACGGACGCAGAGGCGGATCTTGCAGGGGCTCCGGATTTTTTCTCTTCGCTTTTGACAGTCCTTGAACCCGGGCGCAGGAACTTCCGGATATAAGCGCTGTCCTTCGTCATTTCAAACCACTTAAAGGCCCTGGTAGAATCCTCTATGTATTGCAGTCTGGATAAGTAAGAAGGCATCAGGTTGGCGGCGGCAATTCTTTCTACCTCTTTCACCCGCTCAGGCCGCAACGTATCGTTAAGGTATTTTTCCATCATCAGCGAAGCAATAGGCGCCGCCCAGGTAGAACCGAAACCGGCATTTTCCACCACCACGGCAATGGCGATCCTTGGGTTTTCCCTTGGCGCAAAACAGACAAACACCGAATTATCTTTGAGCTTGATCCTTTTTTTATCAATGATGCGGTATTTTTCCGCCGTCCCGGTTTTAGCGCATATATCGATACCGGGTATCTTGGCCGCCCTGGCGGTGCCCCGCTCCACCACATCCTGCATGCCGCTGATCACCGCCTCATACGAGTCGTCGGAGATCCTGGTCAGCGCTTCGTGCTTGACACGGAACCTGTTCAACACAGTATCCTCCTTGCTTTCATTATCAATTTCCTTTACAAAATGAGGAAGATAATAAAACCCCTTATTGGCGATGATGCACATGGCGTTCGCCAACTGCAGCGGGGTAGACTGCATCATATCCTGGCCTATGCCCAGGGTAAGGTTGGTGCAGGAATTCCATGAATTGCGGTATACCCGGTTGTACACGCTGGTATCGGGGATCAGCCCGCGGTCTTCCCCGGGAATATCTATGCCTACTTTGACGCCCAGGCCAAAATCATTCATGTATTCTTTCCACTTGTTATAACCGGCCTTGCCACGGTATTTTGGATTATCTACCGCCATGCGATAGATATGGGTAAAATAAGAGTTGCAGGAATTGGCTACCGCGAGGCGCAGGTTAGCCGCATGACCCGGATTGCTGTGCGTACAGGCGGGCTTCCCGTTTCCACAGGCATAATAGCGGCCGCTGCAGGGATATCCGAAAGAAGGCGTTATCAACTCTTCATCCAGGGCTACCAGCGCGCCCAGCGGCTTAAACGTAGACCCCGGTTCATAGTTCCCCTGCACAGCCCTGTTCAATAAAGGCCCGGCAACATCCAGCGCAAGGTTAGCGTAGTTTTTCTGTTTGCTTGGCCCCGTAAGATCATTGGGATTATAATTAGGTCCCGAAGCCATAGCGATAATACCGCCCGTTGTCGGGTCTATGGCTACTGCCGCGCCCACTTTTCCCTCCATGAGTTTTTCGGCCAGCTGCTGCACCTCGATATCGATATAGGTCCGCAGGCCGCGCCCGGGACTGGACGCCGTATCGAAACGGCCATTCTCATAACTTCCCACCAAACGGTTCCGGTTGTCTTTGATAAGGTTTTTCAGTCCTCTTTTACCCATCAGCACGCTTTCATAATAAGCTTCCAGCCCGCTTCTGCCCACGTAATCGCCCATCTGGTAAAAACCATTGGACCGTTTGATGATATTGGCGTCGGCCTCGCCTACATAGCCCATAATATGGGCGGCGGCATTAAAGGGATACACTCTCACAGGACGTTCCACCAACGCAAATCCCGGATATTTCCAGATATTCTCATCCAGCCGCGCATAGATATCGGGAGCAAGCAGGTCGTCGAAAATGGTGGGGCGGTATCTTCCGTTTTTATATATCGCATCTCTTAACCGACCGATAAATTCATCGGTAGTGATGCCCAGCAACCGGCACAAGCTGGCGGTGTCGATATTTTTCACTTCGGTGGGCGTTACCACCAGGTCGTACATGATGGTGTTATTCAGGATGGCGTTTCCCTTCCGGTCGTAGATGATGCCCCTGTTGGGATAATCGACTTTTCTGAAGACGGCATTATTGTAAGCCAGCTGACGGTAATTTCCGGAAAGCACCTGCAGGTTAAAAAGCTGCATGATAATGATCAGGAATACGCCCAGGAAAATGAGGCGGATAATGGAGCTTCTAGACTGATTAAAAACGGACATAGGATATATTAAGCTGTATTGGTGCGGAACTTATCTTTTCTGAAGAAAAGCAATTCAACCACAAAGATAAGCAGCATGCTCACGCCGGTAGTGGCCAATACTTTGCCGATGAAGTACAGAAAGGTTCCGAAATCCAGCCATTCTAAAAATACAAGATATCCGTTATGGATAAAAGTTAAAATGAAAATATATGTTGCATAAGGCGTCAAGCCCATACTGGTAACGGAAGGAGAGCGGTAGTTAAGCTCCGACCCTTCCTGCCGTATCAGGATATTGATCAGGAAAGGCCGCAGGTAAGCGATCAGCGTACAGGCGGCGGCGTGAAGCCCGGGCGTTTGGGTAAAATAATCAAGGGTCAGCCCGAAAACAAATCCTATAAAAGCAAGCCCCGCTCTCGGCGTATTAAAAGGCAGCCATAAAATATACAGGAAATACAGGTAAGGAACGATGAACTGATGCAGGGGCTTTACCTGGAAAAGCACAAATACCTGTATAAGGATAAACAATATGAACCTGATAATATTTTTCAGCAGCTTATTCATTGATTCCTTTGGGTTGCCTCCTCAAGTTTTTTTTGTTCTTCTCTCTGCATATTATCGACCACATACACATATTCCACGTTATAAAAATCTGTGGCGGTCTTCACTTTCAGCGTATAAAAATTACTTGACTGGTCATTGATCACCTCGTCGATCGTTCCGATCAGGATGCCGGGGGGAAACGCTAAGGAATAACCGCTGGTGATCACCGAGTCGCCTTTAGCCACCGGCACGCTTACAGGCAGGTTGGTCATAGTAACAAACTCCGGCGAATCGCCGTCCCATTGTATCTTGGTGATCTCTCCTGTTTTTTTCAGTTTGGCGCTGATGCTGCTCCTGCGGTTGAGGATCGTCATCACCACGGCAAAATTTTCGCTTGTATTCACCACTATGCCCACAATTCCGTTAGGGCTGGTTACGCCCATATCTTTTGTTACCCCCTGCTTTTCGCCGCGGTGAATGGTGAGGTAATTGTTTTGCAGGCTTACGGATTTATTTACTACGCGGGCCTCGCGCCAGATATATTTCCTGGCGTCGCGCCGGAGCGAATCAAAAGAGAGCGTATCCCTGACAAAAATAGAAGCGGTATCGGGGCCCTGGATATTATCCTTCAGCGCATTCAGCAGGCTTTCATTTTGAGAGGCCAGCGCTTCGTTGGTCTTTTTCAAATGAAAATAATATTCCACATTGCTGTACTGATTGCCGATGCGGCCGGTGATCTCATTGGCTACGCCCATGAAGGCGGCCTCGTGAAATTTATTATACCTGAATAAAAACGATAAGGCAATGATCTGCAACACCAGGAAGAATAGAAAATTAAAGTACCTTCTGATGAAGAGAAAGATATTTCGCACACAAGTAGATTTTATTAGCGCATAACAAACGGATACCTGTCATAGTGTTTCAGGGCGAGGCCTGTTCCCCTGACAACGCTTTTCAGCGGATCGTCGGCCACATGCACAGGTAGTTTTATTTTCTGGCTCAATCGCTTATCCAACCCCCTCAGGAGCGCGCCTCCTCCTGTCAGATACAGGCCGCGGCGGTAGATATCGCCGGCAAGTTCGGGAGGCGTCATTTCCAATGCTTTCAGGATGGCTTCTTCTATCTTAAATATACTTTTATCCAATGCTTCGGCTACTTCCTGGTAACTCACCATGATCTGTTTGGGAATGCCTGTCACCAGGTCGCGGCCGTTTACCGGCATGTCTTCCGGCGCCGACTCAAGGTCTTTCATCGCAGCGCCGATATTTATCTTGATCTGCTCTGCCGTTCTTTCGCCGATCAGCAGGCTATGGTAACGACGCAACGCTTCCATAATATCCGCCGTGAACTCGTCGCCGGCAATACGGATGGACTGATCGCAGACGATCCCTGCAAGCGCTATCACCGTTATACCGGTGGTGCCGCCGCCGATATCGATGATCATATTTCCTACAGGCTCTTCCACATCAATGCCAATGCCTAATGCGGCAGCCATGGGTTCATGCAACAAATACACTTCTTTTGCCCCGGCCTGCTCGGCGCTATCGCGAACCGCTCTTTTTTCTACTTCCGTGATGCTGCTGGGGATGCAGATCATCATGCGCCAGCTGGGAGGGAAAAGCGGTTTCTTGGGGTGGATCATCTTGATCATCTCCCGTATCATCAACTCTGCGGCATTAAAATCTGCAATGACGCCGTCTTTCAGCGGGCGAACGGTCCGGATGCTCTCATGCGTTTTTTCATGCATCATCAACGCTCTCTTACCCACGGCCAGCACGGTTTTGGGATTATTCCGGTCTAGCGCCACGATGCTGGGCTCATTGACAACAATCTCTTCATTGTGAATGATCAGGGTGTTGGCGGTGCCCAGATCCATCGCTATCTCCTGCGTAAAAAAGTTAAATAATCCCATTTTTTAAAGGTCAGATTTTAAATGTAGGCGTAATGTCGGCAAAATTGATGGAAATAATCCGAATTAACAAAGTAAACCAATGACTTGCATGTATTTTTTCCGTCGCCCGAAACCAGCCGGCCCGACCCATGCATGCAGGCAGGAGTATTAACACAAAACACAGGCAGTTTAGTATGAGAAATAAGGTTTTATACCATTTTTCTTTTGCCGCCGCCAATACTGATGGAACTCATACATTAGGACGCCGGCGCTTTCCGTTACAAATGCTTGCCGCTATCCTTCTCCTACCTGAACTCATACCCGATATCCTTCCTGAAATACATTCCTTCAAATGAAATTTTATCCATGACCTGCACTGAACGATTGACCGCCTGTTCGACCGAATGGCCAAAAGAAGTCACACAGCAGACCCTGCCGCCATTGGTGACCGTTTCGCCATTGCGCGCCGAAGTGCCCGCATGGAACACGATGCTTTCGCCGGTATCCCCGTCCAGCCCCTGAATGGGAAATCCTTTTTTATAATCGCCCGGGTAGCCCCCGCTTACCGCCATCACCGTGCAGGCAACCCGGCTATCTTCTTTTATCGTCTCCTGCGACAGGGTTCCCCTTGCCGTTGCCAGGAATAAGGAAGCCAGGTCGTTCTGCAACCTGGGGATCAGCGCCTCCGTTTCAGGATCGCCCAGCCGGCAGTTGTATTCGATCACCAGCGGCTCGCCCTTGACCTTGATAAGCCCGAAAAAGATAAAGCCTATATAGGGGATATTGTCTTTCTTCAATCCTGCCATGGTGGGATCGATGATCCGCTCCTTCACTTTCCGCATAAAACCGGCATCGGCAAAGTTTACGGGGCTCACCGCGCCCATCCCGCCCGTATTAGGGCCCTTATCGCCTTCATAGATCTTTTTATAATCCTTCGCTACCGGCAACAGCGCATAATCGCTGCCGTCTGTTAAAATAAAAACGCTCAGCTCGACCCCATCCAGGAACTCCTCTACCACCACTTTTTTACTGGCGTCGCCGAATTTCTGCTGACGGATCATTTGCTCAAACTCTTTTACGGCTTCCTCATGAGACTGGCAGATGATCACGCCCTTGCCGGCGGCCAGTCCGTCTGCTTTCAACACAATAGGCAGCGAATGCGCTTTCAGGTATTCGATCCCTTCGGCATAATTGCCGGCCTGGAACTCGCGGTATGCGGCTGTGGGAATATGATGCCGCATCATGAACTCTTTCGCAAAAGCCTTGCTTCCTTCGAGCTGCGCCGCCTGGCGGGAAGGCCCTATCAACGGGATATGTTTTACCGTATCATCGGCCAGAAAATGATCCACAATACCGTTCACCAGAGGATCTTCAGGCCCTACAAACACCAGGTCTATTTTTTCTTCCAGGCAAAACCGGGCGATCGCGTCAAAATCATTTGCGGATAGCGGTACGTTTTTTCCGCATGACGCCGTGCCAGCGTTTCCGGGAGCGATAAATAAAGCGTCGCAAAGCGGGCTTTGGGCAAGCTTCCAGGCCACTGCATGCTCCCTTCCGCCCGCGCCTAATATCAAAAAATTCATCATTAACAATTTATAGGATTCGCGAATTTCGTTATCCCTGCCTTACTATCCAATTAAATTCGACAGGGAAGACGCTATTTGGAATTAATCGCTACTTTAGGCGATCAGAACTACATCTTAAAGCCATTCAGATGACCGACAAATCCATCAACCCCAAACACCCTAAAGGACTGTTTGTACTTTTTTTCACTGAACTATGGGAACGCTTTGGTTTTTACCTTATGATCGGCATCCTGTTGCTGTACCTCACCGATACCACGGGCAACGGCGGACGCGGATTTGATCTCGCCGCCAGCGTAGGCATCGTAGGCACTTATGTAGCCCTGGTTTATCTCTCTCCCTTTATAGGAGGATTGCTGGCAGACCGCTACCTGGGCTATGCCCGGTCCATTATCATCGGGGGATCGCTGATGGCGCTGGGATATTTTATGCTGGGCATACCCGGAAGCAATATGCTGCTCTATCTCTCGCTATTCGTGATCATCATCGGGAACGGATTCTTCAAACCCAATATCAGCACGCTATTGGGCAATATCTATAACGAACCCTCTTTAAAACCTAAAAAAGACTCCGCTTATAATATCTTTTATATGGGCGTCAACATCGGCGCCTTTATCTGCAATTTTGTCGCCGCCTATCTCCGGATCAATTATAGCTGGGGCGCCGCTTTTACAGCCGCGGGCGTGGGCATGGCGATCGGGCTCGTGATCTTTACCGCCGGACTGAAACATGTTAAACATGCCGATGTCATCAAACCGGTTCAGGAGGGAGATATGCCGCTTTCCAAGATCGGGTTATATGTATTCCTCCCCGCGGCGCTGGCTGGCGCGCTGGGCTGGTTCATCCCCGGCAACCTGATCGGCTCCGACTCCAACGATGCTTTTATTTTCGCCTGCATCCCCATCATCATCTTTTATATTTCTTTATGGCTTCGCGCCAACGCCTTTGATAAAAGGCGGCTGGGAACCCTGCTCACGCTGTTTGCCGTCGCTATTGTATTCTGGAATATCTATAACCAGAACTCCACCGCGTTGACCATCTGGGCCGAGACCTATACCAACCGCGAAACGCCAAAAGCCGTTGAGGGCGCGTTAAAGCCTTTCGGGTTTTTGCAGACCGTAAACACCGCTCCCCAGGAAACGCCTGTAATAGATTACCAGTTCCGCGCCCAGACCGATGAACAGGGAAAAGTAGTTACCCACCAGGGCATGGACCCCTATTTCCAAAATCTTCCCAAAGAAAAATGGCCCGCAGAGGGACAAAGCCTCAAGCTTATCTCTACCGAGATCTATCAATCCATAAATCCCTTTTGGATCATCATACTTACGCCCATTGTTGTTGGCTTCTTCGGTTGGCTAAGGGCCAGGAAAAAAGAGCCTTCCACGCCGGCAAAAATGGCCTGGGGCATTATCATAGCGGGATTGTCTTCCATCGTGATGATCGCCGCCTGCCTCTCTACCAATATCTATGAAAACAAAGTGTCGTCGGCATGGATCTTTGCCAGCTATGGCGTATTCACTGTCAGTGAACTGTTCCTGAGCCCTATCGGGTTATCGCTGGTATCCAAGGTAGCGCCGAAAAGGCTTACGGCGCTAATGATGGGCGGCTGGTTCCTGACGACCTCGCTCGGAGGAAAGATATCGGGGATCCTGGCAGGGTTCTGGGATCAATTCGACAATAAAGCCGTATTCTTTGCCATCAGCGCGATCGCCGCCCTGGTTGCCGGACTGGCTATTTTGCCGTTAACAAAAAAACTCAGTAAGGTCGTGGATGAAGCCGTTAAGGCAGAGGATTGAACAGGCGCATCGGCAACACGGCCTCACAACATCAGGCAAGCAGGAGCGAAGGCGGCAAACTTCGCCCGCCTTCGCTCTTCGAGCTATAGCGGTTGAAAGCGGCAGATTACATAAAGACTAAACCATACAATGATGTCTGAAAAAAAATTCCAGCCCTTTATCCCCGCCGATAAAACCGTTAAGGAACTAACGGTCAAGTCTATCCTCCTCGGCAGCTTGTTCGGCGTCATCTTCGGCGCGGCAACGGTTTACCTGGCGTTAAAAGCGGGACTTACCGTCAGCGCGTCCATCCCCATCGCCGTTATCGCCATCACCCTGGGAAGAAGGTTCTTCAAAACAACCATCCTCGAAAACAATATCATTCAAACAACAGGCAGCGCAGGAGAAAGCATCGCCGCCGGCGTGGCTTTTACCCTACCGGGTTTTTTATTTCTTTCCTCTCCCGACAGCGCGTCCTATTTTAACTACCTGACCATCCTTGTGCTGGCGATCATCGGCGGCTTGCTGGGAACGCTGCTCATGATCCCCCTGCGCCGGTCGCTGATCGTAAATGAACGCGATACCCTTCCCTATCCCGAAGGAACCGCCTGTGGCGATGTGCTCAAGGCAGGAGAAAAAGGAGGGGATTTTGCCAAAACGGCGTTCTGGGGGCTTGGCGTCGCCTTTCTCTACGCCATTCTCCAAAAAGTAATGCATGTGATCGCGGAAGCGCCGTATTTCGCAACCAAACAAACCAATAAATTTTTTCCTTCCGCCAGGATCGGCGGAGAGATCACCCCCGAATACCTGGGCGTGGGATATATTATCGGCCCCCGGATCGCCGGAACGCTGGTTGCCGGAGGCGTACTCAGCTGGCTGGTCCTTATCCCGCTGCTGGCGACCATGATACCTGCCGATACCATTGCCGCGCAACTGGTAAAACTGGGATACCTCGCCGATATTACCAAACCCGGAGGCCAGGGCATCTGGGACCCCGAAACGCATAGTTTCGCCAACTACTCATCGGCGTTATATTATGCCTTTATCCGCCAGATAGGCGCAGGAGCCGTAACCGCCGGCGGCATCATCACCCTGGTAAAAGCCGTGCCTACTATTGTTCGCTCTATCCGCTCAAGCATCGGCTCGATCCAGGGGAAAACCGGCGCGGGAGCAAGCGCGACCGAACGGACAGACAGGGACCTGAACATCAAACTGGTCGCCTATGGCAGCCTGGGCCTGATCGCGCTGATCACTTTGTTGCCGCTGACGCCCGGCGATACTTTTTTGCAGAAACTGATCATCGGCATGCTGACCGTTGTTTTCGGAGCCTTATTTGTAACCGTTTCCTCGCGTATTGTGGGATTGATAGGGTCTTCCAACAACCCCATCAGCGGCATGACCATCGCCACCGTGATGGGCGCCTGCCTGCTTTTTATCGGCATGGGCTGGACAGGCGAATATTATGAACCCATGGTGTTGGTGGTGGGCGGAATGATCTGTATCGCAGCAGCCAATGCCGGCGCAACCTCGCAGGACCTGAAAAGCGGATATATCGTGGGCGCTACGCCGCGGAACCAACAGATCGCTCTTTTCATCGGCGCCATCGTTTCTTCCATCGTGATCGGCTTCACCATAAAATTCCTCGACAGGCCCACGCTGGAGATGGCGCAGCAAGGCATCACCCATGCCATCGGAACAGATAAATACCCCGCCCCCCAGGCCACGCTGATGGCTACGCTGATCAAAGGGATCTTATCGCAAAACCTCGACTGGCAATATATTTTTGTAGGCATGTTCCTCGCGGTCGTGGTAGAGCTCTGCGGCGTCAAATCGCTGAGCTTTGCCGTCGGCGCCTATCTTCCCCTCTCCACCACCCTTCCGATCTTTATAGGCGGCGCCATCAAGGGGTATGTAGACTACCGCGCAAAAAAACAGGAACCGGCAAAAGCGGCGCCCGACGACGAGTTGGGAAAGGGAAATCTTTTTGCCACCGGCCTGGTAGCGGGAGGAGCCGTTGCTGGAGTATTGATAGCCTTCTTAAGCGGATCGGACCGGGGGTCCCTGTTCCTTAGCGCCGTGAATATGGAAGAAGGATTAGTACATGCATTGAACGAAGGCGGGTATTACCTGCTGGGCGTTTTGTTTTTTGCGCTGATGGGATGGGCGCTTTACCGGATAGCAAGGGAAAATAACATAAAGCCTATCCCTAAACGCTAATTCATCTTAAAGGGAACGATCATTTCAAAAACGGGGATATTGACCTCAAACATATTCTTATTGTTAAGGTTCTCCATCGTGTAAGAGCCGTGCATCTTACCCAATTCGGAACTGAGGTTGCAGCCGCTTACATACTGATACCTTTCTGAAGGCTGCAGGGTGGGCTGAACGCCTACAACGCCTTCGCCTTCGACCTCTCGGGTGGCGCCGTTGCCTTCGATAATATGCCAGCGGCGGCGATGCAGCTTTACGGGAAAAAGATTATGATTTTCTATGCTTATCCGGTAGGCAAACATATATTCTCCCGCTACCGGATTAGAATAATCGGGTTGATAAAAGGTTTCCACGCTTACCTCAATGCCTTCGGATATCTTTGATGCCATTCCAATGATTTGTATAAAAGTAAAAAAAAATATGCTCAGCCCCAGCTATCCCCTTAATAATTAACGTTAAGCGGCATATTAAATTTACGGGCTTCGCAGGCGATCGATCCGTATTTATACTCCTGTTATATAAATTCCTGAATGATGCGCTGTAGGGGCCGCCCGGGGCTGCTATATGTATCCATATCTTATAAAGCCTGTTACAATGACGGCGTCTTGTCGCCGGCGTAAAACAGTCTCTCCTTATTAAATTAAACCTTGTACGATACGCCCCGGCCTAAGCGTTATATTTGCAGGGGCTTGCCAGGTTCCGAATATTAAACAAATGCAAAAAATATGATTTATGAAAATAGCTGTAGCCAAAGGAGATGGGATAGGCCCGGAAATCATGGACGCCGTTTTAACCATTTTTAAAGCGGGAAAGGTAGACCTGGACTATGAAGTGGTGGATATGGGCAAATGGGTATTTGATAAGGGATTTTCCAATGGCATGACTCCCGAGGCGCAGCATACCATTGAAAGCCTGGGTATTCTTTTTAAGGGGCCCATGGAAACGCCTAAAGGCAAAGGGGTAAAAAGCGTGAATGTAACCGCGCGAAAAACATGGAACACTTATGCCAATAAAAGGGTATTCCAGACCCTGCATGGGGTGGATACGGTTTTTTCAAAATCGGGTATTCCTATTGATATTACGATCGTCCGCGAAAATATCGAAGACACTTACGGAGGAATCGAACATATGCTGACGCATGATGTGGCGCTGAGCCGCCGGTTCATCACCCGCCCCGGAAGCTTGCAGGTGATTAAATATGCATTTGAGATGGCGCGGAAAAAAGGCGCCAAAAGGATAACCTGCGGGCATAAGGCAAATATTATGAAACTCACCGACGGCCTTTTCCTGGAATGTTTTCAGGAAGTCGCAAAGGAATACCCCGACCTGAAGGCAGACGATATCATCGTAGACGACCTGGCCATGAAGCTGGTCGTCCGCCCGCAGGAGTTCGACGTGGTGGTGCTCACTAACCTGCAGGGAGACATCATCTCCGATCTCTGCGCCGGCCTGGTAGGCGGACTGGGATTTGCGCCTTCTGCCAATATCGGCGACCATATCTCCATCTTTGAAGCCGTGCATGGCACCGCTCCCGATATTGCCGGAAAAAACATTGCCAATCCAACCGCTTTATTGTTGAGCGGGATCGCTATGCTGCGGCATCTCGGTTTCATGAAAGACGCGGCCGTAATTGAAAATGCGCTGCTTTATACGCTTGAAAGCGGCGTCCATACAGGCGATTTCGGCGATAAAAATATCCCTGCCGTCGACACGCCCGCATTCAGCGAAACCATCATCAGCAACCTGGGCAAACAGCCAAGGCTAAACGCCAAACCGGTATTGCCCAATATGCCGGTAACGCCTACCATGTTTAAGTTGAACAGGAACGCCATGATGGTGTCGAAAGAAATATCTCCGGAAAAGATCGTCGGGGTGGATATGTTCATCGAAAGCGAGGACCAGCCCCTGCTGATCGCAAAAAAATGCCAACGCCACGCAGGCGTAAAATTTAAGCTGGTCGGCATCAGCAACCGGGGTACGCAGGTATGGCCTACCGGCTCCATGTACACCAACCTGGTCAACCTGTATAATGTCCGGTTTGAATCGCTTGATGATACGCCCTTAAACCAACAGGATGTGCTCGGCTTATACGTAAGCCTGAGCGGCGATTTCAAGATCTGCAGCTCCGAGCTGCTGCTGATGTGGGGAAATAAAAGAGCCTATAGCCTGGCGCAGGGACAATAACGCCGCGCGGTATATTCAGCGAGGCGAATGCCTTCCGATTGAAGTCTA
>JAEUVR010000155.1 GCA_016786785.1 Chitinophagaceae bacterium
GTGGGAAGCCTTCCTGTTTAACGGCGATTTCGAATACCTTATTTTTGCCGTCGGCGCATTTGTATACCGGCGGAAGGTCTTCCCCGGCGAAGCTTCAAGACATATCGCCATAAGCTTTATCATACTCTTGCTGTCCGCCAACTTTATGTCCTATTCAATAAACGGCTATAACCCGCTCTGGCCCGACCCCAGGCATTTTATTTTTATCGCTCCCTTTGCGGTTATACCCGGCGCTTATATGCTGAACGCTTACTTTAAAAATCCTTCTTCCTATATACTGATCCTGGTGTTGTTCCTGCTGGCCGACGCCTGGCTGTTCTTATCAGAGATTGGGAACACCAAATATGTGTATCTTTTAATTACCTTCTTCTTAGGACTGAGGCTGGTCAATCAATATTTTCCGCTAAGGGTTCTTTCCGATAACTGGCTGATCGCAGGTTGGATAGCCGCCATGAGCCTGAATTATATCAATGATATCATCAAGCCCCGCTATCCTTACTATTTTGATCAGCAGGCCATTGTTCAACGGCATTTCCCGGATCTGTCCCGCGAAGCGATAGTATACAGCGGAGATGCGCTTACCGCCGAAATGAGCGATTTTTTCCTGGCATTCAAAAACGAAAAAACGCGGTTCGTCAATATCCATGAGACCGAAAACTTTGACGCCGGCATAAACGACAAATACCTTTTGGTCAACGGCGGTTACAATCCGTTTTTTAAACAAAAAGCGGATTCCCTGCTATCCATCGATCTTTACCGGTCGGAGGTTGACGCGTTACAACAGGAAAACGACGTGATATTGTATAAGATAAGGGATACCGCCATATTGCGCTCCCTGAAAAAATTTTCCACTAATAAGCTTTAACCGCAATAAACAGCATGGATAAGAAAGATAATTTTAATGTTTTTAAGAACGATACAGGCATTCATGGCCAGTATAAAACCTGGTTCCTCGATTATGCCTCCTATGTGATCCTTGAAAGAGCCGTGCCCGCCGTAGAAGACGGGCTGAAACCGGTTCAGCGCCGCATCCTGCACGCCATGAAAGAAATGGACGACGGACGTTATAACAAGGTCGCCAATATCATCGGGCAGAGCATGCAATTCCACCCGCATGGCGATGCCAGCATCGGGGATGCGATCGTCAATCTCGGGCAAAAAGACCTGCTGATCGACACCCAGGGCAACTGGGGCGATGTGCGCACGGGCGACGATGCCGCGGCCGCCCGGTACATTGAGGCCAGGCTGTCGAAATTTGCGCTGGATGTGGCTTTCAATGAAAAAACCACCTCCTGGCAACTGAGTTACGACGGCAGAAAAAACGAGCCTGTGGTCCTGCCCATGAAATTTCCCCTGCTGCTGGCGCAGGGCGCGGAAGGAATAGCCGTGGGACTGGCCACCAAGATCCTTCCCCACAATTTCTGCGAGCTGATAGATGCATCCATCAAATACCTGAGAGGGAAAAAGTTCCAGTTGTACCCCGATTTCCAAACCGGCGGAATGGTGGATACCGCTAATTACAACGACGGCAAACGCGGAGGCAAGATCAGGGTGAGATCGCGCATTGAAGAGATCGATAAAAAAACCCTGGCGATCAGGGATGTTCCTTATTCGGTTACCACCGCTCAGCTGATGGACTCTATTGTAAAAGCCAACGACCAGGGAAAGATCAAGATCAAAAAAGTTACCGATAATACCGCCGCGGAAGTAGAGATCATTGTCGACCTGGCGCCGGGCATCTCTCCCGATATCACGATCGACGCATTGTATGCCTTTACCGATTGCGAGATCAGCATTTCGCCCAACGCCTGCGTGATCGTAGGCAATACGCCCAAATTCCTGGGCGTAGACGAGCTATTGAAAATATCCGCGAATTATACCAGCGACCTGTTGAAAAAAGAACTGGAGATACGATTGAGCGAGCTGAATGATAAATGGCATTATACTTCTCTTGAAAAAATATTCTTCGAGGAAAAGATCTATAAGGAGCTGGAAAAAAAACACGAAGCCTGGGACAAGGTAATAGAAGGTATCGCCAAAGCGTTCGCGCCCTTTACCAAACAATTAAAAAGAGAAGTATCAAGGGAAGATATTTTAAAGTTAACGGAGAAACCTGTTCGCAGGATATACCGGCTGGACATCGAGGAACTGAACAAACAGATCAAAGGGTTGGAAGCCGATATCAAAGAAGTAAAACGCAACCTGGCCAACCTGGTCGATTACGCCGTTGCTTATTACGAGGGACTGCTCAAAAAATACGGCAAGGGAAGGGAGCGTAAAACGGAGATCAAAGCGTTTGAAGCCATCCAGGCCAAGCAGGTCGCCATTGCCAATGTTAAACTATATGTTAACCGCGCCGACGGATTTATCGGCACAGGCCTGAAAAAAGACGAGTTTGTAACCGATTGCTCCGACCTGGACGATATTATCGCGTTTACCAGGTCGGGGAAAATGAAAGTGGTAAAAACCGCGGAAAAAGTATTTATTGGCAAGGATATCATTCACCTGGCCATATTCCGGAAAAACGACGACCGCACCACCTACAACATGATCTACCTCGACGGCAAATCAGGGGTCAGCTATGCCAAGCGGTTCCAGGTGAGCGGCGTAACCCGCGACAAGGAATATGATCTCACAAAGGGAACGGAAAAAAGCAAGACCCACTATCTTTCCGTAAATCCCAACGGCGAGGCGGAGGTAGTGCGCGTCATCCTCAGCGCCAGCGCCAGCGCGCGGATCAAGGAATTCGACTTCTACTTTGAAACCCTGGAAATAAAAGCCAGGGGCAGCATGGGCAACCAGGTAACCAAATACCCCATCAGGACCGTTAAACTCAAGGAAGCCGGCAAATCTACCCTAAGCGATAGAAAATTCTGGTTTGACGATCATTTCGGCAGGCTGAACACGGAGGAAAAAGGGGAATTCCTGGGCGCTTTCGACACGGAAGACCGGCTGCTGGTCATTTACGGAGACGGCAGCTACGAACTCCGCGATACGGAATTAACGCAAAGATTCGACGCGGAAAAGATCCTCCGGATCGAAAAGTTCGACCCGGAAAAGATCATCACGGCCATCTACCTGGATAATGAAAAAATGCAGTTTAACGTCAAACGGTTTAAAATAGAAACCACCACCCTGCAAAACAGGTTTGTATTCATTAAAGAAGGAGAGGGAAACCGTCTAGAAGCCGTGACCAGCGAAGACGAGCCGATCGCGCTGATCGCCTCAGGAAGAGGCGCGCAGGCTAAGGCGCAGAAAATAAATATCGCATCCGTCGTGGAAATCATGGGCTGGAAAGCCGTCGGCGCAAAACTCGTCGATTACAATAAAACGGTGGATATTCAGTGGGAAATCCCTAAATCAAAGGGAAAGCAACCTGAGCTGTTTTAAAATTCTTTGTATATTACCATTTAACCATTACTCAATCATTAAATCCACATTAACAGATGAAAAAACTCCTTGTTCCGACAGACTTTTCCGATACTGCAAAGAACGCCGCGCGTTATGCAGTACAAC
>JAEUVR010000185.1 GCA_016786785.1 Chitinophagaceae bacterium
TCATTCTCAGGAACTGGCTGCGGCAATAAACCAACGGATCATGAAAAAGATATTGCAAAGATTGTTTGCGCATAAAACGCTTTCGCGGGAGGAGGCAAAAGAGGTATTGCTCAATATTTCCAGGGGAGCGTACAACGAACCTGAGATCGTTTCTTTTGTAACGGTATATCTTATGCGAAGTATTACCATCGCCGAGCTACAAGGCTTCCGGGACGCTTTGCTGGAGCTTTGCATAAGAACGGACCTGGGCGGTTATGATACCATTGATATTGTAGGCACGGGAGGAGACGGTAAGAATACCTTTAATATTTCCACATTGGCCTGTTTTATTGTGGCGGGCGCGGGGCAGAAAGTGGCTAAACATGGCAATTATGGCGCGACAAGCGTCAGCGGCGCCTCGAATGTGATGGAGAAGATGGGATATCGTTTTAAAACGGATAATGACGCGCTTAAAAAAGAAGTAGAAACGGCAAACATCTGTTTTCTTCATGCGCCCCTGTTTCATCCCGCTTTAAAAACGGTTGGCCCTATGAGAAAGAGCCTGGGCATCCGCACTTTTTTTAATATGCTGGGCCCAATGGTAAATCCTGCCTTTCCCGCATTTCAGCTGGTGGGCGTGTACAATATGGAAATGGCCCGCGTGTATAATTACCTGTTGCAGCAGACGGGCAAGGCATTTACGATCATCCATAGTTTTGACGGGTACGATGAAATTTCATTGACGAATGATACCAAGGTCATTACCAATGCCGGCGAGCGGATCATGACGCCCGAAGCTCTGGGAAAACGGATGACCGCCCCCGCTGATATTTCAGGCGGAAATACCGCGGAGGAAGCGGCGGATATTTTTTTAAACATATTACAGGGCAAGGGTTCCTGGGCGCAGCATGCTGTGGTCCTTGCTAATGCGGCGATGGCGCTTCATTGTACGGGCAAATACGCGGATTATGAAGAAGCATATCTTGCCGCTGTGGATAGCCTGGAAGGAGGAAAAGCTTATGCATGCCTGCAGCAATTGATCAGTTTGCAATAAAAATAGTATTATGAATATCCTTGAGCAGATCATCCTTCATAAAAAGCAAGAAGTAGCGCAGCGTAAAGCGGCTGTGAGTATAGCGCAGCTTAGGGATGGCGATTTATTTAACCGGAAGCCCTTATCGCTGAAAGATAGCCTGCTGGATGCCGGTAAAACAGGCATTATCGCGGAGTTCAAAAGAAGATCGCCCTCAAAAGGCGCGATCAATGAAAACGCCGATGTGGCGGTCGTTACCGGCGCTTATGCCGCTAACGGCGCTTCGGGATTGTCGGTGTTGACCGACGGGCATTTTTTCGGCGGGTTGAGCGAGGACCTTACCCGCGCAAGGGCAAATAAGATACCGATCTTAAGAAAGGATTTTATCATTGACGAATACCAGATCGTTGAAGCCAAAGCGATCGGCGCCGATGCGATATTGCTGATCGCCGCCTGTTTATCTCCCGCAGAAACCAGGCGGCTGGCTGCTTTTGCCCGGTCCCTGCAATTGGAAACGCTGCTGGAGATCCACCAGGAAGAGGAGTTGGAGCATATCTGCGAAGAAACGGATATCATAGGCGTGAACAACCGCGATCTGAAATCATTTACCGTAGACATCAACCGGTCTTTATCGCTTATAGAGCGGATGCCGGCAGATAAGATAAAGATCTCGGAAAGCGGGATCAGCAATATTGAAGCCATCCTGCGATTAAAGCAGGCCGGGTTTAACGGTTTCCTGATCGGAGAAAATTTTATGAAAGAACAAGATCCTGCGATTGCTTTTGCCTCATTTGTTAACCGCTTAAATCGCGCGCTCCTGTCAGGGGAGACGACATAAACTATGAGAGTTAAAGTATGCGGGATGACCCAGATGGAACAGGTGGCCGAACTCGCCGATATGGGCGTGGCTTTTGCCGGGTTTATCTTTTATCCTAAGTCGCCCCGGTACGCGCTCCGGCGCCTCACGCCCGACCAGATAAAAAAAGAGAACGGCATCAATAAGGCGGGGGTTTTTGTAAATGCGTCGATTGAGGAAATCCTGTCGATAGTAGATCAATGCCGGCTTCATGTGGTTCAGTTGCATGGCGATGAATCGCCAAAGTTTTGCGAGCGGCTGGCAGATTATGTTTCAGTGATAAAGGCCTTCAGGCTGAGCGATAATGATTCCATCGAATGGATCACCCAGCCGTACAGGGACGTATGCGATATGTTTATGTTCGATACCATCGGCGCGGGTTACGGAGGCACGGGGAAAAAGTTCGACTGGAATATCTTGAGAGGAAAAAATATCGGCAAGCCGTTCTTCCTTAGCGGGGGCATACAGCCGGATGATACGGAGCAATTGAAAGAGTTTGCAAAAGATCCTGTCGCCTCCTCCCTGTTTGCTATTGATATCAATAGCTGCTTTGAGCTGAGTCCCGGCGTCAAAGACATGAAGAAGGTGCGCGCCTTTGTAAAAGCGCTGAATGGATGAGAGCGGATCAGCCAAATGTATGTAGAGGCGGCCATCGGACGCGCTGAATGGATGAGGGCGGAATAAAAATTAATTAATTATAGTAAAGCTCTATTTATGGTTAAAGGAACGCTTAGGAACCCTGATGAGCAAGGTTATTATGGAAAATTCGGAGGCGCATATATCCCGGAAATGTTGCACAGGAATGTGGAAGAGCTTAGGACAAAGTACATAGACATCATGTATGAGTCTTCTTTTCAGGAAGATTTCCGCCGTTTGTTAAAGGACTATGTGGGGAGACCTACGCCGCTGTATTTTGCGGAAAGGCTCAGCAAAAAATATGGTTCCCGCATCTTCCTGAAGCGCGAGGATCTTTGTCATACCGGCGCGCATAAGATCAATAATACGATCGGGCAGATACTGCTGGCCGAACGCCTGGGTAAAAAAAGGATCATTGCCGAAACCGGCGCCGGTCAGCATGGCGTTGCTACCGCGACGGTCTGCGCGCTGAAGGATATAGAATGTATCGTGTACATGGGAGAGAAAGATATTGCGCGCCAGGCGCCGAATGTGGCCCGTATGAAAATGCTGGGCGCCAAAGTGGTTCCGGCAACCAGCGGCAGCAAAACGCTTAAAGACGCCACCAATGAGGCAATACGCGACTGGATCAACAATCCCGTCGACACCCATTACATCATCGGAAGCGTGGTGGGCCCGCATCCTTACCCTGATATGGTAGCCAGGTTTCAGAGCGTGATCAGCGAAGAGATCCGCCGGCAGCTACAGGAAAAAACAGGATCGGAAACGCCGACCCGCGTCATTGCCTGCGTTGGGGGAGGCAGCAATGCCGCCGGCGCGTTTTATTATTTTATTGATGAGAAAGCGGTCGAGCTGGTTGCCGTCGAAGCCGCGGGGATGGGCATCCACAGCGGGTTCAGCGCCGCCACTACGCAGTTGGGCAAGCCCGGCGTATTGCATGGCAGCAAGAGTATTGTGATGCAAACCGCCGACGGGCAGGTAACAGAACCGCATAGCATTTCCGCGGGTCTTGATTATCCCGGTATCGGTCCCCTTCATGCTAACCTGTACGCTTCCGGCCGCGCCTTGTTTTTGAGCGCTACGGACGACGAGGCGGTCGATGCATCTTTTGCCCTGGC
>JAEUVR010000208.1 GCA_016786785.1 Chitinophagaceae bacterium
TGAACAGGGAGCTGAACTGATAGTAAGGCAAGTCAAGGAGGAGTTTTCAGAATATAAGAGAAGGGGCGTTGTTTTTGACGGGATATCCTATGGGCCTTATGACCAGGGGGGATGCGGATGCGATAAGTGTAGGCCCTGGGGGGCTAATGGGTTTGTAAATATATCTGAAAGGATCACAAACGAACTTCATAAAGAATATCCTGAACTCGAGGTTATCTTATTCACCTGGCTTTTTGATTATGGCAAGGATCAGGGCGAATGGGTGGGATTGGCAGAACGTTTTAAAAAGCATCCTCCCAAATGGATAACTTATCTTATGGCGGATTCGCATACGTCATATCCGAGATATCCGTTGGAACACCCGGTTCCGGGTAATCTTCCTCTGCTAAACTTCCCGGAAATAAGCATGTGGGAGCAGTGGCCTTGGGGCGGTTACGGCGCTTCTCCATTGCCCAATCGGTTTCAAAAGCTTTGGGGTGAAGTTAAAAATAGAGTTGCGGGGGGCTTCCCGTATTCCGAAGGTATATTTGAAGACATCAATCAAGTCTTATATGGCCAGTTCTATTGGCATGAAGATATTGATTATAAAGAAGCATTGAAAGAATATATAGTTTATGAGTACTCTCATCAATATGTAGAAGATATTCTTAAGGTAATAGAGGTATTAGAGAAGAATCACGGGTTAAGTACTTCAAGATGGTATGCAAATCCGGATTATGGAAAGATAGATGTTCCAAAAGTAGATTTTGGAGCAAAGAAAGCGTATTTGAGTTTAAAATCGATAGACCAGAAATTACCACAGCGGGTGCGAGAAAGCTGGCGATGGAGAATATTGCTGATAAGGTCAATGTTGGATTATGAATTGCGACTTACCGGGGGAAAAATAAATGCCGCTGCCGAGAAGGGCTTTCAGGAGTTGTTTGCCATATATCATAGCGGAAAAGGATCAGGCCCGGATCGGGTCAGGGTTGTTCCGCCAGTTAATAATGGTGAAATATATAGAAATGGAAAAAATAAAAAAGGATTGAAAAGTACAGAGTAATCTATGTTCAGGCGATCGATATGATAAAATGGAAAGCTCATTGCAAAATGACAATGTATGTTTTCGCGGGCTTTGTTATTATTTTATTAGAACTGATTTCTGTGAACTTAAAGGCAAGAAATGAATAAATATCCGTCTATTATCATTGATGCGCACCTGGATTTAGCGATGAATGCAATTGAATGGAATCGCGATTTAAGAAATCCTGTTTGGGAGATCAGGAAGAGAGAAACCGGCATGATGGATAAACCTGATCGTGGGAAAGGCACGGTATCATTACCTGAACTTAGGAACGGCAATATAGGCCTGGTAGTAGCAACTCAAATTGCCCGTTTTAATAAAGAAAAGGAGCTGATTTGCTCTAACTGGAATTCGCCGGAGATTGCCTGGGGTATCACGCAGGCGCAGTTAGCATGGTACCGTGCGATGGAAGAATACGGAGAAATGGCACAAATAGCCAATCTCGGTCAGCTGGAGGATCATCTTGCTTTGTGGCGAGATAATACTATTCCTAATGATAGCAAGCCGATTGGTTATATTTTAAGTCTTGAGGGGGCTGATTCACTGCTCAACATTTCCTATTTAGAACGGGCTTATGCAAACGGACTTCGCGCTTGCGGCCCCGCTCATTATGGCGCTGGCGTGTATGCGTCCGGCACCAGCGGTTCTGGCGGTCTGACAAGTTTAGGTCGCGAGTTGCTTCAGGAAATGGATCGTCTTCATATGATACTTGATGTGACCCATTTGACCGACGAAGGATTTATGGAAGCTACTAAACTGTTTAAAGGACCTATCTGGGCCAGTCATAGTAACTGCCGCGCCCTGGTAAATCACCAGCGGCAGCTGACCGATGAGCAAATAAAAATTCTGTTGGATCGAGACGCTGTGATAGGAGGCGTTTTAGTAAGTTGGATGCTTGCCCCTGATTTTGTCAGAGGCGTTGATAGTCCCCAGGGGAAAGGAATAAACCTGGAGAAAATCATTGATCATTATGATCATATTTGTCAAATTGCAGGCAATAGCTTGCATGTTGCTATAGGAAGCGACCTTGATGGCGCTTTTGGAAAAGAGGAATCTCCATGTGATTTGGAGACGGTTGCCGACATACAAAAATTACAAGATTTATTAGCTGCCCGGGGTTATTCAACAATTGATATTGAGAATATCTTATTTAATAATTGGTTGCGATTTCTAAGAAAGGCCTGGACCAAGGATAATTAAATTTATTTTTTAAAACAGTCCTGTGCGCCATAGTAGCCATGCTGGCGTTATCGGTCGACAGTGTACAAGTTAACCTGCAGCCTGTGCCGCTATGCATACGCTGGGTTGGCATTGTCGGTCAACCGGCGCATAACCAATCGTTGCTATTCGCTCAGATCGAGGGCGGCATTAATTTATAGATCACCGGCGTAACGATGCGAGACAATAGGGTGGAGCTGATCAGTCCGCCGATCATCACGATCGCCAGCGGGGAGATCAGCGGGTTGCTCGACCAGGCAATGGGCAGCAAGCCTCCTATAGCGGTAAGCGTAGTCAGGATGATCGGCAGAAAACGTATTTCTCCGGCTTTCTCTATCGCCTCATTCAAAGGCGTCCCTTCCTTTCGCAACTGGTTGGTGAAATCTACCAGCAGGATGGTGTTTTTTACTTCAATCCCCGCCAGGGCGACGATCCCGATCGTGGCGACAAAGGACAGGCTGTTCCCGGTCAGCAGCAGCGCCAGCACAGCTCCGACTATGCCCAGCGGGATCACGGATAGAACGATCAATGTGCTTTTAAAGGTTTTGAACTCCAGCACCAGCACGGCAATAAACAGGAACACCGTGATGAGAATGATGGTTCCGAAGCCGCCGAAAGACTGCTGGCGCGATTCTACCTCGCCGCCCATTTCATATGCGTAACCGGCGGGCAGTTTCACCTGGTTCATTTTCCGGATAACCTCGTTGATCACCTGGTCGTTCAAAAAGCCGTTCTGCACAAAGGCGCTCACCGATACCGTGCGTACCTTGTTATGGTGGTTGATCTGCGCCGCAGACGACTCTAACCGAAGCTCCGCCAACTGGTTTAGCGGAACCGGCGTTTGCTGCACATTGTCGACATATAGGTTATTCAGCGCCGTTATATCAGGATACGACGCGCGCGGCACGCTCATCCGGATCTTGTAGTCGCTATCTGTTTCATCGGGGTCGGTATAGCTGGCCAGGTCGATGCCGGAAATGGCCATCCTCACCACGCGATCAATATTGATGGTGGGAACGCCCATGGCTAGGGCTTTCTGGGTATTGATGGCTACTCGTATATCGGTCTTGTTATTTTTCACCGGGTTTTTCACATAAATGGTTCCCGCTGTTTGCAGCAGCATCTCCTCCGCTTCCGCCGCCAGCCGGCGCAGGGTATCGAGATGATCTCCCATAAGACGTATCTCCACAGGCGCAATGACAGGAATGCCCTGCTCAAAATTTTTAACTTCGACAGTAGCTCCGGGATAAGGCGTCCAACGCTTGCGAAGCGATTCTATAATTGCTATCTTCCGGTCGGGCCTCGTGTCGGGATGAAGCTGTACAAAGATCTCTGAGAAATCAGCGGCCTCATTGTGTTGGCTAACGTTATAGTATATCTGTGGATTTCCTTTTCCCACATTGCTTGTATAATACTGCACTTCTTCCATTTCGCCCAACTCCCGCTCGATCTGCCGGGTGATGCTATCGGTATAATAGATATTGGATTGCAGGGGCGTAGCGACATTGATGAGGAACTGGGGCTTTTCGGAAGCAGGGAAGAGGCTGAACCCAATAACCGGCAACAGCATTAGAGAGCCTGCAAAAATAAGCAGGGCGATTGCGAGGGTGTGCCAGGGCCGCTTAATGGCTTTATCCAGCGCCACTGCATAGGTGCCATGGATCAGTTTCTGGAAGGCCCGCAATACTGCGTTGCCGCCGGGATGCGCGTGCGGCTTTAACAGCCTGCTCGACAGGAAAGGCACTACGGTCAGCGCCACGATCATCGAACCCAGGATGGAGCTGATGACCGCTACAGGCAGGCTGCGAATAAAATCGCCCGACATCTCCGGCATAAACATGATCGGCATAAAGGCGATGATCAGGGTGGCCGTGCAGCCGATCACCGCCAGCGTAATCTGTTTGGTCCCCCTGATCGTTGCCTCCAGTCGGGAATAGCCTTCTCTCATCCAGCGTTCGATATTTTCCGCTACCACAATGCTATCGTCTACCAGCAAACCCAGCGCTACCACGAAGCCTACAATGCTCAGTTGGTTCAGGCTATAGCCCAGGGCATTGACCAATAAAATACCGATGGACAACGACAGCGGAATGGCGATCATCACTACGGCGGAAGCGCGTAAGCCCAGTGGAAGCAGCGTAATGGATACGAGTAATATCGCAATGCCGAAATCAATGCCCAAACCGCCGAGCCGCTTGTTGACATTCTCTGCCTGGTCGAAATGCGGCATAAGCGCAATATTAGAAGGCAGCTTTTGTTTATACGCTTCAATCACCGGCAGGTACTGTTCCTGCGCCGCGCTGATATTTTCGCCGGCTTTCAGCGCCGCATTGACAAGTACGGATCGATACTGGTTCAGCCGCGTGATATGCGTTTCAGGCGCGAAGTCGGGATACACTTCCGCTACATCGCTGAGCCGGATGTTTTTTCCCTCATGACTATAAACAATAGTATGGCGGATCTCCTCCACGCTCTGGTAGTTCCCGCTTGTCTTTACGCTCAGGCTCTTGCTGCCGAAAACCACCGATCCTCCCGGAATATTAGCCGCTTCGCTTTGCACCGCCTGCATCAATTGTGAAAGAGGAATGCCCAGGCTGGCGACTTTTTCGGGAAGGATATCAATACGGATCAACTGATCGGAGAGCCCGCTGATCTTCACATCTTTCAGGGCATTGACTTTTTCCAGTTCATCCTGCAGTCCTTCTGCAGCGAGTTTAAGCTGTTTACGAGAAGCATTTTCTGATACTAACGCTATCTGGAGGATATTCACTTTAGTAGGATCCACTTTCTGCACTTCCAGGCTGTACAGGTCGGCGGGAAGTTCGTTGCGCGCCGCGCTTGCCTCCCGGACAAGCTCCTGGTATTTATCGTCTACGTTGACGCCATACTTATATTCAACGGCCAGCACGGCCACCCCGTTGTGAATGGCGGTTTTGATCTGTTTGATATTTTCCAGGTCAAAGATTCTTTTCTCCAGCGGTTTTACCACCAGCTCTTCCATATCGCGCGGACTGGTTCCGGGGTATACCGCCACTACGGGAAAGATCGGCGGATGGGTTTCGGGATCCTCAGCCCGGGGCATCCCCAGGATCGTGCTGATCCCCACTACAATGATCATAAACACCATGATCATGGTAAACTGGCTGTTCTTTACCGCGTATTGTGAAATATTCATTGTTCGAATGATTTAGATTCTTTACCTGGTTATCGGGATTATTTTCTTACTTGCATCATCGTCGCCAAATTTTAATCCGCCATCTGAGATTTTTTTTCAAAAATTATTTTTCTCATTAGCGACGGCTACCCGGAAGTATTTGTCGATCGATATAATATTTATTTAACCTCGATCGCGGAGCCTTCGCGTAGATAAGGGCTTCCGGAGATAATGACCGACGGCGCTTCTTCCAGTCCGCCTGTAACCACTACGCTATCGGGTAGCAGGGCGCCAACCTTAATCTCCTGCTTATGCGCAGTCTTTCCGTCGCGGGTAACAAACACATATCCTTTTCCCGCATCGCCGTCCAGCAAGGCGTCAGCCGGGATCACCCATCCCGATCCCTTTGCCGAAGAAAAGATACGCGCCTTGCCAAAGATCCCTGAAGCCACCGACGAAGGAATGCCGCTTCTTAATTTCAACTGCACCTGTAAAGTGCCGGAGCGGGGATCGACCCCTTCCGATTTTTTGTACACATAAGCAGTCAGCGGCTTTCCTGGCGCAGCATCGGTTTCCACTACCGCGCTGTCGCCTATGCGGATCTGCGTCCATTGGCGATCTGTCACGCCTACGTTGAGCAGCCAGTCGCTGTTTTTCGCTCCATTGATCAGGAACACCGGCGCGCCAGGCGCTACTACCTGCCCGATATTTGCCAGACGCTTCAGCACATAGCCGCTGGTTGTAGCGCGTATCTCGGCGAACCCATGGTTAACCGAAACTGCTTCGAATTGTCGGGCAGCTACGTCCATAGCCGTTTTTGCATTCTGCATCTGCTCCAGCGTAGCCACGCTGTCTGCGTACAACTGGCTTGCCCTTTCATAATCTCTTTTGGCTTTCTCTAATCCCAGGCTAGCCTGCTGTATAGCGATATTAATTTCCGCGGTATTTACAGTTGCCAGCAGTTGTCCTTTTTTCACCGGATCTCCTTCTTTCACCAGCAAACGCTCTACTACGCCTCCGTTCTTAAAAGAGAGCGCCGCCTCTTCTTCCGTAGTGAACAGGCCGGAAGCCGGAAAGCCTCCTCCCGTCACTGTTGTTTGTTCCAGTTGCATCAGCTTAACAGGAATATGCGCTTCCCTGGGAAAAGCCGCTTCATTTTCTGCCTGCCGGCAACTCGCCGCCATTACAAGAGCGACCAGGAAATATGAACCATGCATACGATTATTCATTATCTGTATTTTTAGGATTGATCGAATAAGAAGCCGTCTCTCTTTCCAGTACCGCCGCTGCCTGCAACACCTGGAATTTTCCCAGGGTAGCTGCCAGCCGTGCGGCGGTAAGCTGGTTCCTGGCATCGACGGTCTCGATATAAGTATGCGTACCCGCCTGGTACCCTCTCTCGATTAAACGCTGGTATGCTTCTGCGCTTCGCAACTGTGCAAGCGAAGACTGATAGTTCTTCCTGGCGGTATTCAGGTTGTTCTGCGCTACGCGACTACTCAGGGCCAGCTGTTTGCTGAGTCTTTCCAATCCCAGCCGGGCATCCCGGATATTCAATTCGCTTTCCCTGATCTTGTTGATGTTACGATTCGCGCTGAACAAGGGTATTTCCATCTGCAGGCCGGCCATGTAATACCGGCTTTGCCGGTTATATTTTAATCCCTCCGACTGGGCGCCGAGGTCGAGAAAGCCATTCAGTCGCGGAATGCGAAACCCTTTGTTCATTTTCAGTACGGTTTCGTTGATCAGCGTCAAAGTAGATAAAGACTGTAACTCCTCTCTTTTCTCCATGTCCGTTGCGCCGGGCATTTCGGGCAGGTAAGCCAGCATCGCCCGGTCTTCGTCGAAGCTGGTATCGATAGCCGCGTCGGCCGTCCGGTTCAGCAGCATGTTAAAGTACAACCGGGAGTTCTCTACTTCCTGGTTTACCTGTGTCAAACGGGAATCTATAACCGCAATTTCGCTTTCGGAACGCAAAACGTATGCAGGCAATCCCTTGCCTCTTTCAAGCAAACGTTCATTCACCCGCTTTCCTTCCAGCGCCAGCTGCCGGGCCGACTCATGAATTGCCACGGTATGCAGCGCCTGGAGATGGTTGTAATAAGCAATCCTGATCTCTTTTACCAGTTCCCGCTTATACGCCGCCAGCTCATATTCCTGTAGTTGCGCCTGGTAGGCGCTGATCTGTTTTCCATACCCGATATCCGGGTTAATGATCGGCAGCGTGGTTCTTATCTTGGCATCATAAAAGTCGCGCGGGAAAAAATTCACCGACTGGTTCTCCAAATGAGGGAACTGCTGCGAGCCTGTAAGCTGGTTCAATGTTGCGTAAGCGTTGTTCAACAGGTCGCCCAGGGGAAGGGAAATATTACGTCCTCCGTCGCCCGACTGGTAACCCGCAAGGAAAGAGACGGAAGGCGCATACAGGCTTTTGGCCGTCTTCAGCGACAGGAGCGCTTTATCCAACGAAATATGCTTCTGCTGCACAACGATATTGCTGTCCATCGCTATACGGATATACCTGTCGATGGCCTGCTCCTGGGAAATGGCCCCGAAACCCGTTGCCAGTATCAGCCATCCGCCTGCAAGCGCCCTTGTTACCAGAGAGTATTTCATTATTAACACTGTTAATTATCAATCATAAAAAAATTACCTAAACTGTTCCAATGAGCTCACAAAACTTTCGAAAACCAGGTTTATGATATCCTGGCCAGCCATCTCACTCAACTGATGCCGGGAAACATGATCGAGGTGTCCATGCATCTGCAGGGCGCAGAGCCCGTGCACCGTGGCCCAGATCCACATCGAAAGTAGCCGGGGATCCTGTTCTTTAAAATACCCTTCCTGCTGGCAGCCTTTAACTGTTTGCAAAAGAAAATCGAAAGATTCTACTCCCTCTTCCCAGTCCTGCGGCAAGCCACAAGTGGTGTTGAGGTTCAGCAAAGGCTCCTTCATAATGAACATAAGTTCATAAAAATCATGGTTTTCTACAGCAAAACGAATATAGGTGCGCCCCATGGCTTTCAGCCGCTCGAATGCATTGTCTACATGTATCAGCGCCTGGAACTGCCGGGCAAGCAATAAAAACCCTTCCTGGTGCAGCGCATACAGGATCTCGTTTTTATCCTTATAATACAGGTAAATAGTGGTGGGGCTATATTCTATTTCAGCCGCGATCTTACGGATAGTGGTAGCCTCATAGCCCTGGCGGGTAAACAGTTTTTTGGCGGCATCCAGGATGAGTAGCCGGGTATCTTCCCGGTCGCGTTCTTTTCTTTCTTTAATTCCCATAACACTGCAAATATAATTAACACTGTTAATTATCAAAATATTTTTTTTCTGTACCTGTTATTATCTCTGGCCTATGCGCCTGAGTGTCGGTCTGACCATCGGCACCATAGCGGTATTGTCGGCGACGAGCAGGCAATACTCGAAGGATTAGGGTTTCGACTTGCCGTCGTGCTATAATATCCTGACTGTGTAATTCGATGGATTGGGCTTGCCATCGCGCCGTAATACCGCGGAGGCGCATGTATGCAATACTCGAAGGATTAGGGTTTCGACTTGCCGTCGTGCTATAATATCCTGACTGTGGAATTCAATGGTTCAGGCTTGCCATCGCGCCGTAATACCGCGGAGGCGCATGTATGCAATACTCGAAGGATTAGGGTTTCGATGATTTCGGTTCAGGCCCTAATGGAAAATCCGGGTTTGGCAAATGTGCTTTATCCATTTGCTTTGTGAGCTTTTTAAGGACGACAGGATGCCGGCGGGCGAGGTTGACGGTCTCGCCGGGATCGTTGAGCAGATCATACAATTCCATTTCTGTATTTCGGGGGGCATTTACCTTTAGTCGCAGTGCCTTCCATTTTCCCTTTCTCAGCGCCTGCTTGCCGCCTTCTTCATGAAATTCCCAGTAGAAATATCGATTGCTGCGAATTTTCTTTCCCGATAATGCCGGTAGCAGAGATATGCCGTCGGTAGCAGGGGTAGGGGAGTCGGTCAGCGCGATAGCTGAGAGCGTGGGCATAAGATCCCAGGCGGCGGCGACGACGTCGGTAATTCCTGCGGCGCCTATCTTTCCCGGCCAGCGGGCAATCAGCGGGGCTCTGATGCCGCCTTCATAGAGGTCGCGCTTCATGCCTCTACTCCCTGCGCTGCTGCCAAAGAAAGAAGGGTCGTTCCCTCCTTCATGGTGCGGCCCATTATCGCTTGAGAACAGCACGAGGGTGTTATTATCTATGCCCGCCTGCTGCAAGGCAGCCAGGACCTGCCCGACATAAGCATCCAGTCGCGACACCATTGCGGCGTATGCGGCATGGGGATATGCCTGCGGCTGGTAACCGCGTCCGTTCCAGGAGGGAATGGTATTGGGTTGCTCGGCAAATGCACGTTGATACCGGACAAAAAAACTATCAGTTTTTGGCGTTTGCAACGCTGCATGAGGAAGCGTATATGCCAGGTAAAGAAAAAAGGGTTGGCGTTGGTTTTTCCCGGTTAACCGGTTTTCATGAATAAATGCCAATGCCTTGGTTTGAATGAGATCGGCGGCATAGACCTCTTGATCTTCACGAGTATTGGGCAGCGGGAGGAGGTTGTCATTATCCCAAAGATGGTCGGGAAAATAGTTGTGCGACTGCCGCTGGCAGTTGTAGCCGAAAAACCGGTCGAAGCCCTGTCGTAGCGGATCGCCCGGGCTACCCACGAAACCCAGCCCCCATTTGCCAAAGCAGCCGGTGGCATATCCAGCCGCCTTCATCACTTCGGCTATGGTGATCGCCGAATCTGGCAGCGGGTGTTGTCCTTCCGGCTCGTATTCCTTATTTCCCCGTACTGCGGTATGGCCGGTATGCAGCCCGGTCAGCAGCGAAGCTCTCGATGGCGCGCATACGGTTGTGCCGGCATAAAAACGCGTAAACCGGATACCTTCTTTTGCCATCTGGTCGAGATGCGGAGTGTGTATTTTTTGCTGTCCATAACAGCCCAGGTCGCCGATTCCCAGGTCGTCGGCCAGGATAAGGATGATATTCGGTCGGGCTGGACCGGCCTCCGGTAGGCTGTCGCCCGCCAGTCCGGCGCCCAGAACGGGCATAGGCAGCGCTAAGGTCATCCAGAAAACCAGCATAAGGATCGCTTGCCGCAGAATAATGAATAGCATGACCGAATATAGCGTTTATTTGCCGCACTGCTCGGAGAAGCGCATCCAGTCTACTCGCAGCCTCAGGTTTCCGTTGTGAAACGGCCAGGTAAATCTCGGGTATGCTCCTGCCATATTATATCCCGGAGGAACTCCTTTCATATGCCTCTCATCCGGGTTCCTGAAATAAAGCAGGGTCTCCTGCGTTGGTAATCTTAAGAAGCTGTAACCCGGGAAATATAAGGCCGATCGTAAATGACCGTTTGCCTGTTCGTATATTTTCAGGAAAAAAACGGTCTCTTTCCGTCCGGAATAGCACAATTATTGCTACAGTGGGTGGATCCCATGAAATCCTTTATCGACCTTGTGAAAAACCAGCGCTATTTTATAACCCTATTGGGGGCGTTTGCCTTGTTGCTGACGCCGTTCCTTTCCGCTGCCCAGCAACCTATCCTGCATTGGGCGCGCACTTATGGCGGATCAGAAACCGAAATTCCTTATCGCATTATACCTACGGCCGACGGAGGCTCCCTTGTTGGAGGATTCACCCAGTCGAAAGACCAGGACGTACAACCGCATAGTAACCGCGACTACTGGGATCTTTGGTTAGCGAAGCTCGACGCCTGCGGCAACCTTCAATGGGAAAGATCTTACGGAGGCTCCGAATACGAAACCGCCCGCGATATGGTGCAGACTCCTGATGGCGGCTACCTGGTACTGGGAGAGACCAATTCTTCCGATGGCGGCGTGATACAGGGATATGCAAACACGCGCGATATCTGGCTGCTCAAACTTGATGCCCAGGGCAACCTGGTCTGGCAGAAACGCTACGGTGGCGCTGGCTTGGATATCGGCAACCGCATCATCGCCCTCGACGACGGCAACTACCTGATCGCCGGTTCTACCTCCTCGCAGGATGGCGATATACAAAATAATCATGGCAGCGGCGGGTATACCGACGGACTGCTGCTCAGGATCAACCCCCAGGGGAATGTCCTGTGGAGCCGCTGCTACGGCGGCAGCAAAAACGAAGAGCTGTTCGACCTGCAGGTGATCAATAACCGTATTTATGCAGCAGGTTATGCCAACTCTACCGACGGCGATATCCCGGCTAACCAACGCAACTATGATGTGTGGTTGCTCTGTATTGAACTCAATGGCAATATTGCATTCTCTAAAGTATATGGCGGTGCACAAAACGATGTAGCCTACTCGATGACGTGCGGGACCGACAATACCCTTACCCTGGCAGGATATACTACTTCTGCCGACGGGGATGTGAGCGATCCTAAAGGAAGCCAGGATTTCTGGATCCTCAATGTAGACCTCAATGGGACGCTGCGCTGGCAACGGACGGCAGGCGGCAGCGACGCTGAGTATGCCAACGCGATCATCACCGACCGGGACGGCGGCTACCTGGTAGGCGGCGTAACTTATTCTACCGACGGCGAGATCAGCGGGGCAAGAGGAGAGGGC
>JAEUVR010000211.1 GCA_016786785.1 Chitinophagaceae bacterium
CCGGAATGGAACCTGGGCGTTTTATAGATGGGATCTATCCGATACCCGAAACCCGAAGCCAGTCGCTTCAGGTCGGTATTGCTTACCGGCTGAATGGCCGGGGTGCAGGCCAATAACTGCTCTTTATTCCTGATAAATTCATTTATTTCCTTATATGATCTTTCCTGGTTCAACATTCTCTTACGCAGGTTGTTAAGGGTGGTAACGATAGAGGATTCCAGGCTAAAATTGCTCAGGCTCCTGACCAGTTTGATCTCATTTTGCTGTTCCAGCTCTTTTAAACGCGCGCTGTCGGGAATAGGTTTGGCTTCAAATATCGTACGGTATACTTCATTATCCCTTTCTTCCAGGTCTATCAGCCGGTTTTCTATCTTTTTGGCCCTGTCCTCCAATAACAGGTAATTGTCTTTCAGGTCAATATTTTGCTGGATAAGCCTTTTTTCATTAGCAGAAGGGAAATAGCGATAGGCTACGGAAACAATGATGACGGCTGTGACAATAGCTGCCGAGAAGAACCCCAATACCCTCAGCAGTTTCACCCGAAGAGGGGTCTCCAGCTTTTCGTACCTGAGGGAATTGGTATTATAAAAATATTTAATCTTCTTCATGAATACTACCGAACTATTTTAAAGCTGTTAGCCTTAACCCCTGCAGCAGCCCGTCCCCACAAAAAACCAAGCGGCGAGGATATGCGTAAAACGAATACAGTGGCGGCGTTTTCGTACTTTAGCGCCACTTTTAAGATCGCCAAAGTAAACGAATTTATTTTTTATACGCCAAACCACCCTTAATTATTGTTCTGTTTATGATGAAGAGCGCAGTCATTCGGCAGCAATTCCTGGATTTTTTCCGTTCTAAGGGGCATACGATTGTCCCTTCGGCGCCTATCGTAATCAAAAATGATCCCACGCTTTTGTTTACCAATGCGGGTATGAACCAGTTCAAGGATTTTTTCCTGGGCAATAAACCCGCCCCTTACCCCCGCGCGGCAGACACGCAAAAATGTTTACGGGTAAGCGGAAAACACAACGACCTGGAAGAAGTGGGGGTGGACACCTATCATCATACCATGTTTGAGATGCTCGGCAACTGGAGCTTTGGCGATTATTTTAAAAAAGAAGCCATTGCCTGGAGTTGGGAACTGCTGACCGATGTCTATAAACTGGATAAAAAAAGGCTATATGTAACCATTTTTGAAGGCGATGCCGCAGAAAAGCTGCCCTTTGATGAAGAAGCCTGGAACGAATGGAAAAAATGGATCCCTGAAGAGCGCATCCTCAGGGGCAATAAAAAGGACAATTTCTGGGAGATGGGCGACACGGGACCCTGCGGGCCCTGCTCCGAGATCCATGTCGACTGCCGCAGCGAGGAAGAACGCGCAAAAACAGATGGAGCAACCCTTGTTAATGCCGATCATCCCCAGGTGATTGAAATATGGAATAATGTATTCATGCAGTTTAATCGTCTTAAAGACGGCAAACTGCAACCGCTGCCGTCCAGGCATGTCGATACCGGAATGGGATTTGAACGATTAACGCGGGTGATCCAAAACAAACAAAGCAATTACGATACGGATATTTTTACGGATACGATTGCCGATATCGAAAGGATCACCGGGAAAAAATACCAGGGGGGGGATGATAAAGAAAGCATTGCTTTCCGGGTGCTCGCCGATCATATCCGTGCGATCGGTTTTACCATTGCCGATGGGCAGATCCCCTCCAATAACGGCGCAGGATACGTGATCCGCCGCATCCTTCGCCGAGCCGCAAGATATTATTATTCATACCTCGACTATAAAACGCCTTTGTTATTCCAACTGCTTCCCGGAATAGCCAAACAGTTTGAAAATGTTTTTCCCGAACTCTCCCTGCAACTGGAATTTGTATCGAAGGTAACCAGGGAGGAAGAAGAAGCCTTTCTCAGAACATTGTCTGCGGGTATAAAAAGATTCCAGACCTATGTCTCGCGCGCAGAGGAGGAAAAAGCCAAACAAAAGACCATCCCCGGAGAGATCGCTTTTGAACTCAGCGACACTTATGGGTTCCCGGTAGACCTGACCGACCTGATGGCCAGGGAAGTAGGGTGGACCGTGGACGCTGCCGGCTTTGAAGAAAAAATGAGGGAGCAGAAGGTGCGCAGCCGGGCGGCGACGGCTATTGATACGGAAGACTGGATCGATCTGAACCCTACGGACAAAACTGATTTTGTAGGGTATAACGACCTGCTGATCGAGACCCGCGCAGTGAAATACCGTAAAGTAAAAAGCAAGGGAAAAGAGCAATACCAGATAGCGCTGGAATCTACCCCCTTCTATGCCGAAAGCGGCGGACAGGTGGGCGACAAGGGCGTTTTATCCTTTGGGGAAAATACGCGGCGCACATCTAATAACGATACAGGATATGCGCAGGTAAGCGACGGAGCGTCTTTTGCCGGGAAAGCCTTTAACGGGGATATCGACTCCGCATCCAGCATCGCCGTCATAGACACCAAAAAAGAGAACAACCTGATCATTCATGTTGCAGATACGCTGCCCCAGACGCTTCTCGACGCCGAAGATCCGGCTTCCTTGCGGGTAACTGCAGCCGTAAACCTTGAGCATCGTTTAAATACCAGCTACAATCATACCGCCACGCACCTGCTGCATGCCGCGCTGAGAAAGGTTTTAGGAAATCATGTTGTGCAGAAAGGCTCGATGGTCGGCCCTGATATGCTGCGTTTCGACTTTTCCCATTTTGCTAAAATGACCGCGGAAGAGATCAGGAAGGTGGAGATCATGGTGAATGAAAAGATACGACAGAACATTCCTGTCGTCATCCGCGAAATGCCAAAGGAAGAAGCGTTGAAACTTGGCGCCATGGCGCTGTTTGGCGAAAAATATGGCGATATCGTACGGGTAGTCATCATCGACCCGGCATATTCCGTCGAACTTTGCGGAGGGACCCATGTGCCGCACACGGGTATGATCGGCGTATTTTCCATCATCTCCGAATCGGCAAATGCCGCGGGAGTGAGACGTATTGAAGCCGTCACGGGAGCTACCGCTATTCAGTACTTTAGCGAACGCCTGCTTCAGTATAAACATATCGGCGAGATATTAAAGACCAACGATCCCTTAAAAACCATTGAGAAGTTAATAGAAGACAAAAGCGCGCTTGAAAAAAGAATTGAACACCTGGAAGCCCGCCAACTGGTGCAGGTGAGAAATGAGCTGTTACAGAAAGACGAAATCATCAATGGAGTCACTTTTGTGGGAGATATCGTGGAAGTCAGCGCGCCCGATGCGCTGAAAAAGCTTTGCTTTGACCTCAAAAGCAAACTCCGCGATTACGTAGCCGTGGTAGCTGCCAATATCGGCGGTAAACCCTTTGTCGCCATCGGCATTGCCGACACCGTGGTGGCTGCCAGGGGACTGGATGCCGGAAAGATCATCAGGGAACAGGTTGCGCCGCTGATCAAAGGAGGCGGAGGGGGACAGAAAAACCTGGCTACCGCAGGAGGCTCAGATGCCTCCAATCTTTCCAAAGTTCTGGAAGCCGTGAAAAAGCTGCTGTAGGGTAATTCCCTATACCTCATAATTAAACGTATTTTAACATTTCCGAAACTTTTCGTACATAATTTATTCCCTTATCTTTGACTACGAAGCTCAACGTAGATTATTGAGCTTGTCCTATTTTTTATCAAGCGCGATTGTTCATCAAAAATCTCCGATCATGAAAAAGATATTATTCTTTCTGACCGCTGCGGCCTTCCTGTTCTTCACTGCCCGACCGGCTATGGGCCAACAAAAGGTCTTCCCAAGATCTTATCCCGATAAAGCCGGCAAAAGTAAAAGCGCTAAAGACGCCGACCTCAATAAGGATGATAAAGAATTGGGGGAATACGATGAGATCATCATCAAAAGAAAGGAACCGGGTAAAGACGCTAAGGTGGTGATCGAGATCAAAGATAACCAGATCATTGTCGATGGCAAACCGCTGGAAGACTACCAGGAGAATGCGCTGGCGGTGCTGAAACGCAGCGCCAAATATTTTAACTTGAACCTCAGCCCTTACGACCCCTCCATGCGCGGGAAAGATGATGAAGACCATCCGGACTTCCGTCTCTTTTTCGGAGATGGGAATGAGGACAAACCGCTTCTGGGCGTCTCCACGGAAAATGCCGACAAGGGAGCGCAGATCGTTTCGGTAATGGAGAAAAGCGCCGCGGATAAGGCCGGATTGAAAAAAGGCGATATCATCGTCAAGATAAACGATATCGCCATCAGCTCTCCCCGCCAGTTGTCCGAAACCATTGGAAAAATGAAGCCCGATGAAAAAATAACCATTAATTACCTGCGGGACGGAAAAGAGCAT
>JAEUVR010000254.1 GCA_016786785.1 Chitinophagaceae bacterium
TGAGGTCCAATTGCGCCATAGTATCGTAGCGCCGGGTATTTGTTCTCTTAGTTTCTCCACCAACGTATTGATATAAGGAACAACTTTATCATAGTTCACAAAATAGGTATTGCCGGCCTGTACATTTCCTTTTCTGAATTCGCCTTTTGAAGCGTCTACCCGGCCGAATACCGTCTCGTAAACATTACCTGTATTCTTCACCACGCGCGCATTGATCTCCTGTATAAGTTCAATATTTATGGGCATGCGACTGTCAGCCGTCTTGATAACATACCGAAGAGCATCATAGTGGTCCTTTGTCATCAGACTATGCAGCAGGGGTTTTCCGGCAGGCGTAACACCCTCGTCCAATAGCAATTGAGTTTCGATTGCGGTAAGGGTAGAACCCTCTATTGAAGTAGAATGATGGACAATAGCATATTGGCTGAACTTTTCATGATCCACTACCTGGCCCAGGTTCATCGAACGATATTCATTTATGGTCTTTAAAATGTCCATCCGGCTAAGTTTCACAAATTTACTGCAAATGCCACTATCGCGCAATGAATGTTTATTCATGTTTAAAGGGGGCACAGCAACTCGCTTCGTTCTCTAAAAACGGGGCTTCAGAAGGAAATAACCCCGCTTACCAAATAAAAATTTCTATAAATTGCCTGATAGCGCAATCTTGCGTCCCATATACTTAAACCCCCAAAACATCAACATGTTAACCAGAAAACCGGGAGAAAAAAACCTCCGAAGAACCCGCCTTCGGTTGCTTAAAATATTGCTGCTATTTGCCGACACTGCAAAAACTGCATTCATTAAAAGAAACGCCATTAACGTCCCCATCCACCTGAAAATAGTTTCTATCGCTTTTATCGCCCCGGTGATTTTCCTGGCGGCGTGTAATGAGCCTGTCCGTGTTGGCATAAAAAAAGATTTTAACACCGGGCTACGCTCATCTTATAATGGGATGGAACCAGAACAGGTACTGCTGGTAATGAACAATGAAACGCTTAACCATACGGATATTCCGTTAGGCGAAAGCTTTTTGATAATAAATGATGGCATTAAAGGCTTGCAGGCAAAAAATGGAAAGGTGAAGGTAGGTTGTTCCCTAAGCATCGCAGACAAAGAAGGGAAACTGCTATTAGATGAAAAAGACCTGTTTGCGGGACATGATGAGTTTGAAGAGAAAGATGCGAAAATGCTGAAATGCACAGTAAACACAGGCGATCCCATGAAATGGGAAGAAAAATATGATGTTGCTGTAACTTTCTGGGATAAAAACGGCCAGGGAAGAATCGAAAATAAGGTAACCATAAGGAGCATTGATATCCCATAGTCCTCTCATCGGAAAAACAAACTGTTCAGAAAAGACGGGTATTCGAGGGTATTCAACAGTTTGTGTAAATAGGATAATCAACGGCATTAGCGTTGCGCGTTCGGTTCTTTTTAATGCAAAAAATATCCTAAACCCGCTTATGACAATCATCGGCAATTTGTTTCTCTTTATTTCAGCGATGGCGTATATCGCTTTGGCGGCAACACATTTAAGCCGGCAGCCGCACAGCGGAGACTATGCCGTCGGGCATGCATGGTCGATTTTGATTTTGAACGCCGCGCTTGTTGTGAGCCTATCAGTCGCCGTGCTGATCACCGCTGCCAAAGGAGGCTTCGCCTGGGTGTCGTCCAAGGGCTCTTCCAGGTTCCTTATCGTGTCGGTTTGCTTTTTATCAGTGATCGGCTCCACAATATTGGCCAGTATATTTAGAAGCGAAGGCGGCCCGACGCCAGTATTGCTGAAAGTATTTTCTTCTTTTATCCCCTTCGTCCTTCCGCTCGTACTGATCGTTTGTACAGCGATCCTGCTAAACCAGGTACAGGTTCCGACGGCAGCATATAAATACCCATTGCTGGCGATAAGCATACTGGGGATAGTGGTTTTGACCGGATCAATGGCTGGTTTCGTTAAGCTTTCGTATGAAAGACAAAAAAGCCAGTTCCGCGCCCTGAAAGAAGGCGGCGATAATAACCAGCGGCGCATGTTAAATGAAATTGACAGCTGCGATGTGTCGAAGGATATGGTTTTCCTATTTGTTTTTACAGATGCCAACCAGGACCAGGTAGTCAGGGAAAGCGCATTGGCAAAAATAAAAACCAACCCGGCCTGGCGACAGGAGATCATACGACGACTAAAAAA
>JAEUVR010000273.1 GCA_016786785.1 Chitinophagaceae bacterium
TAAAGATGCGCAGGTGATCCGGGGGAAAGCGGACGCGCAGGCTACGGCCATCTATGCCAACGCCTACAACAAAAGCAGCCAGTCGAGGGAATTATACAGCTTCATTAAATCCATGGAAGCGCTCGAGAGATCGCTCGACAGTCAAACAAGCATCATACTTTCCACCAATAGCGAGCTGTTTAAATTCCTGAAAAATCCCTGACCCGGATCATTAACGATAAAAAAAGACCCATGTTGCTAAAACCACTGATTGCTCTCTTTATAAGCGTCTTTTTTATGCTTCCGCCTGTTTCGGGGCAAAAGGCTTCGCCGCTGCTTGTCGCCACCTACAATATCCGGCAAAACAATCCGGTCGACGGTTTGAACGCCTGGCCGTACAGGAAGGAAAATGTAAAAGCCCTGATCCGTTTCCACGAATTTGACATTTTTGGCACGCAGGAAGGAAAGACTGATCAGTTAAAGGATCTTTCTGAAATGGAGGAATTTGCCCGCATCGGGCGCGGCCGTATAGAAGGGAAAGAAGAAGGCGAACATTCCGCTATCTTTTATAGAAAAGCCAGGTTCCAACTGCTCGACGCGGGCGATTTCTGGCTGAGCGAAACGCCGGACCAACCCAGCAAGGGCTGGGATGCCACTTGCTGTAACCGGATCTGCTCCTGGGGCAAATTCCGGGACCGGTCGACCAAAAAAATATTTTATTTCTTCAATGTGCATTTCGATCATGAAGGCGTTGTGGCGCGCAGGGAATCCGGTAAGCTGATGGTAAAGAAGATACAGGAGATCGCAAAAAATACGCCCGTGATCTGTACCGGCGATTTCAATTCGACGCCGGGAGAAGAACAGATACAAACCATGGAAACCCTGCTCAGCGACGCCTATAAGATAAGCCAGACGCCTCCATACGGACCGGAAGGCACTTTCAACGCTTTCAAGTTCGACGCGCCGATGAAAGAGCGGATCGACTATATCTTTCTAAGCAAGGATTTCCAGGCGCTGAAATACGGCACGCTCACCGATGCCAAAAACCAGCGTTATCCCTCCGACCATCAACCGGTGATGATCAAAGCGGTATTCCGGTAATAGCAAAGCGCATTGCCCCCGCTGTGTAACAACAGTAGCAAAGAATGGATCGCAAAGGAGCTAACTTTACGCTATCATCCAAACGTTATTATTCATTCAATACCAGCATCATGAAAAAGAATATGGGTTCGCTCGACAAAACGCTTCGTATACTGGCGGCTATTGCGATAGCCATACTTTATTACGCTGGTATGCTCTCCGGCGCTGCAGCCCTTATATTGGGAGCGTTTGCAATCGTTTTTGTGATAACTTCGTTTTTAAGCTTTTGCCCGCTTTATCTTCCATTAGGCATTAATACCTGTAAAAAGAAAAGCTGATAAAGCGCTGAGCAAGAGCTTTCATTTCAAACAATCGCCGGCGCGCAGCGTTTATGATGATCCAGGCCTTATGCAATAGCCTGATCGTACAATAAATCGACGCGCAGGCGCCAATACCAAGCTTACGCAACAGCCTGGTTGTACCATAAAGCCGGGCAGCGGCGCAATTGTTGAAGGTATCGCGCTTAAGCAACAGCCCGATCATACCATAAAGCCATAAACAAATCGACATGACTTTCCAGGAAATAATCAACTCAAACAAACCGGTTTTGGTAGACTTTTCCGCCGAATGGTGCGGCCCTTGCAAAATGATGGCGCCCATTCTTAAAGAAGTAAAGGACAGGGTGGGCGATGACGCCAGCATCATCAAAATCGACGTAGACAAGAACCCGCAGGTCTCGGCCCAATACGGGATCCAGGGCGTTCCGACGCTTATCCTTTTCAAAAACGGGCAGGTAAAATGGCGCCAGTCGGGAGTGCAGCCCGCCAATGAGCTGGAGCGGCTGATCCGGGAAAATATGTAGATTGGCAATCGGGGTTCAGTAATTATATAACTATAAAAAAACAAAACGCCTATAGTTAGGCGTTTCGTTAAGTGGAGGCGAGGGGGATCGAACCCCTGTCCAAACATATTCTGCAAAAGTTTTCTACATGCTTATTCCGGCATTATTTGTCGGGCATATAGTGGAGACGGACGAACCGGTATATGCCTTAGCTGGATAGTCTTAGGCGACCGTCACAGCCTTCGGTCGCCGCATCCTGTATTTGTTTTGAGTCGGCGGCGGAGCTTGGTAACAGAACAACCTGCTCGCGCGGCCCGAATGACTACTTAATCACTGATTAGGCAGCCATGGCATACTGTGTATTGCCATTTGAATGTTTGAATATTCAGATTAACGCGCTAATTATCCAACGCGCGACATGCTTATACTTTCAAAGACCTATGCTGTCAATACCAGGCGCCCCCGGTTATAAATAAAAACAAACGTACATGAAATTTTTCATTCATAAAATACACAAAGGATGAATGAAAAATTTTATGGGAGTTCCTCTTGGCTAAAAAACAATAATAAATATTCAAGAGAAATTTACTGCTTATCCAATCGTTTCTAAAAACGGTTCTTCGATAGCGGCTCACTTACACTCACTTAAACAAAAATCTCCAGAAATCAAGCCCCAAAGCGTATGCCATAAGCAACAACAACAGCGCCATTCCTGTCATTTGGGCGTATTCCATGAACTTGTCGCTGGGTTTACGACCCGAAATGATCTCATACAAGGTAAACAATACATGGCCGCCATCCAATGCCGGTATCGGTAAAATATTCATGAAGGCCAACACAATGCTTAACAGGGCCGTCATGCTCCAGAAACGCTCCCAATCCCACTGCGCGCCAAACATATTGCCTATGCTCAGGAAACTGCCTAACGACTCGCTCGCCTTTACTTCCTTCGAGGTAAACAAAAGCTTAAAGTTCTTTATGTTCATTATCAGCGTGCTCCAACCCTTTTCTACCCCGGCAGGCAGGGAGGAAAGAAAGGAATATTTTTTATTTTCAAATTTCAGGAACTTATCGGCATATACCGGGTAAAAGCTGACGCTGCCATTGCTATCGGTCCGGGCAAGGACAACAACCGTATCGGCCTGGTTGCGCGTGACCGTCATCGCGATCAGGGTGTCTTTTAAGGGGCTCTTCTTTTCCTGGAATTCAAAGAACGAATGAACAGGCGTTCCATTGAGCGCAATGATCGTGTCGCCCCTGAGCAGTTCATTCTGCTCAAACCTGGCCCTGCCGGTAATTACCGAGTCCACCACCGCAGGAAACGCAGGTCTTGCCAGGGGTTCTCCCTTTCGTTTGATAAGGCTCCTGATCGAACCTTCGGGAATGGCCAGGTCAATGATCTCGCCATTGCGGTCGACCTGTATGGTCTTGGCTTCGTCCAGGATAAAATCGCCGGACAATTTATTAAAATTGATCAACTCATTGCCATTGATGCTCAGGATATGATCGCCGTTCCGTATGCCGATCTTCTCTCCTAACGTATCTACATATACGCCATATTTAAGATTTTTGGCGGGCAGGTATTCTTCTCCCCATACAAACAGGATCATGGCAAAAATGAGAAACCCCAGCAAGAGGTTTACCGTTACCCCTCCTATCATAATGATCAGCCGCTGCCATGCCGGTTTGCTGCGGAACTCCCAGGGTTGCGGGGGCTGCTTGAGCTGTTCCTTATCCATGCTCTCATCTACCATCCCGGATATCTTTACATATCCCCCCAAAGGAAGCCAGCCGATGCCATAAACGGTTTCGCCGATCTTCTTCTTGAACAGCGAAAAATAAGGATCAAAGAAGAGATAGAATTTCTCCACCCTGCATTTGAACCACTTGGCGGGAATAAAATGTCCCAGTTCATGTAATACGACCAGGATAGACAGGGAAAGGATAAGTTGCCCGGCCTTTACGCCCACTACCGCCCAGTCAATAGCTAAAAAAATCATAGAAGCCTTTATTGTAAAGAAATCAAAGTTGGCAAATATCAGCTAATTGCATCAGATTTTCAGGATAGACCTTAATTTTCAGAAATATAACAGAACTTTAAAACCCTTCCCCCACCCGGAGATCAAAGCCTGATCAGCGATGCGGCAAAATTCCGGGCTTCGCCGTCGCTTTCATAATAATCATTCAGCGAAGGATTTTCAATGAAGGGGAGCCTTTCCATAGCCGCTTCTATCACATCCGTCATATCCAGGAAGCCTATCCGGTTTCTCAGGAATGCAAATACGGCAATTTCATTGGCGGCATTCATAATGCAGGGGAGGTTGCCGCCCCTGTTCAAAGCTTCCGAGGCGAGGGCCAGGTTCCGGAAAGTTTTAATATCGGGATCCTCGAAGTTCAGTTGACAGGGCTTACGGAAATCGTAACGGGGAAAATCATTTTTTATCCTGCTCGGAAAAGTTAGCGCATATTGAATGGGCAACTTCATATCCGGCAAACCCATCTGGGCTTTCATGCTGCCGTCCTCAAACTGAACGATGCTATGGATAATGCTCTGCGGGTGAATAAGCGTTTGCACCTGGTTGGGTTGTAGATTAAACAACCACCTGGCTTCGATCATTTCAAGCCCCTTATTCATCAGGGTAGCCGAATCTATCGTGATCTTCGCGCCCATTTTCCAGTTGGGATGCTGAAGCGCATGATCTCTTTTGACGTTGAGCAGGAAGTTAGGCTTTTTACCAAGAAAGGGCCCGCCGGAAGCAGTGAGTATCACCTTCTCGATCTTATTGCGGGTTTCGCCTACCAGGCACTGAAAGATAGCGGAATGTTCCGAATCTATGGGGATGATAGGCGCGCGTTTTTCCACCGATTTCTGCATCACGATATCTCCTGCCACCACCAGCGTTTCCTTATTGGCTAGTCCAACCGACTTGCCTTCATTAAGCGCGATAAGCGTAGGTTTCAATCCTGCAAAACCGACAATGGCGGCCACCATCATGTCATAACAGTCAATGCCAGCCGCTTCCGCCAGGGCGGCTTCGCCGGCGAAAACCTTTACGGGAGTAGCCGAAAGCGCCTGTTTTACTTTTTCGTATTTTCTTTCATCGCCAATAACCACAATATTCGGATTGAATTGCAAGGCCTGCGCTATCAACGCCTCTTCATTATGCTGAGCGGTAAGTATCTCTGCGGAAAAAAGCTCGGGATGCGCGGCGATCACCTCTAAGGCCTGGGTTCCTATTGATCCGGTTGATCCAAATATTGCAATTCGTTTTTTCATACATCCTGGAGTTTTGTCCTCGTCAACCGCTTCGTTTCAACGCTGTTCTTATCGCTGCGGCGCCTGTTTTAAAAGCATTTATCTGGCAGGTTTATCCTGCTTGTTTACTATTATTCCTCCCTGAACGGGGCGGTTGCCTTGCTATTCCGAAGGCCCTGCCGCATTGTTTATTCTGCGAATTTCTCCAGCAGATCGGCTACTTTTCGGTCATTGCTCAAACGGGGCACTTTATTCTGCCCCCCGAGCTTCCCGATCGATTTCATATAGTCAATAAAGCCATGTTTTTTCACCGGCCGGATATGCAGGGAAGAAAGGATATTGCCGGAAATAAGATCATCATAATAAATATTTTTCTTCCGGAGATGATTGTCTACCCTTTTTGCAAACTGGCCAAGATCAGCCGGCGGACGCTCAAATTCCACGAACCATTCATGATAAGAGCGGCCCTCGCCGATTACCGGCGCTACGGTGAACTCCGTGATCCGGACCTGTTCTTCTTCCGCAGCCTTCAACAGGCTGTACTCTACCTCCTCCCCGATCACATGCTCGCCAAAAGCAGAAATAAAATGTTTGATCCTGCCGGTGACGACTATACGGTAGGGATCGAGCGAAACAAACTTCACGGTATCTCCTATATTGTATCCCCAGAGCCCTGCATTATTGTTAATGATCAACGCATAGTTCTCGCCGAGCTTTACGTCCTTCAGGCTTACCCGCGCAGGGTTTTCCTTAAATATCTCTCCGGCAGGGATAAATTCAAAATAGATCCCGCTGTCCGTATTCAATAATAACCCCTCGGTATCCTGCGAGTCCTGGAAAGCCATAAACCCTTCCGAAGCGGGAAAGGTTTCTATGGTAGGAATGGATTTGCCCAGGCTATCGAATAGTTTGGCCTTGTAGGGCTCAAAATTTACGCCGCCGTGCACCAATACCGATAAATGGGGAAACAAGTCCGTTATTTTCTTCCCTTTTTTCTCGATAAGCCGATCAAAATACATCTGCATCCAGGGGGGGATACCGCTTAAAAGCGTCATATCCTGGTTGATGGTTTCTTCTACTATCTTTTCCAGCTTGGTCTCCCAGTCTTCAATACAATTGGTTTCATAAGAAGGCAACTGGTTGTTGCGGAGATAGCTGGGGATATGGTGGTTGACAATACCGCTGAGCCGGCCCGTAGGAATGCCGGCGATCCGCTCCAGCGCAGGCGATCCGGACAGGAAGATCATTTTGCCTGTGGTAAACCGGCTGTTCCCCGATTCCGCGATAAAACAAAGCAGGGCATTCCGGGCGGAATTAATATGATTAGAAATAGAATCCTTGCTGATCGGAATGTATTTCACCCCGCTGGTCGTGCCGGAGGTCTTGGCAAAATAAATGGGTTTCCCCTTCCATAAAACATTGTGCTTGCCCTCTTTTATCCGTTCAATATACCCCTTGAACTGTTCATAATCCCTGATAGGGACGGCTTCCCTGAACGCTTCATAGGTACTTATCTCGGCAAAACGGTGTTCTTTGCCAAAATCAGTCGACTTCCCCGCCTTCAACAGCTCCTTAAGTATCTTTTCCTGATCCTCAACGGCCGTTAACATCCCTTTTTTAATACCTTTATATATATAATTGGCAAAAGGTCTTGCCAAAAACGATTTAATCTGCATAATTCCGGTTCAATCTAGATAAACAAACCTACGGCAATTAGGTAAATGAACAAAAAGGGGATTTTACAGGTAAGCCGGCCCCTGAGAAAAAAACTCCCTTAAATGCTTAAATTAATGAGGAAAGACCTACCTTTGCACTCCTAATTTTGGAAACATGTTTGCAATAGTAAAAATAGCAGGACAGCAATTCAGAGTTCAGAAAGACCAGACTTTATACGTTCCCCGTGTCTCAGGCGAGGCCGGCGACGCTCTGGAATTTTCTGAAGTGTTATTAACCAGCGCCGAAGGCAAGGTAGCCTCAGGAAGCGATGTAAAAGCGACGGTAAAAGCGGAGATCGTTAAACACCTGCTAGGCGATAAGGTGATCGCCTTTAAGATGAAAAGAAGAAAAGGCTTTCGTAAGAAACATGGTCATCGCACCAGCTATACCCAGATCCGCATCAGCGATATCGTCTGATCATCGTTAAGCGCATCTCATTAACCATATTTCATTTTTTTTCTAATACAGTAGTATATGGCGCATAAAAAAGGGGAAGGCAGCGTAAAGAACGGACGCGATTCCCAAAGTAAAAGACTTGGCGTAAAAATTTACGGTGGACAGCCCGCCATTTCCGGAAACATTATTGTTCGCCAGCGCGGCACGGTTTATCATCCGGGTAAAAATGTGGGCCTCGGAAGAGACTTCACATTGTTTGCTTTGTCCGACGGAGTGGTTGAATTCAAAAAAAGCAAGGGAGAGAAAACCATCGTTAACGTAGTAGGAGTATAAAATCTTCTTAAGCGTTTAGGAAATCATTTCCAAACTTTTTTCAAAAAATTTTTGGCGGTTTGAAATTAGTTTCTATTTTTACTATAGAATTCTTTCTATTTACTAACCGTTAAATTTAAACACTCATGGCAACAAAGAAAAAAGCAGCGAAAAAAGCAGCTCCTAAAAAGAAAGCTGTAAAGAAGGCTGTAAAGAAAGCTGTTAAAAAAGCAGCTCCTAAAAAGAAAGCTGCTCCTAAGAAGAAAGTAGCTAAGAAAAAGTAATCTGACCTAAAAAGCAGAAAATATCAAGTCCCGGATTTATCCGGGACTTTTCTTTTTACCTTCATCCAACGCCTTTTACATGGTCGTCGATAATTATGATATCGCCAGTCAGTTCTCGATGTTGTCAAAACTAATGGACATCCACGGAGACAATTCTTTTAAAGCGAAAAGCTACTCCATAGCGGCTTTCAACATCGAAAAGCTCCCCGTTCAACTGTCGGAGATCCCCCGGGAAAAAATATTTACCCTGAAGGGGATCGGCGATTCGCTGGGCAAAAAAATTATAGAGATTCTGGACAACGGGAGACTAAGCGCGCTCGAAGAATACCTGATGCGCACCCCAAAGGGCATTCTCGAAATGCTCTCCATAAAAGGCATAGGCCCTAAAAAAATTGCCGTCATCTGGAAGGAAATGGAAATAGAATCGCTGGGCGAACTTTTACACGCCTGCGAAGAAAACCGGCTGGCGAGATACAAAGGCTTTGGAGAAAAATCGCAGAAGACCATAGAGGAAGCCATCCGGTTTTACCAGAAAAGCCAGGGAAGCCATCTTTTTGCCGAAATAGCGTCTTTTGCGCAGGAGATGGAAAAAATACTTTTGGCCGCTTTTCCGGACAATAAATTTGCCGTCGCCGGGGGCATCCGGCGCCAATCGGAGATCATCGACCAACTGGAATGGATAACCACCGCTTCAGTCCCGGCGCTCCAAGATTTCTTTGGCGCCCATCAGTATGCTACCGTAGAAACCCAGGAAGAAGGGAGCGCGACATTTGCCGCATTGGATAAGCCTACCCTTCGCTTTTATTCCAGGACGCCTGAATCGTTTTACCCAACGCTTTTTCAAACGAGTTGCAGCGGGGAATTCCTCGACGAATGGAATAAGCGTACGCCTGCCTTATCTCCCGCTCTTTCGGAAGAAGCCATCTTCTCTTCGCAGGGGGTTCATTTTATTCCTCCTTACCTGCGGGAAAAAGCAAGCGTCATTGAAAAAGCGCGGCAGGGCCCTTTCGAGGATATTATCCAACCCGGCGATATCAGGGGGATCATCCATAGCCATAGCAACTGGAGCGACGGATCACAGACCATCGAACAAATGGCCAAAGCCTGTATTGAACAGGGCTATGAATACCTCGTGATCAGCGACCACAGCAAGAGCGCTTTTTATGCCAACGGTCTTTCCGAACTCCGTATTAAGGAACAACAAGCGCAGGTAGACGAACTGAATGCCCGGCTGGCGCCTTTCCGGATCTTTAAAAGCATTGAATGCGATATCCTGAACGACGGTTCGCTGGATTATGCCAACGAAACGCTGGCCGGGTTCGACCTGGTGATCGCCTCTGTTCATTCCAATATTAAAATGACGGAAGAGAAAGCCATGACCAGGTTGTTGAACGCTATCCAAAACCCTTATACGACCATCCTGGGACATATGACAGGCCGGTTATTGCTGAGCCGTCCCGGATACCCGGTCAACCACCGCCAGGTTATAGACGCCTGCGCCAAACATCGCGTGGCCATTGAGATCAACGCTAATCCGAGGAGACTGGATATCGACTGGCGATGGATCGACTATGCCTTGGAAAAAAACGTATTGCTGTCTATCAATCCCGACGCCCATGATATCTCGGAGTTCGGCAATTGCAGGTATGGCGTACTGGCAGCGCAAAAAGGCGCATTGCCAAAGCATAAGAACCTTAGCAGCTTCAGCTTAAAAGAATTTGAAAACTTTCTTGCCGCCGTAAGGCCCGGAGCGCCTAACGGCAAAGGATAGCCTTCCGGCAGATCAACTATCAAAGAAAAAAAATCCCTAAAATAAGAAAATAACGTTTGAGCAGGAATTTTCGGGGAACCCTATCCATTCGGCGAAACCTTGTCAATCCACAGCCCTGACCAAGGGCAGTTTTACATGAAATACCGTGCCCTCTCCTTCAACGGTTTCAAACCATATATCTCCAAGCGCCTGCTCTGCAATGCTCTTGCTCATAGCCAGCCCCAGCCCGGTTCCGGAAGATTTGGTGGTAAAATTCGGCGCGAATATTTTCTCCTGCATATTTGCCGGAATACCTCCGCCATTATCGCGTATATTGACAATAATAAAATCCCCATCCAGCGACTCGTCCAGCTCCACGATACGGGTCGTTTTATTTTCAGGCGCCTCGATGGCATTCTGCAGCAAATTCGTAAACAGGCGGTTCAGCTGCGTTTTATCGGCAAACAGCATTACCCGCTGCGGGATAGGGTTCCATTCAAAAATCACATTCTCGGTAGACTTATACAAAGACGTAAGCGAGTACAGCAGATCATGCAGGTCGAACATCTCTTTCCGAGGATTGCCAATATTTGCGAACTGGGAAAAGTCGGACGCTATTTTAGAAAGATGATCTATCTGCTCCACCAAGGTGCGCGCTACGTTGCCGGTCATCTCTTTTACATTAGGCGAATTATTATCAATGGCTTTCTGCAGGTACTGTATGCTGAGCTTCATCGGCGTAAGCGGATTTTTTATCTCATGGGCCACCTGGCGGGCCATCTGCCTCCAGGCCCCCTCCCGCTCGCTTTTGGCCAGCGCTTCGGCGCTCTGGTCCAGTTTATGCACCATCTTATTATATTCTTTCACCAATTCTCCTATCTCATCGCGGCGTTTCCATTGTATCTCCTGGTTGGTGCGCTGCAGGTTGATATCCCTCATCTTCTCCCCGATCAGGGTAAACGAATGCGTGATCCGGTTCGTAATGAATAAGGCTATCGCTCCCGCCACCAGGAAGATAAACGCGTTAAGATTGATGATCGTTACCAAAAAATTGGCGATCTCCTGTTTCAGCTCTCCCTGCGTGCTATAGGAAGGAATGTTCAGGTAAGCATAGGCGTTTCCCTGATCATCCCTTACCGGGCTGTAAACGCTGATATAATCTACCTTGCCCATTTGTTCTTCGGCGACAAACTGAACGGCCTTAAGCCTGTTAAGATTATAATAAGCGATTGGGTTCATCTTTTCGCTGAGGACGCCCTTATTATAAATTAAGGGATTGGAAGAAACGCGCAGGGTACCGGCGGTATCGTACAGGTTGACGTCCGTTCCATGGATCTCTGATATTTCCCGCATCAGCCTTTCTACTTCCCGGTTGGCGCCGGAGTCGAAAAACAACAAGCCCTCGTCAAGCGAATTATTAGCGTCCAGCTTATTCTGCACTTCATTGACCATGATCTGGATGGCGCGGCTTAGCCTATCCTGGTTATTGCGATCGTATCGTTTAACAAAAAACAGGATGGTGACCACCCCGATGATGATAAAAGACAGCAGGCTTACCAGCAGAATGGTGGTATGGATCTGCGAGCGGATGCTAAGCTGAAAATACTGCGCCAGCGCTTCCTTTTTAAACCTGGTCCTCACGAGCACGGCGGTAAACCGGTAAATAGCCAACAGGAAGATGAACGTGCTGAACAGGTAAGCGAACAAGGTGATCGCCTCGATAAAAGAATTGTCTTTTTTAGCGATTACCACAACCTTATCAATCGAATGCCTGAACCAGAGCTCTTCATACGATTTGTTTTTCCTCGTCTCAAATTCAAACTTCGGCAGTTGTTTTTGCGACAGCCGGGTGGGAAAAGGATAATCATTATAATAACTGACCAGTCCGAGTTTACTATATACCCCGTAATAATAGCCTGGGGAATATTCCGGCGCCAGCTCTTTTGTTTTCCGGAACAATTCCGGGGTCAGGGCGTCGCTTTTATAGCGTTTGGGATCAGAGATCACAAAGAAATATCCCATGGTCGCTCCGGAAGTATCCTCCACTTCCTTTTTATAGATATAAGAGAATTTATCAAATGATTTTTCAAAATACCGCAGATCCCGGATGCTGGTTTCCTTGCCCTGTATCCTGAAAATAGTATTCAGCGTATCGAAAGACGCGGGGATCCAGTTAAACAGGGGCTTTTCGGAAGCGTCGAAAGTATATATCCGCGTATCGTATTTATCAATATAGGCGCTGAAATTCTTTTTGATAAGGCTGTCTTTCAAATCCGCATTAGCATACTCGTCGTGGAACCGGTTGAAATTCTTCTGGAGAAAATCATTATCAAAATAGGTCAGCGCAATGCTGAGTAGTCTTTCGCTGGACGGATCGGCGCGAAGCGAAAGTTTTTCCGCAAACATCTTCCGCTGCTCAAATTCGATCTTCCTGTTTTCAAAAACAATAATCGCGGCAATCGAAAAAGAGAAAACAAAAAGCCAGTAGACCAGTTCGGAAATATTAAGCCTGGAACGGAGCCCGGATAATATCTTAAGTTGGGTCATCCAGATATAGAGCGCAAGCCATGCCAATACATAGAGATTCAATTCTACCACCGTAGTATTCTTAGTAAAACTGAGGATAGTCAACCCAACCGCCAGCGTAATAAAAATGAAAACA
>JAEUVR010000280.1 GCA_016786785.1 Chitinophagaceae bacterium
CATCTGGGAAAATATCATTCATCATGAAGACGACGATCTGCCCGAAGAGACCAAGGCGCTGATCGTCGAATATATCCACCCCAAGCTAAAGAAATTTCTAAAAGATATTGCCGAGGACCCTTTTGTTTTCCAGTTAAGCGATAAGAAACCGTTTAAGACCGACAATCTTGTATCTGTTGGCATCGTCCCGGATTTTGTAACGCCTTATTTTAAGGTTATAAAGGAAGACAAGACTTATAAGGTTGAGTGTTGGGTTAAGCTGAACAGCCACCATGTGCAGGTTGTGGAAAATGCGGCGAACAGCAGCCTGTTGTTTTTCTATCATGATAACCTCTATCTATGGGATAAAGCGGAGGACGCTATGCTTGCGGACAGGTTTATGACAAAGGGCCAGCTTTGTTTTTCCGCAGAAGAGTGGCCTGCGCAACTCGCTAAGTTTGTGCTGCCGCTGACCAAAGAATACCATGTGGAATTCGACGGTCAGCTCATCAGCGAGGTAAAAGACGGAGATCCGGAAAAGCGCGTGGTATTGCAGGAAAAAGGCGAATACCTGGTCTTTCAGCCCCTGTTTTCTTATAAGGGATTTGAAACAAAGGCGGGCGGAAAAGACGACCTGATCATTCCCGCCGGCGACAGGGTGATGATCGTCCATCGCGCAAAAGATAAGGAAGCGGAATTTATCCGCAAACTGGAGTTGCTCCATTCTAATTTTATCCGGCCCGAAGGGGGCCAGCAGCTGGCGCTTAAGGGAGGAGATGTTTTAAAGAACAACTGGTTCTTTTTGTTTGTGGACGCGATGAAAGAAATGAAGATCCCTGTATATGGTTTCGAGGCGCTGAAGAATTTCCGGTTCAATACCGCCAAGCCGCAAACAAAGATCCATATCAGCAGCAATACCGACTGGTTCGACGCGCGGGTGGATATTTTATTCGGCGATCAGAAAGTGACGATCGCAGACGTTAAAAAAGCCCTGGCGAACCGGCAGCAGTTTGTGCCGTTGACGGACGGCACCCTGGGTATTCTTCCTGAAGAATGGATAAAAAAATATTCTCTTTTGTTCAGGGTGGGAGAGGGCAAACAAAATCAGCTCAGGCTCTCCAAATACCATATGAGCGTTATCGACGAGTTGCATGAAAACCGCAATGAAGAAGAGCTGGTGGTCAGGCTGGAAGAAAAATACGACCAGCTGCGGAGTTTTAACAAGGTCAAGGATATCCCGGTTCCCGAACACCTCGCGCATATTCTTCGCCCTTACCAGCAGCATGGCTATCACTGGCTCAACTACCTGCAGGAAATAGGATGGGGAGGCATTCTGGCCGATGATATGGGTTTGGGTAAAACGGTTCAGGCGCTTTCTTTCCTGAACTATTACAAATGCCATTTCGGTAAATTGACGGCTTTGGTCGTTTGTCCCACCACCCTGATGTTCAACTGGGAAAACGAAATAAAAAAATTCACGCCTTCGCTGACTTATGTTATTCATCATGGAGGAGAGCGGGTCAAGAACAGGGAAGAGTACGGGAATGTAGATGTTATCATTACCACATACGGCACATTGAGAAGCGATATTAAGTTGTTCGTCGATATTCCGTTCGATTATGTGGTGCTGGACGAATCGCAGGCCATCAAAAACCCTTCCAGCAAGGTTACGCGCGCCGCAGGGTTGTTGCGCGCCAGGAATCGGTTGTGCATGAGCGGTACGCCGTTGCAGAACAACACGTTTGATATTTTTGCGCAGATGAATTTCCTGAATCCGGGCATGCTCGGGAGCATTGAGTTTTTCAGGCAGGAGTTTTCGACCCCTATTGATAAGTTCGGAGATCCGGAGCGTAAGGATCATTTGAGGAAGATACTCTTCCCCTTTATCTTAAGGAGAACAAAGGAGCAGGTGGCCAAAGACCTTCCTGAAAAGATGGAGACCATCCTTTATTGCGAGATGGATAAGGAGCAACGAAACATTTATGACGCTTATCGCAATGATTACCGGGATAAAATACTTGGCGTAATAGAGCAGCAGGGCATCAATCGTTCGCAATTGACCATATTGCAGGGGTTGATGAAGCTGAGGCAGATATGCGATTCCCCGGCTATTCTTAATGAGGCGGAGAAATTTCCGAATCACAGCATTAAGCTGGAAGAGCTGGGTAGAGAGATAACGGAAAATATCAGCAATCATAAAGCCCTGGTCTTTTCGCAATTTTTGGGTATGCTGTCATTGATCCGGGAGAAGCTCAAAGAGCTGGGCGTTGATCATGAATATTTTGACGGCAGCACCTCGGCGATAGATCGCGAAAAGGCGATCCAGCGTTTTCAGAATGAAGAAAGCTGCCGCGTATTCCTGATCTCCCTGAAAGCGGGCGGGGTGGGGTTAAACCTTACCGCGGCTGATTATGTATATATTGTAGATCCCTGGTGGAACCCAGCCGTCGAGCAACAGGCCATCGACCGGACTCACCGTATAGGGCAAACGAAAAATATATTTGCTTACCGCATGATCTGTAAGGATACCATTGAAGATAAGATACTCCAGTTGCAGGAAAAGAAGCGGGCCCTTGCAAAGGATCTGATCACCGACGACGAAGGGTTTATAAAAACCCTTACGAAAGCCGATGTAGAATACCTGTTCAGTTAGTTCTGCCGCTAAGCGGTTATATTATGCTGATCCCGGGCAGTAGCATCGATTCCCCCTTTCTCAAAAAGCAAAAGCCGCCAAAATTACTTAAGGCAGCTTTATAACGCATACAATTGTGGTTCCAGAGGTAAGCGTTAAGATCTTACTGTCGGAGCGATCTATTTCCTTCTCTTTCCGGATGCCGGGCCAATGGGCGATTCCCCGCTTATGAGTACGGTCCAAACGCTTTTAACAAACCTTAGCAGGCTAGTTGAAGGACGATAATGATCCCGCAATATTTTTGTTCTATGTACGTCGTAGTACATGGTTTTCTTTTGCATTATAATATGGATTTTATTGGAATTTAAGAGAAAATCGTTCGATATAACGCATAGAAGGTCTTATTATTGTGTTAATTCCCCTACGTAGAATCCCTATTCTTGGCTTGTTTGTTTTTCCCTAATTTTGGGCAAATCCTTTATGATGAAAAGCCTTGTTATGCTGTTAATATGGGCGGCTCCTATTGCTGCTCTTTCGCAGGGGGTCTTCTCGAATAGCGCCAGCGCAACCCTCCAGCAGGTGATCCAGGACTACCCCAGCAGGTTTAAGAATATAAGCGGCGAATTGCTTAGCAATAATCCTCAGTCGACCGATTACGTCTCGAAAGTTAAGGTGGAAGGCTCCGAAAACGCTATTGTTACGCGTTACTCCCCCGTTGACGGAAAGGAAGCTTATGGCTGGAAATGCCTGCTGTTGACCTCGGAAGATTTTTCGGTCGTTTCGAGTAAATACCAGCAATTACATACCCAGATAAAGAACAGTATCATAAAGATCGAGGGACAAAAACCCTTTATCCTGAATGGCAATTACGAAAGTCCGACTACTGAAAAGAGGTTTGTGACCAGTGATTTTTATTTACTGCCTTCCTTTGGCGAAATGAAAAACCTGAAAGTTGAGTTGACGATGGAATACTATGTTACGGAATGGAAAGTGGCGTTGCTGGTTTATGAAAACGACGCTTTCGATGAAGATTACCAGGTAAATACTTTTTAAGCAGGAAACGTTTTCCGGAAGAATGTCTTTCAGGCGATTTTTTCCGTAGGCCCTATAAATACGAGGTTGCCGAAAACATGATTTGAGCAAACAGCTCATTTGTAGAATAGTTCTATTACAACAATTCTATACGATGATGACGGATAAATACATCTTCCCGAAACCCAGCCGTCCTTCGGCGTCTTATTCGATCCCCGAAAAGGAAAAAGACGGAATCAACAATTTTAAGGAAGCTTCTTTTTAAATAAAATGCTCCAGGGTTTAATCCGGGAACAGGGTTTTGTCCATATTGGGGATGATGCGCAAGGCGTTTTTGTAATATACTTTTTTCAATATATTGTCCGGGAGCCCCATGCCATACATACTCCAAAAAGCATGGTATTTTTTATGATAGGGAAAATATTCGTCGTTGGTTTCCAACACCCTGAAATAAGTGGCATACTCGCTGGGCGCCCATGAATCTTTGCCAAACAGGATCCTGTCCTGGAACTTTTCGAAGAAAGCGGCGGCTGCCCTCGGCTGCCTGCCCAGCTCGGCAATGATCGCGCCCATTTCTACCACTACATTTGGCATTTCTGTTAATAGTTTTCCTAACCTGGCCAGATCGTTCGGCAGCCATCCGAAATGCGCAGCGATAAAAATGGTCTGCGGATGTTTTTTGAACATGCGGTGTTGTTCGCTGAGCAGCGTTTCAAAAGGAGCGGGGTCGTCGGCGCTTCTTTTCCGGCGCGGATGCGTTTTCAGCTCCAGCCATCTTTCATTTTTTTCGTCCATAGGGTCCCAGAACGATTTCGGGTCCGCCGTATGAATAAGCACGGGTATTTTCAGGTCCCCGCATTTTTTCCATATAGGGTCCAGCCGGGGATCGTCTACCGTTACCCGTTTGCCGCTTTTGTCTGTAACCGAAAACCCGAGGTTCTTGAATATTTTAAGTCCGTTAGCGCCGTTTTTTACGTCAGCTTCCAATTGCCTGACCGCTTTATCCGTCCATCCGTTTTCGCCTATGCCATTAAAGTCGATATTGGCAAAAACAATAAATCGCTTGGGATAATTGGCGCGGATGCTGGCTGCCGATGATCTTATGCTTTCGCCGTTGCCGCCGCTGAGGTTTACCATTATGGCCATATTCAGCTTATCCATATCGGCGATAAGGCGGGTAAGGTCCTGCGCCCCCATGCTCCGCTGGTGGTTGTGTACATCGATAAAAGGGAATTTGGCTCTTGTAACAGGGTGTTGGGGAACAACCAATGTGGATACAGGGTCATATTTTTCAAAATCCATGGACTCCGATTGCGCGTTCGCTGTCGCTATGCTCATAAGGGCGGCGCTAAAAACAAATGTTCTTTTAAGGAAGCCAGCAAAACCGGTAGAGGCGGAGCGCGTGGCAAAATCGCTGAAAAAAACTATTCTTTTAAGGAAAGGCATGGTTGGTACATTTAATTTAAAGTAATGGTTTATCTATTGACGGTTTTGCAGGCTCCGCCGGATTGCGGGGCGGAATGGGCTGCAATCGAGGCGCCAGGATGATTTGTCCCAGTTTCCTAATGCCGGAAGAGGCGATGGTATGCAAGCTGCAATCAGCATATCAGGATGATTTGACGCCGGAATGAAGAATTTCTTTCAGCGCGTTGTCAATATTCCGGGAAACCGTCTCATAATCCGTATATCCGCGGGCTACCATATGAAATTTTAGCCCCTCCGCCTGGATA
>JAEUVR010000315.1 GCA_016786785.1 Chitinophagaceae bacterium
ATATGAAAAAAATCGTAACAGCATTTGCCCTTATCGCCGGCATAACATTGGCCGGCCAGGCGCAGGCCCAGCAGAAACCTGAAAGAAAATACCAGAAGACAGAACAAGCCGATAGGTTTAAAGAGCTGAACCTGACGGACGCTCAGAAGACAGAAATAAAAAAGATCAATGAAGACTTCAGGAACAAGATGCAGGAATTAAACAAAAATGACAACATCACCGTAAAGGAGATGAAAGAGAAAAAAGCCGCGCTTCATAAAGAACGCCAGAGCGCTTTCCTGAATGTCCTGACCCCGGAACAGAAATCAAAATTTGAAGAAAGGCAAAAACAGGCAAAGGAAAAAAGAAAGGCCCATGGCTGGAAACAGGCAAGTTCTTAATGCAGGCGGGTTGCCCCATGATTTAAGCCATGGGGCAATCCCCTGATCGTTGAGGGTTGCAAGCGAATGACCTTAATGTAGCCCAGGACAATTCGACATAACAAACCCTATATTGGAAAATAAGGGGCGTTCCTCAGCAGGGACGCCCTTTTTGTTTACCTTTGCCGCTCATCCTGTTGTAAAACAGCAACCCCATTTTATGAGTAAGAGTAAGCGCAAGCCCCAGAACAACAATTTCCAGCAGTTTATTAAAAAAGAAGATTCCGGCGCCCGCCTGAAGGAAAAGATCCGACAGGAAAAGAAAAAAGCGCGACAGGAAACCCAGGCATTTTTTGCCCAGAAAAAACAGGCTGCCAAACAGGGATTTACAGAAGAATCGCGGCCGGAAAGCAGGCCCGGCCCCCGAGGCGTTCAAAAAAAATCAACGCGCCGCAAACCAGGCGTTTCCTCGCAGGAGTCGACACGCTCCTCATTCGTCCGGCCAGGGGCAAGGTCTTCATCTACCCGATCTGGTGAAAGACCCTCAAAGCCGCCAGTACGGAGGGCTTCGCAATCAAGAGATTCCCAGCCAGCGCGGAGACCTTCCTCCATCCGAGCTGGTGAAAGACCTTCAAAGTCGCCAGTATGGAGCGCTTCCCAACCAAGTGTTTCCAAACCAACATCGAAACCTTCTCCCATACAATCTGCAGAAAGGCCGTCAAAGCCGCCAGTAGGAGACGCTTCGCAATCAAGAGATTCCCAGCCAGCGCGAAGGCCCTCTTCTTCCGTCCAGTTGACAGCAAGCCCTTCAAAACCGGCGGGAACAAGCGCCTCCAAATCAAACATCGCCCAACCGACAGCAAGGTCTTCATCTACCCGATCTAATGAAAAACCTTCAAAATCGCTGGCAGGAGGCGTTTCACAATCAAGCGTTTCCAAACCAACATCGAGACCTTCTTCCATACAATCTGCGGCGAAGACCTCAAAATCGCCAGCAGGGAACGCATCTCAACCAGTGCGGAGATCTTCTTCTGCTATCCGATCTGATGAAAGACCTTCAAAACCGCCAGTAGGAGGTGTTTCCCAATCAAGCTCTTCCAAACCAACATCGAAACCCATCCGATCTGATGAAAGACCCTCAAAGCCAGGAAGAGCAAACGCTTCCTCATCAAGCGCTTCACGGTCAATACCTGCGGGAAAAACCGCAGGCGCTTCAAAACCCGTCACAACGCCGACAACCCCGCCGCCTACGGCCGGCAATACAATGCCGCTGAATAAATTTCTTGCGCATGCAGGCATCGCTTCCCGGCGCGACGCCGCAGAGATCGTAAGGACAGGGAAAGTGTCGGTGAACGGACAAGTCATTACCGAGCCGGGATTTAAGGTTTCAGAAAAAGATGATGTCCGCGCACAGGGACAAAAACTGTCCGCCCGCAAACAATTGGTCTATATCCTGCTGAACAAACCGAAAGACCATATCACTACGGTAGAAGATCCTCAGGGAAGAAGAACCGTGATGGACCTGGTCAAAAAAGCTACCCCGGAAAGGGTTTATCCCGTAGGCCGGCTCGATAGGAATACCACCGGGGTATTGCTGCTGACCAATGACGGGGATCTTGCCCAAAAACTTTCTCATCCCCGCTACGAGATAAGAAAGATATACGAGGTTACGCTGGACAAACCGATGGTGAAAAAAGATTTCGAAGCCATGCAAAACGGCATTACCCTGGAAGACGGTTTTATTCAACCCGACGCGCTTGCCTTTGCAGACGCCAAAGACCATTCGGTGATCGGCATCGAAATACATAGCGGTAAGAACCGGATCGTCAGAAGGATGTTTGAAAAGCTGGGATACGATGTCCGAAACCTCGACCGCGTCATGTACGCCAACCTCACGAAAAAGAACGTGGAGAGAGGAAAATGGAGATTCCTGGCCGAGAAAGAGATCAGACTGCTGAAATTCATGAACGCTTCCTATGCGAAAAAAGCTAAGGAGTCGTCCAAAAAATAATATGATCATGCCGTACGCATCGCAAGCTGCAATACGGCATTAGGATATGTGTTGAAAACCCGGCGTTGCGAGAAGTTTTGAAGCGCAAACAGCAATACGGTATTAGTACATATATTGGAAACTATTGAGTCCATAAGGTAGAACTCCGGACAAAAACAAATGCAGCATCAGTATATTTTAGAAACCCGTTCAATTCATGGCGATCTTGCTGAGAACACAACCAACAATATGCGCATTATACCGTTTCAGGAGTCACCTACCACCGGAACAGCCGATAGAACACAACCAACAATATTCACGTTATACCCGGTTGCTCCGGCGCCCTTCGATTGAAGCCTGAGTTATCACAAACAACAATATAAGCATTGCATGATGTTACCGCTTCCCGAAATATTGCTGGAGAACGAAGATTTTATCGCATTAAATAAACCGGCCGGGCTATTGAGCATCCCCGACAGGAAGGGCGACGAGCCCTCGCTAAAGACACTGCTCATCGCGCATTACGGAAAGATATTCACCGTGCATCGGATCGACAGGCATACCAGCGGCGTTATTGTCTTTGCCAAAAACGAAGCGGCTCATAAATACCTTTCGCAGGCTTTTGAAGACCGGTCGGTCGAAAAATATTACTGCGGATTCGTCAAGGGCATACTCCCCGAAAAAGAAAAAACCATTCAGGAACCTATCATCGCGCATCCGGGGAAAGCGGGCATGATGACGATCCATAAAAAGGGAAAGCCCGCCATCACAGCGTATAAAGTAGTCGAAACATTTGGCAAATACTCCTTTGTGGAGTTTCGCATCCATACCGGCCGTACGCACCAGATACGGGTTCATATGCGGCATATCGAACATCCCCTGGTTTGTGATGAACTATACGGCGACCCGGCGCCGGTACGCATCTCCTCCCTCAAAAAAAATTATAACCTCTCCAAATCCGAAATAGAGGAACGTCCTATACTGAACCGGCTGGCGCTGCATGCAGAACGATTGGTATTCACAGACGCGGCAGGGAAAACATTTACCATTGAAGCTCCGATGCCGAAAGACATGAGGGCATTATTGCAGCAGCTCAGGAAATGGAAAAAGCATGGGACTCCCTAAAAAGAAAAAGCTTCCCCAAAAAAGAGCTGAGTTCAGCTAACAATTTTCAGGGAAGCTATTTATAACATGCCGGGTTAACCGAAATGAAGTGCGGCGCAAACGCCCAACCTAATGAGCTTTCGTGCGATTCAACTAATCAACATTCGGCTGGGGAGTATAACGCAGGTAAGGTTTTACCACTTTTACTCCCTTAGGGAATTTCTTAATGGCATCTTCCGTGCTTATCGCAGGAACTACGATCACATCCTCGCCCTGCGCCCAGTTGGCGGGAGTTGCCACGCTATGGTTAGCCGTTAACTGAAGCGAATCAACTACCCTCAGTATTTCCACGAAATTTCTTCCGGTTGAAGCCGGGTAAGTGATGATCAGCTTAATGGTTTTATCGGGGGCAATGATGATCAGCGAACGGACCGTTGCGGTGGCGGAAGCTTTCGGATGAATGAAATCGTATAATTCCGATACCTTCCTGTCTTCATCGGCAATAATAGGGAACTGAACATTCACATCCTGGGTTTCGTTGATATCGCCTATCCATCCGAGATGCTTATCTACAGGGTCTACGCTTAACGCCAGCACTTTTACGCCGCGCTTGGCAAACTCTTCTTTTAACGCCGCTGTTTTTCCTAATTCAGTGGTGCAAACAGGCGTATAATCGGCAGGGTGAGAAAATAAAATACCCCATGAATCACCAAGAAATTCATAAAAATCAATTTCTCCCTGAGAAGTAGCTGCTTTAAAATTGGGAGCGGTATCCCCTAAACGTAAACTCATACAAAGGAATTTATAGTTATTAATAATTAAATAGGTACTGCGAAGATAGTATTCTACCCGATGAGTAGACTAATTTTTTCTTGTTAACAGATCAATAAAATTACCGGAAAATATCCAGCAATCCTTCCGGAAGGCTGACGAAAACCTGTTTTTTCTTTTTATCTATTTTCAGCAGCGTGTCTTCATGCACGGGGATCAGCGCCTCCTTGCCATTTAATAAGATGCTACACAACAATTGATTAGGCTGCTCTATCACCTCCAGTATCTCGCCCAGGTCTTCCTGGTCCTGCACAATATGAAAGCCCAGCAGCGAGATGGGCGCCGACTTAGCGGCATACTTGTGAAATGCTTCTTCGGCGAGCCATACCTGCTTTTGGATAAGCCGCCGGGCAGCCTCCTTGGTATCGATCCCTTCGAGTTTAATATAGAGCTCTTCCTCGTTTTTTATCCTGACGCTTTCGATAAAATAAGGCAATAACTCTTCTTTTTTCTCCTCTATATACAATACCTCCAATCCCTTAAGCGAGGTTTGTTTGCCCAAATGGTGCTTCAGGATCAGCTCGCCCTGCAAACCGAAACTAGCCAACAACCTGCCTATGCTGCAATAGTTTGTCATGTAGATGAACCATAACTGCGGTGAAAGATGATGACAGGATATTACCCGTTAAAAAAATCCCGGAGGAATGCTTCCCCCGGGATAATGATCTTACCTGACAGGAATCCATCCGCCTGTTAAGCTTCCTCGCCGCTGGCTGATTTTCCTGCATTAGCAGGGCCGCGACGGGTTTTGCGCTCCAGTACGTTTGCATCCTGGCGTTTTTTAACGCTCAGCTCATGCTCGGAATGCCATTTCTGGAACTTGTCCATAGCCGTAGCCTCGTCAAACAATCCCAGCTTTACGCCGCGAAGCAAATGTTTTAAGTATAAAACGCCCTTAAAAGAAAGGATCCTTCTTACCGTATCGGTGGGCTGCGCTCCCTTATGCAGCCAGTCTAACGCTCTCTGGCGGTCTAACTGAACAGAAGCGGGAACAGTCAATGGGTTGTAGGTGCCGATTTTCTGGATAAACTTACCATCTCTCGGAGCCCGCGCATCGGCTACTACAATGAAATAGAAAGGTCTTTTTTTAGACCCGTGGCGCTGTAATCTGATTTTTACTGGCATCTTAAATAGACATTTAAATGCGTGAACAATAGGGTTACCCTAAACAGGGATGGCAAATTTAGAAAATTAAATGTAAAACGGAAACGTATGAGCCAAAAAAATGATCATTTTACAATTTGTTCACACGAGATGGCTATCTCCTTCCCATCATACGCCCCATGGGCATCTTATTCATCATTTTCATCATATCCTTCATCTGCTCGAATTGTTTCATAAAAGCGTTGATCTCCGAAATATCCTTACCGCATCCCCTCGAGATCCTCTTTTTCCTGCTGACATCAATGATATCCGGGTTTCGCCGCTCCAGCGGGGTCATCGAATGGATAATGGCTTCAATTCCCTTAAAAGAATCTTCGCTGATGTCCAGGTCCTTAATGGATTTGCCCACGCCGGGAATCATCCCCAGCAGGTCCTTGATATTGCCCATTTTCTTGATCTGACCGAGCTGCTGCTGGAAATCTTCAAAATCGAACTGGTTTTTACGGATCCTTTTCTCCAGCTTCCTGGCCTGCTCTTCATCGAACTGTTCCTGGGCTTTTTCTACCAGCGTGGTGATATCGCCCATTCCCAGGATACGCTGGGCCATACGCTCGGGATAAAATACGTCCAGGGTATCCATCTTTTCGCCGCTGCTCACAAACTTGATGGGTTTTCCCACCGTGTATTGAATGGACAGCGCAGCTCCCCCCCTGGTGTCGCCATCCAGTTTGGTAAGCACGACCCCGGAAAAATTAAGGCGGTCATTAAAAGCTTTCGCCGTATTCACCGCATCCTGGCCGGTCATCGCGTCCACCACGAAAAGGATCTCCTGCGGATGAATGGCGGCCTTGATATCGGCAACCTCCGTCATCATGGCCTCGTCCACCGCCAACCTTCCCGCAGTATCTATGATCAATACGTTCTTATTCCGCGACCTGGCTTCTTTTAAGGCATTAGCGGCTATGTCTACCGCATTCTTATTGTCGGGCTGGCTGAATACTTCCACATTGATCTGTTCGCCCAATACCCTCAGCTGCTCGATCGCCGCGGGGCGATAAATATCCGCCGCCACCAGCATGGGCGACAAGCCCTTCTTTGTTTTAAGGAAATTAGCCAGCTTGGCGCTAAAAGTGGTTTTACCGCTACCCTGCAGGCCGGCGATAAGGATCACGGCCGGATTGCCCTTTACATTGAATTCGCTTTCCTGCCCGCCCATCAGCGCGGCCAACTCGTCCTTCACTATTTTTACAATCAGCTGCCCGGGACTTACGGCAGTCAATACCTTCTGCCCGATGGCCTTATCCTTGACCTTGTCTGTAAACTCCTTTGCGATCTTATAATTGACATCCGCATCCACCAGGGCCCTGCGAATTTCCTTCACGGTAGCGGCAATATTTAATTCCGTAATACGCCCTTCGCCTTTGATCTGCTTAAATGCCGACTCCAGTCGTTCCGATAAATTTTCAAACATAGCGGTGATTTCTGTTGGGTTCCTGAAAATGCAAAAATAAAAAGGTAAAATGTAAATAAACCATCAGGCTGCATTTACATTTTACCTTCTGTTATGAACGCAAATCTACAATAAGATAGGGAAGCGTATATTTTTCTTCATAAGGGTCTATCCCAGGTATCCTTTTAATTCCACTGTCCGGGAATTTGTACGGAGTTTGGTGATCGCCTTATCCTTTATCTGGCGGACCCTTTCGCGGGTGAGGTTAAACTTATCGCCAATATCTTCCAGGCTCATCGGATGGTCCTGGCCTATGCCAAAAAAATAACAGATCACTTCTTTCTGGCGCTCTGTAAGCACCTGGAATGAACGATCTATTTCCTGCTTTAAAGATTCTAAATGCTCAATATTGGTTTCTGCTCTTTCGGCATTGGGATTTTCCATAACGTCTACCAGGGTATTGTCCTCTCCTTCGGAAAGCGGCGTATCCATACTTACATGGCGTCCGCCCAGGCCCAGGGTTGCAGACACTTCGTCGGTTTCCAATCCCAGCAGCTCGGCCAGCTCTTCGGTTGAAGGCTCGCGCTCAAATTCCTGCTCTAATTGTGAAAAAGCTTTCTGCACCCTATTGGTCAGCCCTACCTTATTCAAAGGAAGACGCACGATCCTCGACTGTTCTGCCAACGACTGCAGGATGCTCTGGCGGATCCACCATACGGCATATGAAATAAACTTAAACCCGCGGGTCTCATCAAAACGTTGCGCAGCCTTGATCAACCCGAGATTTCCTTCATTGATCAGGTCTGGCAGGGAAAGCCCCTGGTTCTGGTATTGTTTTGCAACGGACACCACAAAACGAAGATTGGCCTTGGTCAGTTTGTCCAGCGCGGCCTGATCGCCCTGCTTAATGCTGCGGGCTAACCGAACTTCTTCTTCCGAATTGATCAATTCTACTTTCCCGATCTCCTGAAGATATTTTTCTAAACTCTGAGATTCACGATTCGTGATCGACTTTGTAATCTTCAGCTGACGCATGCTCATAGGAACACATTTAAGGGTTTATTGGAATTTTAAACATGGGGTCTCCATAAAAAACGAAGTATTGCCAATTTTGTTATGCGCCTTTTTCCACTCCCGGCGATTTTCAAACGCAGGATTTAACAAAACAGTATGATTATCGTTATCACCTAACATATAATGAAATGATTATCATTTAATTATGTAAATAAAACCGCATATTTACCGTAAAACTCCCTTAAAGGGCCAAACAAAATAATTTCGGGGTATGGTATATTTTTCTATTATTGCACTATTAGTAATACAAAAGATCAATTTGCCTGTAAATGAGCAAGAAACAATTATTTACGTTAGAGTTTCCGGTTAGATGTTCGCCGTCTATACTGTACGAATTTTTGAGTACTCCGGCTGGTTTGCAGGAATGGTTCGCAGATAAGGTGGATGAACGGGACAATGTATTTAGTTTTTCCTGGAATGGAACGGTAGACAAAGCGGAAGTGGTTGAAACAGAGCAGGATAAATACATTCGTTTTCATTGGGCCCATCTTCCGAAAGAAGAGTATTTTGAATTCAGGATTGAAAAATCAGAAGTAACCAATCTTACCATACTGGTCATCAAAGATTTCGCGGAAAAAGGGGATATCAAGGACCAGAGCCAGTTGTGGGACTACCAGGTGAAGGAACTGTTCCACCGCTTAGGGAACTAAGGCATCGACTTGTTTCTTTAAGCCGTCCTGATCATTCAAACGAGACGCCTGCCGCTTCCAAAAAAGAAAACGCTCACCTCATAACAATTTTCAGGGAGACCCTAGGTAATTGACCCTCTCAAAGAAAAACGGAACGCTGCCACATTTTCGGAAACCCTGGTTAGAAAGCCAACGACTGGAAAAGCGCCCGGTAATATGCCGGCAGGCCATCGCTTAAACGATTCCATTGATCCAGCGGAAGGCTCGCGGTCAGCTTACAATAATCCTTTTCTTCCAATATACGCGTTCTTGCAGGCGCGTCAAGATCGGACAGTTTTTTATAATGTTCCGGCGACAGGTCATGACGCCACTCATCTTCATCCATAGCCGCCATAAAACCGATCGCCGCCAGCCTGTCGATGTTTTTTTGAAGGACGGGTAAAAAATGTTTTTGGTATTTCCCTTTAAGATGAAGCGTAACGCTAAAAAAATTTCCCCACCAGAACATGGTGCGCACAGCAAAAATATCCTCCCTGCCAAAACGCCTCGGATAATCCAGCATTACATAGGGCAATCCCCGGTAATTCTCTCCCCTGGCGATCTTCGGCGAAGCCAGGAACAATTCGGGAAGAGCGGAAAAAGCCAGGTTTGTTTCATATTCTTTTAAAGTTTCTGACATTAATCCGAAAAGATGGTATGTCTTTTCTATGATAGCATTCTTTGTTAAAAGCCAGTCTGCATTTTTTGCTATTGCCAATTCATCTGCCGAAAGCGTTATTTTTGCTTCATTCATCAGCTAAAGGTAATATCCATTCATTCAGCAATCGTACGGTGGTTAAAAAATTAGATATACTTATCATCAAATCCTTTATCGGGCCGTTCATTGCCACTTTTTTTATCACTTTGTTTGTGCTGATCCTCCAGTTTTTCTGGTTATGGATAGATGATATCGTAGGCAAGGGCATTGACGGCCCTACCATCATGCGCCTGATCCTTTACCTGAGCGCAACCCTTGTGCCGATGGCCCTGCCGCTTGCCGTATTGTTATCGTCGATCATGACCTTCGGCAATCTCGGCGAAACCTTTGAGCTGGTAGCCATTAAATCGGCGGGGATCGGCCTGACCCGTTTCATGCGCCCTGTTTTTATCATTGCCCTGCTGCTTTCGGGCCTTGCCTTTCTTTTTAACAACAACGTCATTCCCATCGCCAACCTGAAGATGCGCACCCTGCATACGGATATTGTAAATAAAAAGCCGGCGTTCGACCTGAAAGTGGGCGTTTTTTATACTACCATCCCCGGCTATGCGATTAAAGTGGCGGAGAAAAAAAACGATTCCACGCTGATCAACGTGATCATTTACGAGGCCAATCCGGGATTCCAGGACAATATCATCGTAGCCGAAAAAGGGGTCATGCGCGTAACGCCGGATCAGCATTTCCTGGAGTTTATCCTGAAAGACGGATGGAGATATGAAGAAAGAGGCGATCGCAATTCGGCCAATACCGACCTGATCAGGCTCGGCTTTAAAGAATACCGGAAGGTACTGGACCTGAGTTCGCTCCAACTCAACCTCACGTCCGACAGCGCTTATATGAACCGCTACGAGATGCTGAGCATCCGGCAACTCTCGACCGGGATCGACTCGCTGGCAAAACTCAACAACTCCTATGAAAGCCAGATCCGGAACGCGCTCCGGGTTTACCTCCCCTTCAACAGGTATATCGACAGCGGGTGGATGAGGGTAAATACCCCCGCGCCAAAACTGAAAGATTTTGGAGAACTTATTCCCGATAGCGCCAGGATAACCGTTATCGACCAAAGCATTTCATATGCCGGTTCTATAAAAGGCAATTTACAGATCAGCGCGTCGGATTATACCAGTAGAAGAAAGGAGCTTCGGTTGCAGCTCATCGAGTGGCATTCAAAATTTACCATGTCCATCTCGGTGGTCGTATTGTTCCTTATCGGCGCGCCGCTGGGCTCTATCGTGCGAAAAGGAGGCATCGGCCTGCCCGTAG
>JAEUVR010000349.1 GCA_016786785.1 Chitinophagaceae bacterium
CCAGCCGGGTAATCCTTCTTTTTATCGAGGCCCCGGAATAGCCCGTAAAATCATAACCATATATCTCGATGAGGTCATTCAACAGCGCCTCCACCTCTTCGTCCCTGATATTTTGTTGTTGCACGAGATTATTTTAAAGAAACATTGCACGCCCGTTAACCTACACAATTTAGCTTTTATTGTACAACCAAACGCGGAGCAACGACAATAGCTGATCGGCGTCAATAGGTTTGGTAATATAATCTGAAGCGCCGGACCGGATGCATTTCTCCCGGTCTTCCCGCATGGCTTTAGCGGTTACCGCGATGATCGGAAGATGGGCATATCCCTCCATCTCCCTGATCCTCTTCATCGTTTCGTATCCGTCCATTTCGGGCATCATCATATCCATCAGGATAATGTCTATCCCCGGGTTTGCTTGTAGCTGCTCCAGCGCCTCCCTGCCGTCCATAGCCGACAATACGGTCATCCCCACGCTTTCTAGCGCCTTCGCCAGCGAAAAAATATTTCTTACGTCATCGTCTGCGATCAACGCCGTTTTATTTTTAAGCACTTCTTTAAGGAAACCAAGCTTCTGATAAGAAGGGCTTTGTTCATTTCCGTTCGCGTTTTTCTCTACCAGATGCAGAAAAAGCGATATTTCATCCAGGATTCTCCTATAGGAATTAGCTGTTTTAACCACAATGGAATCGGCATATCGTTTTATATGGAGCTCTTCAGACTTAGAAAGGTTCTTTTCCGTAAAAATAACCACCGGGATGTTTTCCATTCCGGGGTTTGCCTTAATTTCCTTAATGGTATTGAAACACCGGGCGTCAGTAATGCCCATATCGAGGATTACGCAATTAATCTGCTTGTTCCCGAGAGCGGCTATGGCAGACGAAGCGTCTCCTCCTATCTCCGAAACGATATTGGAGTTTTCCAGGAAATAAGAAAGCGCCAGGGCATGTTTGGCATTCTCTTCCACGATCAGCACTTTTCGGGGCTCCTTCATGAGCGCGTTTTCTATCTTCCTGAACGCTTCGTGCAGCTTTTCAAAAGCCATGGGCTTATTGATAAAGTCTACCGCGCCGGAAGAAATGCTCTGGTTCTTTACCTCTAAAGAAGACATAATATGCACCGGGATATGCCTGGTCCTGCTATCTTCTTTGAGTTCTTTCATGACCTGCCAGCCGTCTTTCACAGGAAGCTTGATATCAAGCAGGATTCCGATCGGCATGAACAGGCGGGCAAGGGGCAGCCCTTCGTCGCCTCTTGTAGCCACAATGCCCTTGTACCCATTTTCACGCGTAAAGTCCAATAAAGCTTTTGCGAAGGAAATATCATCCTCGACGATAAGAATAGTTTTATCATTCGGATTGATATTGCCGCGATCGTCTGCGACAACAGCCGAGGGAACCGGCGATATGTCCTGGTTATTGGCAACCTGTTCTTCGGAAGACGCGATAAAATCATCTCCTGCTGCCAGGTCGTACAGCTCGTCAATTTTATTCGCTGCGACGCTTGCCTCCTGGCGCAGCGGCTTGGCGATGGGCGCATAAAGGATGAACTCGCTTCCCTTACCCGGCTCGCTGGTCAACACAATATGGCCGCCCAACAGCCTGGCTAACTCGCGGCTAATGGAAAGCCCGAGCCCTGTGCCCCCGTACTGCCGGCGCGTGGACCCGTCGGCCTGCTGAAATGCCTCAAACACCAGCGATTGCTTTTCCTTTTCTATGCCGATGCCGGTATCTTTTACGGCAAAACCCAGCAGGGAAGGATCGGTGGGATGCGGCGCTATGGTAAGGCGGACAGATCCCCTGGAAGTAAACTTAAGCGCGTTGGATACAAGGTTTTTAAGGATCTGCTCCACGCGCAGCTTATCTATATGAATAAAAGTCGGCGCTCCGTCCGTCGCAGATATGCTGAACTCCAGGTTTTTGTCCTTGGCAATCGGCGCGAACAAAGACCGGATATCGTCAATAATTTCGTGCACCGATACGCTGGCATACTCGATATCCATCTTTCCTGACTCTATCTTGGACAGGTCGAGTATCTCGTCTATCAACATCAACAGCCCCTGCCCCGAACTCTGGATCACGCGGGCGTATTCGATCTGATCGGGAGAAAGGTTCCTTTCATTATTCTCCGCCATCAACCGGGAAAGCAGCAGGATGGAATTCAACGGCGTTCGCAGTTCGTGCGACATATTGGCTAAAAACTCCGACTTGTACCTGGCGATGTCGGCAAGTTCCCTTGCCTTTATTTGTATTTCGCTGTTTCTTTCCAGGATCAGCTGATTCTTTTCTTCCAGCAGGGTTGTTCTCTCTTCCAGCTCCGTATTGGCCTGCATCAGTTCCTCCTGCTGTACTTTCAGCTCTTCTTCCGATACCTGCAGCTTGTGCGACTGCGATCTCAGCTCCTCGTTAATGTTTTCCAGTTCGTTCTGCTGGGTCTGCAACTCTTCCGACTGCGATTGGGTTTCCTCCAGCAGTTCCTGCAGCCTCCTGCGGCTTTGCGAACTTTCGATCACAATGCCGATTTGTTCCGAAATGGTTCTCAGGTATAGCTGTTCGTTAGTAGAATAGCCGCCCAGCTTACCAATCTCCATTACCCCTATTATTTCATTATGATTCAGGAGAGGGATGATCATCAGCGAAGAAGGCTTAATTTTTCCGGAGGTGAAACTGAGCGTAAAACTTTCTTCGGCAATATTCTCCAGGTAGAGAACCTTGCGCTGCGCTGCGCATTGACCGACAACGCCCTCTCCTATCCGGATATTCCGGGGCGCTTCCGGAACAAGGGCAAATCCGCTTGCCAGGTAAAGTTCGTCCGACGAATCATTCATTACATAAAAAGCGCCTATCTGGCTATCGGTTTTATGAATGACGGCGTCCAGGATGGTGGAAGACAATGCTTTTATATTTTTTTCTCCCAACAACTTTTCGTTGAATTCCGCTACGGCAGCCTGAAGCCACTCTTTTTGAGAGAGGAGCTCAAAGGAATATTCCAGCGATTCGGTCATTTTATTCAATGAACCGGCCAGGCTGCCCAATACGTCCTTACCCACGTCGTCAATGCGTATTTTATAATTGCCGGAGGATATTTTATCGGCGATGTTCCGGATAATGCCTATCCGCGCGGCAAGATCCACATCTTTCGCCCGTAGCTCCTTCTGCAGGCGGGTCTGCCTTTTAAAATCATTCATGATCCTGACGTAGAATACGATGGTGATCATTAACGACAATATGGCCGCAAACACAATGAGAACAGGCGTATATACGGAGAACCGCTGCATGTTAGCCGTCCTTACATCAAGCCTTTCCTGTTCGATCCGCTCCATTCTCCTGATCACCCGACCGACCGAATCAATCGCTATCTTTCCCTGCGCCAGGGAAACGACAAATAACGAGGGTCCTTTTTGCTGAAACTCGACATTCGAATGAAGATAGTCGATCCGCTCCTTTACCGTCTCCCTGAGACGCCGCATATTCTCCGCCTGATCCGGTTTGGATCCAACGAGCTGATCAATCAGGTTTAATTTTTCCACGGTCGAGTCCGTTTGTTTCTTGAACCGCGACAGCACGGAACTGTCCGAGGTCAGCAGGAAGCCCCGCTGGTTTGATTCGGCTGCCAGGAGCGTAAGATTAACGCCTTCCAACTCGCTGATCGCCGCATTGGTATCGCGCACCAGCTTCGAGCTTTCGATCAGTTCCCGGATGCTGAGCAAAGAAGCAGCCGAACTAATGATCAACAACGATAATGATATGCCAAATCCTATAAATATATTTTTTCTGAAGTTTGACGCCATAAGGGTGTTAATTTGAAGCATTAAGCCTGGATTGGGAATGCGGGATGCTTTGCGTAACGGGCAACACCACCGTAAAAGTGGAGCCTTCGTTCTCTCTGCTGGCGACGCCGATAATACCGTTGTGCTTGTCTACGATCTTTTTTACAATGGCCAGGCCAATGCCGGTGCCATCAAAAGCTTCTTTGGAATGTAAGCGCTGAAACATGGTGAATATTTTATCCGTATACATTTCATTAAAACCTATGCCATTGTCGGCAATGGCGATTTTGCAATACTGGCCTAAAGCCGAGCATTCGCTATCGAGCGATTTATCCGCAACCAGTTCCGCAGAAATATGTATTACAGGAGAAATATCATTTTTAGAAAACTTGAGCGAATTGCTGATGATGTTCTGAAACATTTGTCTTATCTGGCCGGGTATGACTTCCAGCTCGGGAATAGGCTCCAAAGTGATGACCGCGTTCTTTTCCGCAATCAGGAACTCCAGATCGGAAATCAGCTCGTCCAGGATCTCGTTGATCTTTGTACGGCGGAACAGCCCTTCTCCCGACAGCTTGGAATAATTCAGCAGATCATTGATCAAAACAGTAAGCCGCTGTGAAGAGGTAATGATCTTTCCTATATAAGACTGCGCTTCGGGATTATCCTGGAAAAACTGCTGCCTCAGCCGGTCGCCGTATATCTGGATCTTTCTTAACGGCTCCTTGAGATCATGAGAAGCGACGGAAGCATATTGCTGCAAATCATGATTGCTGGCTTCCAGTTCGGTATTTATTTTATACAGTTCCTGCGTTCTTTGGGCTACCCGTTCTTCCAACGCCAGGTTGGCCATAAAAAGCTCATGCTCCGCTTTTTTCCTGAACTCAATTTCTTCCCTGAGCGCGCTCTGCATTTCATTCAGCTCGCGTTTTTGTTCGGAAAGCCTGTAAAAAGTCTGTACTTTAAGCAATAACAGATCGGGGTCAAAGGGTTTGGTAACATAATCTATGCCGCCCGACTGGTACCCCCTGGCGATAAAGGTTTTATTGATCTTGACCGCCGAAAGAAAAATGATGGGGATATCCTTCGATTTGCCATGTCCGGAAATAGTCTCAGCAACTTCAAATCCATCCATCCCGGGCATCTGAACATCCAGTATAATGAGCGCATAAGCGGTTTTGAGTATTTTTTTCAGCGCTTCCTCGCCGGAGTTTGCCGTATCAACATGAAAATTATGGATCTCAAGAAGTTTTTGCAGAGAGAAAAGGTTCTCCTTTTTATCGTCTACAATCAATATCATGCACCGAATGTAATGAAAAGCGGCGTTAGGCGGACAGTTGTGATAAAGTTTGTCCTGTTCCGGCGGCTACGCCGGCCAAAATCAAAACGTGGGCAGAAAGCGATACCCGCCGATCTGCCGGGCGCCCGCCTACTTCCTGCCCCGCACCCTGCTGATGGTTTCGATCGTCATGCCCAAATAAGACGCGACGTACTTAAGGGCGATCCGGTTAAGCAGGCCGGCCTGGGTTTGCATAAACCGCTTGTATCTTTTCTCAGCAGAAGGTATGCGGGATATATACGCCCGCTCTTCCGAGCCGCGATAGTTTGCTTCCAGCAGCTTTCGGCCGATGATATTGCTTTCGGGAAACTGTTCATACATCTGGTCCATCAAATTAAACGGGATAGCAATTACCACGGCATCCTCAATTGCCTGAACATATTCTTCGCAGGGCATATTCAACCCCATATTGCGGATGGTTCCCACCACTTCGTTCTCTTCATTTATCCAGGTAGTGATCTCTCTGCCCTCCTCTTTGATGAACCCGCGTATCACGCCTTTCAAAACAAGGAAAAGTTTGTCGTTATCCTGGCCCGGCTTAACCAGGAAAGCTCCTTTTTTCAGGATCAGTGGAAAACTTTCCTCATCAAGCAGGGGTATACTCTGCCGGTTTAGCGGATGAACGGCATTAAAAAAGGAATATAAGGGCGAATGCCCGCCCATAGCGCCCCACTTGCGTTTGAGAAGAGACGCTGATTGTTTTAAGGTTTTCATTTAATCGGAATATTGAAACATTAAATTATTTTTTGCTGCCGCCTAAAAGCGCGCGCGTAAAAATATGCGGCTGGTTTTAAACAGCAATTTTAAGGGAAAAAATGCCATTTCTTCGTATTATTGTTTGGAAATCAAAGAACAATACCATCCGCTTCCGGGATAAACCTTTCTAATCAGAATGATCATGTCAGGACATGTAAACAAAGACCCGTTGACAACAAAACAAAATTCAGAAAGGTTGGCCGCCATCCCTGGCGCTTGTGTTAAACCCTGCGCTTTACTGGCTATCCTTTTCGTTTTCACCTCGCAGGCTTTCGCCGATCGCGCTTACAGGTATGCTTCCGCCGTTCTCTATAAGGCCGACACGACCATTCGCGGAAAGATAACAGATAGCCTGGGGCAGCCTCTTTTCAATGTGTCCATATCCGTAAAAGGCGCTAAAACCGGAACGGTCAGCGATATCAACGGAAATTTTGTATTGTACAATATCGGCGACAGGTCCACCCTTGTATTTAGCAATATCGGCTACCAGCCCAAAGAAATAAGGTTGGCGCAGGGGCAAACGCATGTCAACATTACGCTCGACGCCGAAGCGGGGACCCTTGTCGACGTTATCGTAACGGGGTTTCAACGAATAGATAAAAGCAAATTTACCGGGGCCTCCGTTAAACTGGCTGCCGACCAGATCCGCACCGACGGCGTATCCGATATCAGCCGTATGCTGGAAGGGCGCGCTTCCGGCGTGGCCATACAAAATGTATCCGGCACCTTTGGCGCCGCCCCCAAGGTGCGCATCAGGGGCGCCACTTCCATAACAGGCGATAACAAGCCGCTCTGGGTAGTCGACGGCGTTGTGCTGGAAGACATTATCAACATCTCAAACGACCAATTGTCCAGCGGAGATCCCAATACCCTATTGGGATCGTCCGTAGCCGGATTAAACCCCAGCGATATAGAAAGCTTCGACATATTAAAAGACGCTTCCGCCACAGCGCTCTACGGCGCCCGCGCCATGAATGGCGTGATCGTGATCACCACCAAAAAAGGAAAATCGGGCGCGCCTACCATTGCCTATACCGGCAATTTCGGCGTACAGCTTAAACCGCAATATTCCACCTATAATATTATGAATTCGGCCGACCAGATGTCGGTATATGCAGAACTTGAACGCAAGGGCTCTCTTGTCTTTTCCAATGTGGCCACCCGCGCCGACGCAGGGCTTTACGGCAAGATGGCCGACCTGATCAAGACCCTGGATCCCGATGGACAGTTCGCGCTCTTTAACACCCCCGAGGCAAGAAGGGAGTTCTTAGCGCCCTATGCCCGGAAGAATACCGATTGGTTTGATATTCTTTTTCGCAACTCCCTGACGCAGGAACATTCGTTAAGCCTCTCCCACGGAACAGAAAAAGCGCAGTCTTATTTTTCCGTAAGCTTTTATAACGATCAGGGATGGACGATAGCCGACCAGGTCAAGCGGTATACCGCCAATGTACGCAACACCTATAATTTCTCTGACCGCTTTACCGCCGGGTTTAAACTGTCCGGGTCCATGCGCCAGCAACAGGCTCCGGGAACCATCAGCCGCATCAGCAACCCGGTAGAAGGCTCTTTCGACCGCGACTTTGACATCAATCCCTTTAGCTATGCCCTGAATACCAGCCGCGCGCTGACCGCATATAATGACCAGGGAGAATATGAATATTTCCGGAGAAACTTCGCTCCCTTTAATATCCTGAACGAGATAAACAACAACGCCATCAAATTGAATGTGGCCGATATCAGCCTCGCGGGAGACGCGCAATATAAAATTACGCCCTGGCTGACCTATAATTTTATCGGCGCCATACGGTATGTAAAAGCCTCCAAGGAACATGAGATCACGGAAAACTCCAACCAGGCCAACGCTTACCGCGCCGCGCCCACGGCTACTATCGCACAGCGAAATAAATTCCTGTACCGCGATCCGGATAACCCCGAAGGCATACCTCTGGTGGTATTGCCCTATGGCGGCTTCTACAACCGCCAGGAAGACGAACTGAGAAACTATACTTTCCGGAACACCCTCTCCTTTAATAAAACATACGCTTCCGTTCATTATATCCAGGGACTGCTGGGGCAGGAAGTAAAATATACCGACAGGAGAAACGCTAACAATACCGGCTTCGGCTACCAGTACGAAAACGGCGGCGTGCCTTTTGTCGATTACCGCATCGTTAAACAATTCCTCGAAAACAGTTTGCAGTATTATGGGATGGGCAACGAATACGAACGCTTTGTCGGCTATTTCGGCAACCTTCGTTATACATACGATCAGCGATATACCATCGAAGGAACCTTGAGAAGAGACGGCTCCAACCGGCTGGGCCGCTCAAAAAAAGCAAGATGGCTGAATTCCTGGACCATTGCCGGACGCTGGAATGTAGACCAGGAAGCTTTCTTACGCGAGGTTAGCGCAATCAATTACCTGACCCTCCGCGCGAGCTACGGACTGAACGCCAACTATGGCAACGCCACCAATTCCTTGGCTGTTTTCCGCACCCAGCTTACCAATCGCCCCTACCTGAACGACCGGCAATTAGCGATCGATATCGAGAACCTCGAAAACGCCGATCTTACCTGGGAAAGAAAGTTCGAAGCCAATATCGGCGCCGATATCGGGTTGCTGAACAACAGGCTGAATATTTCCGCAGATGTATACAGCCGGAAAAGCCTGGACCTGATTAACCTGATCCGCACTTCCGGCATAGGCGGCCAGTTGACAAAGGCGGCCAACTATGCCGATCTGAAATCGCAGGGCGTGGAGTTCAGCGTAGGCGGCAAACCCTATATGGATAACCGGTTTGCCTGGCAAACCAATTTCACCTTCAGTTACAATACCAATGAGATCACGAATGCGCGGAACTTCCCGCTTATTTTTGACCTGATCATCCCCGAAGGAGGCGCCAAACAGGGATATCCTGTAAGAGGGTTGTTTTCCATTCCCTTTGCCGGATTGAATGAAGACGGCGTGCCGTTATTCGAAAATGAGAAAGGCCAAACCAGCAGCAACGTATTCATGCAAAGCGATGTTACTGATTTCCTGAAGTACGAGGGGCCGGTAGATCCCACTATCGTAGGCGGTTTCACCAACAGGTTCAGCTATAAAAACTTTTCGCTGGGATTTCATTTATCTTACCAGGCGGGAAATAAGGTCAGGCTGAACCAGGTATTCAGGGGCAGCTATTCCGACCTGGACGCCCTCCCGAAAGAGTTCAATAACCGCTGGGTATTGCCAGGGGATGAAGCCGTTACCAATATCCCTTCTATTGCCGACGCTTATACTTCCTATGATGTTAACAGGGCTAACGCTTATCCCTACAACAATTATAATTTTTCTTCCATACGGGTAGCCGACGGTTCTTTTGTGCGTTTGAAATCAGTAACGGCAGAATATGCCCTCCCCTCAAAGGTTTTGCAGGGATCTCCTTTTAAAAATGTTTCGCTGAATATAATAGCCCATAATTTATGGCTGATCTACTCAGATCCTAACCTGTACGGGCAGGATCCTGAATTCTTTAATGCAGGCGGCGTCGCTATGCCGCTCAACAAACAGTTCACCGCATCTTTAAAATTAGGTTTCTAAAATCATACCATGAAAAGGTCTATCCTATATTGCTCACTCCTCTCCATGGCGCTACTGGCGGGCTGTAATAAATACCTTGATAAGGAACCGGATAACCGAACCGATATTCAAACGGCCGACCAGATCGCTCAACTGCTGACAGCCGCTTATCCGCGCGCAAACTACATACTGTTCTGCGAGGCCATGTCGGACAATGCAGAGGATAAGGAAGGCGCGGGATCGTCTTATGATATACTGAACAAGATAAACCGGCAATCGTACCGGTATGAGCCGGTAGAGACCGCTCCCGACGACCAGGACAGCCCCGACAACTACTGGATGGCCTGCTACAAGGCTATTGCAGCCGCTAACCAGGCCCTGGAGATCATAGAAGCATCGCCAGACAAGGATCAGCTTAACGCGCATCGCGGCGAAGCGCTGCTGGCGCGCGCCTATGCGCATTTTATGTTGGTCGCCCTGTTCGCTAAAACCTACGATCCCGCTACCGCCGCTTCCGACCCGGGGATTCCCTATGTTACGGCTCCTGAAAAAGAAGTTTTTTTACAGTACGATAGAAAAACGGTGGCTTATACATACGAGATGATTGAAAAAGATATCAAGGAAGGATACCCGCTGATAGACGATAAAATTTATAAGGAAGCCCCCAAATTTCATTTTAATAAAAAAGCGGCGGCGGCTTTTGCGGCAAGATTCTACCTGTTTAAACAAGATTATGTCCAGACCATCTCCTATGCCAGCCAGGCGCTACCGGGTAATGCCGCCGATAACATAAGACCCTGGAATACTATCCTGACCAATCTTCAATACAATGAACTGGAGGCAGAATACACCAAGTCTACCTTAACAGGCAACCTGCTCCTCCAGGAAGCCAATTCCTTCTGGGGAGAAGCCTATCCTTCCCTGCGTTTCGGCCTGGGACAGAAAATAGCCAATAACCTGCTTATTCAAAACAATGTTTCAGGAGGCCGGTATACTTATGACCTGTACGGCGCGGGCCCGAGGAATTATAATATCCCTAAGTTTTATACGCATACGGTGGCTACCAGCATCAATGCCAATACCGGCGACCCCTATAATACCATTCCGCTGTTTACCGCCGAGGAAGCCCTGCTAAACAGAGCCGAAGCCTATGCAATCCAGGGAGAGATTGCTCTCGCCATCGCCGACATGAATGCTTTTGTCAGCAAGAACATACAGGGTTATACGGCGGGCGCCCATAACCTGACCAATAGCAAGCTGACAAATTATTACGGAGCGCCGCTGCAATATGCCGCCATGTATGCGATACTGGATTTTAAAAAAGCATTTTTTCTTCATGAAGGCATAAGATGGTTTGATATATTACGATGGAAGATACCCGTAACGCATGAAACTCTAGAAGGAGAACAAATCGTTTTAACCGCCGACGATAACCGGAGAGCGTTGCAATTGCCTGCATTGACCAAACAGGCGGGGCTGGCGCAAAATCCAAGATAAGCCGGAGGACAAACGCAAACACCGCATGAAGAAATATAAAAACGACCTATGAAACATCAAGAAAATAAGCCCGGCATTTTTTATACGGGTATGAGCGTACGCGAAAAGATTTGTTTTATATAAAAGACAACTCAATGAAAACATTATACGCCTTATGCTGGACAGCCTTAACCATAGCAGGGCTGGTTTCCTGTAAAAAGGAGGAAAACCTTGACAGGCCTCTTCCGGTCGGATTAGGAGGTCAAACCTGGACTTCAGGGCCGATTGACGAATGGCTGATGGATAGCCTGACCATGCCTTACAATATTTCAGTGAAATATCGCTGGGATCCCTGGGAATTACAATTAGACCGCACCTATACGCCTCCTGAGGAAAGCAAGATCATCCCGGCCATGTCGGCCATTAAAAGGGTTTGGATCGACCCCTATAATGAAGAAACCGGCAGCGACAGGTTCATGAAAACCTATACGCCAAAACAGTTTGTGCTGGTTGGCAGCGTACAATATGATTTTGGAACCGTGATCCTGGGGCAGGCGGAAGGAGGCAATAATATTGTATTCCTCGATATCAACCAGAACTTCGACAAGAACTATGTTACTTCCCTAAAGAGGATGATCCACACTTCTCATCATGAATTCGCGCATATCCTTCACCAGACCATCATGTATCCGCAGGAATTTAAAACCATCTCCTCCGATCTGGGACTCGACGGGTATACGGCTACCTGGTATAATGTAACCAATAAGCAGGCATTAGCCAATGGATATGTCACGCCCTATTCTATGGCTTCGTATGACGAAGACTTCGTGGAAATGGTTTCCAATATGCTGGTAGAAGGAAAAACGCGGTTTGGCGAACTGGTTGCTTCCGCCGATGAGAAAGCGCAGCAGGCGCTACGGCAAAAAGAACAGATAGTGGTCAACTATTTCAGCCAGGCCTATAATATTGATTTCTATAGCCTGCAAACCCGCGTGCAGGCCGCACTAAATAAGCTTGTCCCCCCGCCTACCGTTGAAGAAAGTTATGGCTTTGACAAAACCTATGCTACCGCAAGCGTTAACCCTGCCAATGCCGCATTGCTGCCGCAATCCGCTCCCTTCCTTTCGGCCTTCAATACTTCGGCGACGGCCGTTGCAGCCATACCGAATTACGGACTTACGTTAGATTCGCTGGCGCTGATCACTGCCGACGCTACTACCGCGATATTAAGAATGTATGTCCGGCAGGGGACGACAACTTTCGCAGCTGATTATGTTTATGACCTGAGCAAGGACGCTAATGGGATTTATGATCTAACCTATGTTTCGGCCAATGGAAACGGAACAATTATAGCGACGGCGGTTACGCCCCTGCTTAATTATTTTGAAAACAACCAATTCGGGCTCAGCTGGTATGCCGATCCTTCTGTAAGCATATATCCCCGGGTCAGGTTCAGTTCGCAGTCCGCGCCCGGAAGCTATTTTCACGCCCTGCTTTTACCTTAATTCAATAACAGGCACATGAAACACCTCATCATATATATCGCCGTCTTCAGCATCCTGTTCGCGGGATGTAAAAAGGAAGTAAAGAATGTTTTCGATAAAACGCCTGATGAACGCATTACTGAAGTATTGAATAATTTCCAGGGCGCGCTCGTCCAGGATCCGGGATGGAAACTGTTTGTATATCCGCAGGGGCTTAGAAACCAGGACGTGGAAGTCGGGGGGCTTACCTATTACATGAAATTTACCAATGCCAACCGCGTCTCCATGTTATCGGATTTCCGGATCGATATGGCTGCAACGCCCAAGGAAAGCGGCTATACCCTGAAAGCCATCCAACGCCCTTCGCTCGTATTTGACACCTATAGCTATATTCATGTCGCCGCCGATCCCGACCCCGATGTTTCTTCCAGCCCCGCTCCTGAAGCCGGGTTTGGCTGGGGAACCGATTTTGACTTTGCTTTCAGCGAGACGACCGCGGGAGATACCATCAAGCTAAAAGGCAACTACAACAACAGCGAAGCCTTGTTGATAAAGGCGACGGCGGAAGAAATGAACGCCGTTTTCGGCGGACGCCTTGCCGAGATCATGAACGCCACTGCAGACTACAATACCAACAATCCACTGCTCTATTTTAATGGAACAGACAATGCGAAAATCAGTATTTCATTTAACCTGTACCTGTATATTATAAAGTTCACCTTTGCGGGCGCCGGCGGCGAACTGGTATCCATTTCCGCTCCTTTCAGCCATACCGCTTACGGACTGCATTTTAAAAATCCCATAACGGCAGGCGGATATACTTTCCAGGATATGTACTGGGATGACGCGCTGCAGATCTATTATATCCAGGCAGGCG
>JAEUVR010000374.1 GCA_016786785.1 Chitinophagaceae bacterium
GCCGATGATATTAGCGTAGCTTTTAGCGCTGAAGGCCGGAAGTATGCCGCCGGCAAAGGAAACGCCGGCGGCTCCAACCATTGCTTTTTTAACAAAATCTCTACGGGAATTCTTCATGTTATGTAAAGTTTGATGATGTAATCTAAGCAGGAATGAAAAAGAACTATTTATCCCACCACATTCGCGTTTCCAATTCATCCGGGCCCTGACTTTGCAAAACTGCTTTATAATTATCCGGATTAACGCCTTCCTCATCTGCAGGATATCCCATCCTTCTGGGAATGATGGCTATTGATCCATTAATTGCGGGAAGCAATTCAGGATAACCTGTTCTCCTCCAATCAGCCCATGCTTCATAACCATTCAGGAATAAGTGCACCCATTTTTGGCTCATAATCTGTTTACGACCATTTGCCGGGTCATATAACACGCCTGGCTGAGCCATAAAGGAATCATAACCGACCGCGTTATATACGCCATAATATTCAAAAGAGGCTTTAATAGCATTGGCATAATAGGTTTCTGCCGCAACATCTCCGCCGGTTATATAACCTACTTTCACAGCTTCTGCTAATGTAAATAAGACTTGCGCATAAGTAAAAATCGGAGAAGGGGCGCCGGCGCTACGGAAAAAATTATTCGGGCAGTTGGAAGTAGTACAGCCTGAGCTTCCCGGGCGGCTGAATGACCCGACCACGGTGGTTTGCCTTATGCCGTAAGGAGCGCCAATTACGTGGCCGCTGAGATCCTCTCCGTACACTGGCAGCCTGGGGTCATTTTGGTTTGACATAAAATCTACCAGGGTATTGGCAATAGCTGTTCCATTGGCCGATTCAATGGTATATGCCTGATACCATGGATTGTAATTATTAGGATCATTGGCCACATAGGAATACATGATATTATCGCTATTGGCAGTTAGCGTGCCGCCGGCTAATGCGTCGTTGAATTCAGCTTTGCCTTTTTCAAAATCATTTTTGATCAACCTTAAAGCCATCATCATCCGGCAGGTGTTTGCAAACCTTTTCCATTTAGCCATATCTCCTTTAAATAGAATATCTCCTGTCACAGCGGCCTGGCTGGTATTGATTTGAGCAGACGCTTCCTTGAATTCCTTGAACAGATCATAATAAATGTCCTTCTGAGCGTCAAACTTCGGAGTATAATCTGCGTCTCCCGTTAATGCTTCCGAATAAGGAATATCCCCATAACGATCGGTAAGAGACCAGAAATAATAAGCTTTTAGTATCCTTGCTACGGCGAGTTGATTGTCTTTGGACCCGCCGGACTCCGCCATCTGATCTCCTTCATTATTCATATTAATAATGACCTGAAGGTTATTCAGCGGACCATCGTACATCTTAGCCTTAAGATCCCAGCTTGAAGACCAGGCAAAATTACGAAGGTTATATTCTGCAATCGAAGTAGCATTTGCCATGTACTGAACATAACTATTCGCCTCCGTAGGGCCAAAGGTAGTCAGGGGAAGAGTGATCTGAATGGCATTTGTCAATAAAGCGCTTGTGGGAACGCGCGTGACTTTTGTCTGATCATAATTTAGCGTTCCGAAGTCCCCAGGCTTACAAGATGGAAACAATATCGCGTATGCCAATAATATTCCAAATACTTTGTTCATATCTGATTTTTTTAGAAGAAATTAAAATGATACTCTTACGTTTAATCCGACTGTTCTGGACGAACTAAGCTGTCCGCCATGATAGCCGATTATCCCGTTGCCCTGGCCCTGTCCGGATTCAGAGGGATCAATTCCAATAAGATCTTTCATAGGAGCATGGATCAGCCAGGCATTATTAATCGTAAGCGCAATATTGGCGCTTTTTACATGGAGGCGATTGTTCAGGTTAACCGGTATCGTATATCCCAAACGCACATCTCTCAGCTTTACATAAGTCGCATCTAGCGTCTGAAAGCGCGAATCATTAATCTTATCATTAAAATAACGCTGGGCAGGAACATATATGGTAGTATCAACGCCATTGTATACGCCGTCAAGCCTGACGCCTCCTCCCAAAGAAGGGAATTCGCGAATATCCACGCCCTTATCATTTACGCCGACTGTCGCCGTCGCCTGTCCGTTCCTATAAAATTGCCCCATGGTCTGGGATTGAATCAATCCTCCAATCTGAAAATCAATAGAGAAAGAAAGGTCAAATTTCCTGTAAACAAAGCTATTGAACCAACCTCCAGTAAAGTCGGGAAGCACCGAACCCATTTCATGACCTTCAGAACGCTGTCTTTCTCCCAGCGCATTCCTGAAAATAAATCTTCCTTTTTCATCTTTGTCAAATTCTCTTCCTATTATCGTTCCCCATTCCTTTCCTACTTTATTTAAAATATAAATGCCCGGAGCGGGTTGATAATAAACCTGCTGATCGATGCCCGGGGCAAGCTCCTTAATCAAAGAAGTTGCTTTAGAAAAATTGGCAATGGTATTCCAGCTAAAATTCTTGCTTTTCAAAGGGGTCGCGGAAAGGCTTATCTCAAGCCCCTTTCTCTGAATATTTCCAGCATTTATCTGGGCGGTCAGGTAACCTGAAGTGGGAGACACAGGCACGGCAATGATCTGATTAATGTTATCATCGCGATAATACGCGATATCAAGACCTATATTATTGAAGAAGCGAAACTCGGCGCCTATCTCCCAGGATTTTGTCAATGTCGGGCTAATGCCTCCGGACCTGAATTGATCCCCTATTTCTGCGGAAGGAGAACTAATAAAATTATTCCTGGTGATCATCTCAATATTCACCTGATTAAACCCGAGATCGGATCCAACCTGCGCATAAGAGGCCCTTATCTTGCCGAATGTCAGCTTATTGTTTGCCGGCATTAATTCTGTAAACACGAAGCTCGACGAAAGAGATGGGTATAAATAGGAATTATTGTTTTTAGGAAGCGCGGAAGACCAGTCATTGCGTAGCGTTGCATCCAGGTATAAAAAATTCTTATACCCTGCAGAAGCTTTTCCATAGACGCTTCTTACCGTCTTGTTATCTAAAACCCTTCTTGTAGAAGGCCTACTGACAGAAGCTGCTATATCAAAATAATTAGGAAAAGTCAATCCGCCAGCTGTTTCATATCTCATAAGATCGCTAGTATTGGCTCTCACATTACCGCCAACAAATCCATCTAAAGAAAAGTCATTGATCTTTTTTCTAAAATTAAGGTTGACTTCATAATTGACTTCTTGAATTATATATTGGCGCAATTCGTAGCCGGGAACCATTAATCCGCCTGTTGCGGTTCTGTTATCCAGAACGCCTTGCTTTTGG